>NZ_JACUUE010000142.1 GCF_014859475.1 Rhodoferax sp.
GGTCTCTGTTCCAGGTCCGTGTGCGGTATTGGGCCGGATTCGGGCGGCTCGCAATGGCGACATCCTCAAGTCTGCAGGCATCCTCAGCAAGTCAAAATAGGCGCATGCAAGCCTTTTACTCCGACCATTTCGTGCTGCCGTTGCCCGAGGGCCATCGCTTTCCCATGGCCAAATACGCCATGCTGCGCGAAGCCATCAAACAGCATTTGCCAGGGGTCGAGCTGCTGGAAGCCCCCGTGACCAGCGATGGCCAACTGGCGCTGGTGCACACGCCTGATTACATAGAGCGTCTGGCCAGTGGCCGGATCAGTGCCGCGGCGCTGCGTGAAATTGGTTTTCCCTGGAGTGACTTCATGGTGGAGCGGGCGCGCCGCTCGGTAGGCGCCACGGTGGCGGCGGTGCGCTCGGCCTTGCAAAGCGGGGTGGCGGCCAATTTGGCGGGCGGCACGCACCACGCCTACGCCGACAAGGGCGGCGGTTTTTGTGTTTTCAACGACGTGGCAGTGGCTGCCCGACTGGCGCAAGCCGAGTGGCTGCGTCGGCATCGCCAGGTGTTGAAGGTGGCGGTGATCGACCTCGATGTGCACCAGGGCAACGGCACGGCGCACATCTTTCAGCACGACGACACGGTGTTCACGCTGTCGCTGCATGGCGACAAGAACTTTCCGTTTCGCAAGGAGGCCAGCGACCTGGATGTGGCGCTGCCCGACGGCTGCGGCGATGACGACTACCTGGCCGCGCTGGCGACGGCGCTGCAAACGCTGGGCCAGCGCTTCGAGCCGGCTTTGGTGCTGTACCTGGCCGGCGCCGACCCCTACGCGGGCGATCGGCTGGGCCGCCTGGCCTTGACGCAGGCCGGGCTGGCGGCGCGTGATCAGTGTGTGTTCGATTGGTGCGCGCAGCGTCGCATTCCGCTGGCGTTTGTCATGGCGGGTGGTTACGGCCGCCAGATCGAGGAAACGGTGCAAATTCAGTTGGCCACGTTCCGCTCGGCATTGCACCACGCCCAGCGCTGGCCGCTGCCGTAGCCCGGATGGCGCAAAGCGCAAGCCCGGAGCCGGCGCTGTGCGCTGAACGATCACCCTCAACGCAGGCGACCGCTCTGGGCGTTTGAAATTTTTGACAAACCGGCTCGGCAAATATCACAAGCTCAAAATAGCCAAATGTTTAACAATCCAGTCTTGCAAGCCAACTGCGTGCAATTTAATACGAGGAGACTGATTGATGACCCCAAGCACTTTTGAGGCGCGGACCTATCCACCCAAACCGACCGACGTTTACCTGTTTGCCACTTGTCTGATTGACCAATTCACCCCCGAGGCGGGCTTGGACACCGTGCGCCTGCTCGAGCGCGAGGGCATCCGGGTGCATTACCTGGAAGCGCAAACCTGCTGCGGCCAGCCGGCGCACAGCAGCGGTTTTCCGGACGAGGCGCGCGCCGTGGCCTTGCAGCAGCTCAACCTGTTCGTCGAGCCCTGGCCGGTGGTGATTCCGTCGGGCTCGTGTGGCGGCATGATCCGCAAGCATTACCCGCACCTGTTTGCCGACGACCCTGTGTTGCACGCCAAGGCGGTGGACTTGTCCGAGCGGGTTTATGAACTCACCGAATTTTTGGTGCACGTGGTCAATTTCAGCCAGCCTGACCTGGGCGCGCCTTGCACCATCGCGCTGCACACCTCCTGCCACGCGCGCCGCGAAATGGGCGTGCATGAGACCAGTATGGCGCTGCTCGACCGCCTGGCCCAGGTGAATATGGTAGAGCAGGCGCGCATCGAGGAATGCTGCGGCTTTGGCGGCACCTTTGCCATGCGCTACCCCGATATTTCCGAGGCCATCGTCAACGACAAGGTGGCCGCCATCCGCGACACCGGCGCCGAGCGTGTGGTCAGTGCCGACTGCGGCTGCATGCTCAACATCACCGGCCGCGCTGCCAAGCAGGATGAACTGGCCGGCTTGCCCAAGGCAACTTTGCCGGGTGAACACATGGCCAGCTTTTTGTGGCGCCGAACCACGGAACAAGCCACTTCAGGAGATGCCGCATGAACGCCACCTTGCGCCCCACCGCAGCGGCCGAAGCCAACGCGCGCAGCAGCATCCTGGCGCGGTTGCGCGCCCCTGCCACGCCAGCGCCGCTGCCGCTGCCCGCTGTGAGTGCCTGGTTTGATGCGCACCAACGCCATGAAGACAGTGCCCAGCGCGTGGCCCGCTGGCGTGCTGCGCTCGAAGCCGTCAAGACCGAGGTGCACGACACCACCGTGGCCGATTGGCCCGAACTCTTGTTGCGCCTGATGGCCGAAAAAGGCCTGCGTAATTTGTTGATTGGCAGCGACACGCCGCACGGTGCCGAGCTGGAAGCACGCCAGCCCGCCAATCTGGAACTCAAACGCTATGCCGAGTCCATTGATTCCTGGCGCGACGTGCTGTTTGATGAAATCGATGCGTCGCTCACGCTGGCCAAAAGCGCCATTGCTGAAATTGGCAGCCTGATTTTGTGGCCGACACCGCAAGAGCCGCGACTGATGAGCCTGGTGCCGTCGGTGCACTTTGTGCTGCTCGATGTGGCGACCATCCACGCAGATTTTTATTCCGCCATGACGGCAGAGGGCTGGGCGAACGGTTTGCCAACCAACGCCTTGCTCATCTGCGGCCCGTCCAAAACCGCCGACATCCAGCAAACGCTGGCCTATGGCGCCCACGGCCCGCGTGAACTGGTGGTGCTGTTGTGCCACGCCGACCACGTTACCTCAGGAGCAGCCGCATGAGCCAGGTCATCAAAATCCACCCGATGGAAGATTTCAAGGCGCGCAGCCACGGCGTGCTCAACGATCCGGGCCAGCGCAAGAATTTTCGCGGCGCCATGGACTTTTTGCAGGCCAAGCGGCGCGCCCAGTTCCCGGATCAGGACGAGTTGCAGGGTCTGCGCGAGCTGGGTTCGGAGATTCGCCGTTATAGCCTGGCGCATCTGCCGCGCTTGCTGGAGCAACTAGAGGCCAAGCTCACCGCCAACGGCGTCCAGGTGCACTGGGCACAAAACCCCGACGAGGCCAACGCCATCGCCCTGGCTATCGCGCAACGGGTGAAAGCCAAGACGGTCATCAAGGGCAAGTCGATGGTCAGCGAAGAAGTAGGCTTCAACCACGCCATGGAGGCGGCGGGCATCGAGGCGCTGGAATCCGACATGGGCGAGTACATCGTGCAGTTGGCCGGCGAGGCGCCGTCGCACATCATCATGCCGGCCATCCACAAGACCAAGCAAGCCATTGCCGAACTGTTTGCCAAGGAAATCCCCGGCGTGGCCTACACCGAAGACGTCGATGCGCTGATCCGCATTGGGCGCCGGGTGCTGCGGCGCAAGTTTGCCGATGCCGACATCGGCTTGTCGGGCGTCAACTTTTGCGTGGCCGAGACCGGCACCCTGTGCCTGGTCGAAAACGAGGGCAACGGCCGCATGTGCACCACCGTGCCCAAGGTGCATATAGCCATTACCGGCATCGAAAAAGTGGTGGAAAAACTCGAACACGTGCCGCCGCTCTACAGCCTGCTGGCGCGTTCGGCCACCGGCCAGGCGGTCACCACCTATTTCAATCTGATCAGCGGCCCGCGCAAGCCCGGCGAAAAAGACGGCCCCGAAGAAGTTCACCTGATCCTGCTCGACAACGGCCGCACCCAGGCCTATGCCGACGAAGAGCTGCGCGAAACCCTCAAGTGCATCCGCTGCGGCGCCTGCATGAACCACTGCCCGGTGTATGCGCGCATTGGCGGCCACGCCTATGGCACCACCTACCCAGGGCCGATCGGCGCCATCATTTCGCCGCACATGCTGGGGCTCGATGCCACCTACCCGCTGGCCTTCGCCTCCACGTTGTGCGGCGCCTGTGTTGAAGTGTGCCCGGTCAAGATTCCGATCACCGACATTCTGGTGCGCTTGCGCAACGAGTCGCAAGCCAAGCCCGAAAGCGAAGACGCCACCTTGCGCGGCAGTGGCGCTGGCCGCACCGTGGCAGGCACAGCGGTGTGGAATGCCTGGGCGCAGGTGTATAGCCGCAGCGGGCTGTACAAGCTGGCGTCGTGGTTCATGAGCCGGGGCCGCGCCCTGTCGCCGTCCGAGCAGGGCGCCTGGACGCGCAGCCGCACACCGCTGGTGCCCGCGCCAAAGCGTTTGCGCGACCTGCTGAAGGAGCGAAAATAGTGCACCATGCACAAACCTCAACCTGAACCACGCAGCGCCTACAAGGTATTCCGAACCATCAGCACGCGCTGGATGGACAACGATGCCTACGGCCATGTCAACAATGTCATTTACTACAGCTGGTTCGACACCGCGGTCAACGCCTACCTGATCGAGCAGGGCGTGCTCGACATTGAACACGGCAGCACCATCGGCCTGGTGATCGAAACCCAGTGCAACTATTTCGAGCCGCTGGCGTTTCCACAAAATGTGGATGCCGGCATTCGCGTGGCGCGGTTGGGCAACTCCAGCGTGCGCTACGAAGTCGGCCTGTTTGCGCAGGGCGCGCCGCTAACTGCCGCCAAGGGCCACTTCATTCACGTGTATGTGGACCGTGCCACGCGCCGACCCACAGCGCTCCCCCAGCCACTCAAAACCGTTTTGGAGACACTCGTTTGACAACAGAAAAATTGCCGGCCGCAGATTTGCACGTGGCCACCGTGGACACCGCCATCACCTCGCGCATGTCCACCCGCGCCTTTACCCAACAAGCCGTGCCGCAGCAAACCCTGCATGACATCCTGCAGGTGGCGAGCCGGGCGCCGTCGGGCACCAACACCCAGCCCTGGAAGGTCTATGTGCTGCAAGGCGAGAGCCGCGCTACATTGGTGAGCAAGGTCTGTGCTGCCCATGATGCGCTGCGCGCCAACCCGGCGCTGGCCGCCGAGTACCGCGAAGAATACGACTATTACCCCGAAAAGTGGGTCAGCCCCTACATCGACCGGCGCCGCGAAAACGGCTGGGGCCTGTACAACCTGCTGGGCATTGGCAAGGGCGACAAAGACAAAATGCACGCGCAACACCAGCGCAACTACCGCTTTTTTGACGCCCCGGTGGGTTTGATGTTCACCATCGACCGGGTCATGGGGCGCGGCTCGCTGTTGGATTACGGCATGTTCTTGCAGAACATCATGGTGGCAGCGCGTGCCAGGGGTCTTGACACCTGTCCGCAGGCCGCCTGGAACAGTTTTGCCAGCATCATCCTGCCGCACATTGGCGCCGGTGCCGAAGAGATGCTGGTGTGCGGCATGGCGCTGGGCTACGCCGAGGCCGATCAGCTGGTCAACAGCTTTCGCACCCCGCGTGTGGCGGTTTCAGAGTTCACCCACTGGCTTGAGTGAATAACAGCTCCATGGACGTTGCGTGCGGAGCGCCGTCATTGCGAACGCAGTGAATCCATGACTTCCGGACTGCCTGGATCGCCACGGCCTGCGGCCTTTCCATGAACATCCCCGTCATTGCGAGCGAAGCGCGGCAATCCATGACTTCCGGACTGCATGGATCGCCACGGCCTGCGGCCTCGCGATGACGGAGTTTCTGTTCAAGGTCCGTGTGCGGTATCGGGCCAGGTACGGATGGCTCGCAGTGACAATTTCCCTGTTTCTTACTTGAGGTCTTCCGCAAGCACCTTCACGATGCGCTGGGCATCTGCGGTGGCGGCAGCGCTGCCGTCGGCATTTTGCACCGACACCAAGCTGGTGTTGTCCTGACTGACCACAGAAACCTTGAATTTTTGTGGCGCACTTTCTTTGGCGGAGCCGCCAAAGAGCTTGCCAAAGAAGCCAGGCTCGGCCTTGTCGGCGTTGGGCACCACATAGCGCACAAAATAAACGCCCTGGCTGCGGTCGCGGTCTTCCACGGTGAAGTTGGTGCGGTCAAGCGCCAGGCCCACGCGGCGCCAGGCGCGGTCAAAGTTGTCGTCCAGGCGTACCACCGGCTGACCGCTCACGGTGTCGATGCGGGCACTTTGGGTGACTGGCCCAGCGGCAATGACGGCTTTGGATTGTTCTTCGGAGACACCTAGCTTGACCATCAGACGGCGCAGAAATTCGGCTTCGAGCTCGGGGTCGGCAGCGCGCGGCTGCCACACGGTCTGGTCTTTGGCCGTGCTGTTATAAACCTCGACCATGCCGCGGTGGCTGATGAAAACGTCGGTGCCGCCGCTGGCATTGCGCTCCAGCCGGGTGCGGAACTTGTCACGCTCACCGGTGGAATACAGCGAATCGAACACCTTGCCAATGGTGCTGCGGATGATGTCCTGTGGAATTTTGGCCCGGTTTTCGGCCCAATCGGTTTCCATGATGCCCAGGTTGGCCTGCTCCATTACCAGCAAAAAGCCGTTTTCCAGCCAGAAGTCTTTCACCGGTTGCCACAGTGCGTCGGCGGGGCGGCTGATCACCAGCCAGCGCTGGGTACCGGCGCGCTCGATGCGGACATCACCCAGCGCGCTGGCCGCGGTCGGCGTGGTCTGTCCGCTGCTTTGGCCGATCTGGAAACTGGAGGCCGTGATGGCGCTGCCAGGCACCACATAACGCGTCTCGCGCGAGAGCTGCGTCAGGTCGGGCGGCACTTCAAGCGATGGCGCTTTGCCGGCGCTTTTGTAGTCCACCCTGTCACC
>NZ_JACUUE010000010.1 GCF_014859475.1 Rhodoferax sp.
TCGCGATGACGAAGTCTCTGTTCAAGGTCCGTGTGCGGTATCGGACCAGGTACGGGGGGCTCGCAGTGACGATGTCGGGTGCAAGGTTCGTGCGCGGCGACGTGCTTGACTCTTGCGGTTCGCAATGACCAATTTCCGCATAGGGTGCCACGCTGGCGGTGTTGGCCAGCATCACGGCAAAAGGTTTGGCCTCGCGGTTTTTGCGCTGACGCAGTCGCGCCACGGCCTGCGCGTTGCGCGCATCGCAGGCCAGGTGGAAACCGCCCAGGCCTTTGATGGCAACGATCTGGCCGGCTTGCAGCAGCGCCAGGGTGCGCGCAATGGGGTCGCCTGCCAGCAGTTGGCCCTGGGCACCAGACAATTTCAAGCGCGGGCCGCATTGCGGGCAACAGGTGGTCTCGGCATGAAAACGCCGGTTGTCGGGCGCGGTGTAGTCCAAGCTGCAGGCCGGGCACAGCGGGAACGCTGCCATGCTGGTTTGTGGGCGGTCGTAGGGCAGGGCGCGGGTGATGGTAAAGCGCGGGCCGCAATGGGTGCAGGTGATGAAGGCGTGGCGATAGCGCCGGTTGGATGGGCTGAACAGCTCAAGCAGGCAGTCATTGCAAACCGCCACGTCGGGGCCAATGGCGGTGGCGGCCTGGCCCGACTGGCTGGCGATGATGCTGAACGCCGCAAATGGTTCTGCCACCAGGTCGTGCGCCAGCACGCTGTCAATTCGCGCCAGCGGCGGCGCCTCAGTGCGCAGGCGCACCAGCATTTCGGCTAAAGCGGGCGGACTGCCCTGGGCCAGGATTTCGACGCCCTGGGCATCGTTGCGCACCCAGCCGTGCAGGCCAAGCCGCTGGGCCAGGTGCCAGACAAAGGGCCGAAAACCCACGCCCTGCACAACGCCGGTGACGCGCAGCTGCCTTGACGGCAAACCCTGTGTCGTCATCGGGCTACAGCGTCGGGCTGAGCAAGCAAGGCCAGCGCCAGCATCAGCTCACTGTGCAGTTTTGGCAAATATGGCGGCCCCCATCAGACCGCCGCGTTGGGTTTTGGCTGGGCATGGGTCTGCGCTTGCGCTTCAAGCTGCGCCTTGAGTTGGGCAATCTGGGCCTGCAGGCTGGCCACGGTTTGTGATTTGGCCGCATGGGTCTGGGCGATGTTGGTGCGCAGATAAGCCAGCCACTCGCCCATACCCTCGCCGCTGGTGGCGCTGAGCTGGATCACCCTGATCTGCGGATTGACCCGGCGCGCGTAAGCAATGGCAGCGTCCACGTCGTACTGCAGATGCGGCAGCAGGTCGATCTTGTTGAGCAGCATCAGGCTGGCGGCGCGGAACATGTCGGGGTACTTGATGGGTTTGTCTTCGCCCTCGGTTACCGACAAAATCACCACCTTGTGCGCCTCGCCCAAGTCAAAAGCGGCCGGGCACACCAGGTTGCCCACGTTTTCGATCAGCAGCAGCGCGTCATCGGTCAGCTTGAGTTGTGTCATGGCGTGGCCCACCATGTGCGCATCCAGGTGGCAGCCCTTGCCGGTGTTGATCTGGATGGCTTGCGCGCCGCTGGCGCGAATGCGCTCGGCGTCCTGGCTGGTTTGTTGGTCGCCCTCGATCACCGCGACCGGGTAGGTGCCCAGCAGTTCGATGGTTTTGCACAGCAACGTGGTTTTGCCCGAACCCGGGCTCGACACCAGATTGAGCGCAAAAATGCCGCGCTCGGCAAGCGTCTGCCGGTTGGCTTGGGCGTAGGCGTTGTTCTTGGCCAGAATGTCCTGCTCGATCTGCACCATGCGGCTGGGCGGTACGCCGGGCGCATGCGAATGCGCTGCGGCTGCGTCATGCGCGGGTTCGTGATCGTGATCGTGATCGTGGACATGCCCATGCTCATGCGGGTGTTTATGGGAATGGCGCGTGCCATCGGCGTGCACATGCTCGTGCGCGTGCGCCGCTGCCGCGCCTTCGATTTTGACTTCACCTTCACCGCAACCACAGGTCACACACATCGTATTTCTCCTCGTTTCGATTCGGCGGGAAAAGCGTTTGCACGCTTGCCCTGCCACAGCCTGTCATTTTGTCAACCCATTGCGTCATTGCGCGCCAGCCGAATCAGGCACGATACCGCACACGGACTGTGAACAGGGACGTCGTCACTGCGAGCCCCCCGTATCCGGTCCGATACCGCACACGGACCTTGCACAGAGACTTCGTCATCGCGAGCGAAGCGTGGCGATCCATCACTTCCGGGGTCATGGATTGCTGCGTTCGCAATGACGGTCACTTTCGCAATTTGTCTATGTTACTTCCAGCTCCTTGACCCGCATTTCGGTGCCGCCGGTCACCTGCAATTGGTAGCCGCCGCAGCTTGGGCATTCACCAAACACCTCGGTCATGGGCACGGTTTTGGCGCAGGCCATGCACCAGCCCTGGCCGGGTGTGGCAATGATCTCCAGCCTGGCGCCGTCGGCCACGCTGCCGCGCGTGACGGCATCAAAGCAAAAGGCCATGGCCTGCGGCTCGACCCCCGAGAGTTGGCCGATTTCGAGCCAGACGGCGCTGACCTTTTTGAACGCGTCCTGGCGCGCAGCGTCTTCAATGAGCTGCAGCACGCCTTCGGCCAGCGACATTTCATGCATGCTCAAGTGGCCTCAAAGCCCCAGACGGACATGGTCTGCCAGTCGCTTGTCGCGGGTGGCGATATGCTGAGTGATAAAGCCAGTTACGTCGTGGGCTTTTTGCTTTAACAGGCTGCCCTTGCCGGCGATATTCCGGGCCGCCATGTCGCGCAACACTTCAAGGATGTGGCTATGGTTGCCTTGGTGTTCCTCATAGTCGTCGTAGCTTTTCATGCGCATCAGCAGTTCTTCGGACATGAAATGCGCTTCGCTGTAATCAATGAGATCGCTGAGAATCTGATGGACTGTGGTGGCCATCGCCCCGGAGTCAAGCGCCAGGCAGAGCTTTTGCAGTAGCTCAAGTTGCATTTCATGCTCGCGGTCGGTGTCCTCGTTGGCTTTGGCGTTGAATTCTTCAATGGGTGACATGTTTTGCATCGTTTGTTTTTTGAAGGGTAAAGTTTACGATTTGCGAAAAGCCAAAAAGCCGCGCCTTGAAAGCACTTTCTTTTCCGGTTTTTTGTCAACTTGTTCTGCGGTGCTGTCTTTTTTGACTGCAGGCTCGGTCAGCAGCCCGATCAGGGCGGCACGCGCAGTCTGCACGGCCTCGAACTGGTTGCCAAATTTGTTCATGGGTGAAAACAGCGAGCAGCTCTGGTATTCGCCCAGCTCGTCCTCCTGGCCGCCCAGAAAGGCAAAGTCACCTGCCGGAAACTTGATGAAGCGGCGCTTGTTCACGCCCACTGACACCCAGCCTTGCGCATGGCCGGGCAGCAGCGTCAGGCTCATGCACCAGGGCGTGACCACCATGCCCAGCCAGTGCCCTTGCCAGCGCTGGAAATCAATGGCCTCGACCGACAGCGCCGGATTCAGAATCGGCACCCCGGCCATGCTGGTTTGCTGAATACGGAAAAAGGCGGCTGCCACCGCTTCTTCAGGGTTGTGCGTGTGCACCCGCGGCGTCATGCTTGGCCTATTTCGGTCGTGCCCCACAAGCGGGCATCGCCAGGCTGCGTCATGAGTTCCTGCATCAGCGCCAGCGACTCCCGGGCGCGCTCGGGTTCGATGCGCTCAAAGGCAAAACCGCCGGCCTGAATCAGCAGGTAGTCGCCCGCCTGAACCTCATCAGCCATCAGCAGCAGGCTGACGCGGCGGGTCTGGCCAAAACATTCGGTCAGCGCCATGCCGTCAGCCACTTCGAGCACCAGAGAGGGCGCGGCCAGGCACATGATTCTTGATGCCTCAGGCGGCCAGAGCCGCAAGCGGCGCCAGCACATAGCCACGCGCGCGCAGCTCGGCCACGGCTCGGTCCACCAGCTCGGGAATGGCAGCGGCCACGGTGGGCGTCATCTCCATGCCCAATTCGAGTGAGATCGGCTCCACGCCCAACACCACGATTTCCTTCGGAATGGCATCGAGCAATTCCAGGCTGGCCAGCACGTCGGGCAGGCCGATCTGGTGAGGCGAGAGCTTGTCGCGGAAAAATACCGGAATCTCGTCACCGGCGATTTTGACCAGGGTGCCCGGTGCGGCGCCGGTCAGGACAACGTCAATCACCAGCAAGAAATCGAGGTTGGAGAGGTCTTCGATCATCTCCATGCCCGAGGTGCCGCCGTCGATCAGCAGCACGTTGTCGGGCACGTGCCAGGCCTGCTCCAGCGCCTCGACGGCGCGCACACCGGCGGCCTCGTCGCTGAGGATGGTGTTGCCGATGCCCAGGACGACAGCGCGCACTTAGTACTCCACCTTGGAAATGCAGGAACATGAAAACGTGTCTTTTTCCGCCTGGCGTCGTTGGTCGTCGTTGCCATAGCTACGGCTATGTTGCCTCCTCTGGCCTAACCAGTCAGAAAAATCCATCATTTTCATTTTGTTCCTCCAGTTCTGAGCTGCAGTACTAAACCGCCTTGACCGAGAACGCCGCGCCGCTTTTCGGGTCGGTGAGGTGGATGGCGCAGGCGATGCAGGGGTCGAACGAGTGGATGGTGCGCAGCACTTCCAACGGCTTCTCGGGGTCGGCAATCGGGGTGTCCACCAGCGAGGCCTCATAGGGGCCGGGCTCGTCCTTGTCGTTGCGCGGGCAGGCGTTCCAGGTGGACGGCACCACGCACTGGTAGTTTTTGATCTTGCCGTTGTCAATGACGACCCAGTGCGACAGCGCGCCGCGCGGCGCTTCGTGAAAGCCCACGCCCATGACCTCGCTTTTGGGGAACACCGGCTTGTTGAAAGTGGCCATGTCGCCTTTGCCCATGTTGGTGAGCAGGGCTGTCCATTGCTCGGAGAGCAGATCGACATTGACGCAGCAGCTGATGGCGCGCGCCGCGTGGCGGCCGATGGTGGAGTGCATGGCGTCCAGGCCGATCTTGGTCTTGGCCAGGGCCGATACCGTTTCAAGCGTTGCCGTGGCGTATTTGGTGGTGGCCTCGTGACCGGCAGCCAAACCGTTGAGCACCCGGGCCAGCGGGCCGACCTGCGCCACCTCGCCGTAGAAGGTGGGCGACTTCATCCACGAGTATTTGGCATCGTCCTTGAAGTCGGTGTAGTTGGGGGTGGTCTCACCGTTGAAGGGGTGCAGTGCACCCTCCTTGTTGTAGTCGTACCAGGAGTGCTTGACCGATTCTTCGACGCCCTTGCGCCAGTACTCGTCCTGGAACGATGCGATGGGTTTGCGTGTGGCCAGATCGCCCCCTTTGATGTAGCCGCCGGGGTAGGCAAACTGCGTGCCTTTGGTGTCGAGTGGCACGTCGGGCACCGACAGGTAGTTGGTGATGCCTTTGCCGATTTGTGTCCATTCGGGGTAAAACGCACCCACCGCAGCCACATCGACGAGGTACACATTTTTGACAAAGTCGGCCAGATCGTCGATGTAGCTCTTGATGGCCATCAGCCGCTCCACCGTCAGCACGGCCTGTGAATCGGTGGCCAGCGGGTTGGCCACACCGCCAACCGCCACGTTCTGGATGTGTGGCGTTTTGGAGCCCAGAATCGACACGATCTTGTTGGCCTTGCGCTGCACTTCAAGTGCCTGCAGATAGTGCGCCACGGCCATCAGGTTGACCTCGGGCGAGAGCTTCATGGCCGGGTGACCCCAGTAGCCATTGGTAAAAATGCCCAACTGGCCGCCGTTGACAAAATGTTTCAGGCGTTCGCTCACCTTGCGCATCTCGTGCTTGCTGTTGAGGTTCCAGCTCGACAGGCTCTCGCCCAGCAGGGCAGCCTTGTCGGGGTCGGCCTTGAGGGCCGAGGTGACATCCACCCAGTCGAGCGCCGACAGATGGTAGAAGTGAACAATGGCATCGTGCACCGAGTGCGCCGTCATGATGATGTTGCGGATGTACTGCGCGTTGAGCGGAATCTCGAGGTCGAGCGCGTTTTCCACCGCACGCACCGAGCAGATGGCGTGCACTGTGGTGCAGACGCCGCAAATGCGCTGGGTGATGGCCCAGGCATCACGCGGGTCACGCCCGAGCAGAATCAGCTCCACGCCGCGCCACATCTGGCCCGACGACCAGGCCTTGTTGACCTTGCCGTTGTTGATATCGACGTCAATGCGCAGGTGGCCTTCAATGCGGGTGATGGGGTCGATGGTGATACGTTGTGCCATGTGATGTCTCCTGGATAATTCTTGAACCGGTGCCGTTTACAACAGACTGGGTTTTGCGTGCGCTTCTTCCCGCGGCAAGACGGGAAAACGCCGGGTGATGATGATGTAGCCCAGCACCTCGATGGCAAAAAAGCCAACCGTGACCATGATTTCGGTGAGCGACGGGAAGTAGCTCCAGCCGGTGCCGGTGTGGTGGCCGTAGCCGATCAGAAAACCGTTGAGGCGCAGCAGGATGCCGCCGACCATGATGGCAATGCCGGCCAGAAACAGGTTGGCCGGGTTGCGTCGCGCGGCGGTGCTGCCAATCAGCAGGAAGGGCGCCACAAATGCCAGGTTCTCGACCCAGAATGAGATCGCCACCCAGCTCGGGGTAAAGGCATGGCCCCAGGCGCCGCGCAAGCTCAGGTCAAGCACGCGCACCACCAGGTAAAGCGCCAGCACGCCAAGCATGATTTTGGACAACGGGTCGAGCAAATGCACCTCGATGCTGCGCCGGTAAGACGCGGCCGCCACGCACGACTCGAACAGCACCACGCCGTAGCCAATGACGATGGCGGTGAGCAGGTAGATGAGCGGCACAAACGGGGTTTGCCACAGCGGGTTGACCTGGTCGCCCATCACCACCAGCATGGTGCCCAGCGACGACTGGTGCATCATCGGCAGCAACACGCCCAGTGCGATGAAAATGAACAGCCATTTGTTGAGTTTTTTGCGGACATCATGCAGGCCGAGCTTTTCCAGGAACACTGGCGAGAACTCGATCCACATCACCAGGATGTAGGCGGTGACGCACACTGCCACCTCGAACATCACCGAGTTGGGGTTGGCGTAACCGGGCCAGAAGATGTGCCAGAAGTTCCACCAGCGGCCCAGATCGACAAAGATGCCGGCACCGGCCAGGGTGTAACCAAACAGGCTGGCCAGCAGCGCGGGGCGCACCAGCGGGTGGTATTGCCCCTTGTTGAAGATATATACCAACAGCGCCATGGAGAAGCCGCCGCAGGCCAGCGCCGAGCCCACCATGACATCCATCACCACCCAGATGCCCCAGGAGTAGCCGTCGTTGATGTTGGTGACCGAGGCCAGGCCAAAAATAAAGCGCACCAGCAAAATGGCGACCATGATGGCGATGATCACGCCACAGACCACGGTGACGGCGTTGAGCAAATTGCCGCCCACGGGCGCGGGCGCTGCATGTTGATGGGTGCTCATGATTGGGTCTCCTGGCTGTCGTCCCGGGCGGTGTCGTCTTTGTCACGCACCGTCTTTTTGGCAATGAAGCTCAAGGCACCCAGTGCCACCACGGGCAGCACCAGTCCGCCGTAGAGCGAATGCTGGATGGTCTCGGAGGTGGATGCCGATGACTTGGGCGGCAGGTCGGGCATACCCACCTTCTGAAAATTGACCGCCGACAGTTTCAGCACCTGGGTGCCGCCGTATTCGTGCTCGCCATACACATGGTCCAGGTAAGTGCCAACCTTGCCTTCGTAGCTTTGGTCCGGGCCGTCAATGCGCCCGCGCGGGTAGTTGGTGACGCTGCCGGGCTCCAGCGCAATGCGGCGCTTGGCCTCCAGCAGCAGATCAGCCGTCTTGCCGTACAGCGTGGCGCCGGTCGGACAGACTTCGGCGCAGGCCGAATAGCCGCCGTCGGCATGGCGATGGCGGCACAGCTCGCACTTGCCGATCTTGCCGGTGGGCGAGTCGTACTGGTATTTGGGAATGCCAAACGGACAGGCCACCACGCAGTAGCGGCAACCGACGCAAATGTCGGGGTCGTAGGCCACGATGCCCGTCACCGGGTCCTTGATCATGGCCGACACCGGGCAGGCCGACACGCAGGAGGGGTCGGCGCAGTGCATGCACGAGGTCTTCATGAAGGCGAAGCCATCGACCTCGGCGTCCTTGGTCTGCATGGTGCCGTTGCGGTACATCTTGATGATGTTGAAGGTGTAGCCCGAGGTGTCGAGCGGTGTGTCCCACAGTTTGTCTTCGGTGGAAAATTCGGGCGGGTTGTTGTTGGCCTGCTTGCAGGCCGCCACGCAGGCTTTGCAGCCAATGCACAGGGTGGCGTCGTAGAGCAGGCCCAGCCCGTCTGCGGGGCGGGTGTGGGTTTCACGGGCGCAGGCCTCGGGTGCCAACGAGGCACCGGCGAGTGCCGCACTCCCGGCCAGCGCGCCTTTGAGAAAGTGACGACGGGAGGCCATGGTCAGACCTCGCTCTTCTCGGTGGCCTGGCTACCCGCCTTGGCGCGCTCGGCTTCTTCGGCCTGGTGCGACAGACCCAGGTTGCGCGTCAGCATGACAGCGGCACCTGCCGCCGCCCCCGCCAGCGCAGCCAGTGCGGCCGCCGAGGCAAAGCTGGCACCCTTGCCGCTTTCTTCGACGATACGCGGGTATTGCTGCGGCGGCACGATGTTGATGACGGTGGCCACCTGATGAATGGGTTTGGTAAAGCCGACGTCTTTTTCAATGCAACCAATGCAGGGATGGCCGCAACCCACCGGCCAGTTGTTTTCTCCGGCATCGCCAAAGCCCAGGGTGGAGCAGTTGCCATAGGTTTCCGGGCCCTTGCAGCCGAGCTTGTACAGGCAGTAGCCCTGGCGGTGCCCGGCGTCACCGAACTCCATGGCAAAGCGCCCGGCATCAAAGTGCGCGCGGCGCTCGCAGTGCTCATGGATCAGGCGCGAGTAGGCGAACTTGGGGCGCCCCAGATGGTCCACATCGGGCAGCTTGCCGAAGGTCAGAAAGTGCACCACGGTGGCCAAAAAGTTGTACGGGTTGGGTGGGCAACCCGGAATGGTCACCACCGGTTTGCCCAGCACATCGGCCACGCTGGACGCACCGGTGGGGTTGCCGCCCGAACTCGGCATGCCGCCCCAGGATGCGCAGGAGCCGATGGCAATCACGGCGGCAGCATCGGCCGCGCATTCCTTGAGCATGTCGATGGCGTTGTGGCCGCCAATTTTGCAGTAAATGCCGTTGTCCTTGACCGGAATCGCGCCCTCGACCACCAGCACATACTTGCCCTTGTTGGCGGCCATGGCGTCTTTGCGGGCGGCCTCGGCCTGGTGGCCGGCAGCGGCCATGAGCGTCTCGTGGTAGTCGAGCGAGATCACGTCGAGAATGAGTTTTTCAAGCGTTGGGTGCTCGGCGCGCAACAAGGACTCAGAGCAGCCGGTGCACTCCTGAAAATGCAACCAGATCACCGAGGGGCGTTTGGCCGATTCGATGGCCTTGGCCACGGCTGCATCGGCGCCTTTGGGCAAGCCCATGGTGACGGCCAGGGTGGCGCAAAACTGCAGGTAGTCGCGCCGCGACATGCCCAGGCGGTTTTCAATGCCGCGCAAGGCATCGCGCCCAAGCTCAAAAATTTCGTTCATGTTGCCCATCTTGTCTCCTCGTATAGTCAGGTGATGCATTGACCCGATCCACTCAGGTTTTGCAAGTTGTGGGCCAAGTTGAAAAGGCATGATTTGGACTTGAATTCAAGGGTTAACCCGAATTTTTTGATTCGCATGAATCCCTGGGGTGGTTAGTAGATAGCCGGCCAACTAACCAGCAAAAACTTCATTTTTTCGACATCTGGAGAGCAGCATGGAACGCATCACTATTTCCATAGACAGCGCACTGGCGCTGGAATTCGACCGCCTGATTGCCCAGCGTGGCTACAAAAATCGCTCGGAGGCGGTGCGCGACCTGGTGCGCTCGCATCTGGAGGCCGCGCGCATGGCGCAGAGCCCCACCGGGCATTGCGTGGCCAACCTGTCGTATGTGTATAACCACCACGAGCGCGACCTGGCCGAGCGCCTGACCGCCTTGCAGCATGGGCAGCACGACTTGACCGTGGCCACACTGCACGCGCATCTGGACCACGACAACTGCCTGGAAAGTGTGATTCTGCGCGGCGCCACAGCGGCGGTGCGCGCTTTTTCTGATGCCATGATGGCCGAGCGCGGTGTGCGCCACGGCTTGCTCAATGTGGTTGCGGTGGAACTGGGTGGCGCGCACACGCATGGCCATGACCACCCGCACGGGCATGCCGCAGAGGAGCCGCTGCACAGCCACGTTCACTTGAAACCGAAAACCTGAGTCAGATGCGGCACTGCAAGCTCAGCGGTGGCTCCAGATGGCAGTGCGCCAGTAGCGCGGCATCGGCAAAGATGGCTTCGGGTGCGCCGTCGGCCTCGATGATGCCTTCGCGCATCACCAGCACGCGCGAGCACAGGTCTTGCACCAGGTCGAGGTCATGGCTGGCGATGAGTTGGGTCAGGGCACAGCCTGCCAGCAAGTTGATCAAGCGGCGCCGTGCTGCCGGGTCGAGCGCGGCGCTGGGTTCATCCAATACCAGCAGCTTTGGCGCCATGGTCAGCACCCCGGCGATGGCGACCATGCGTTTCTCGCCGCCCGAGAGCCGGTAGGGCGCCCGGCTGGACAGGTGGCTCGCGCCCACCGTGGCCAGCGCCTGGGTCACCCTGGTTTGCACTTCGTGCGCTGGCAGGCCCAGGTTGGTCGGCCCGAACGCCACGTCCTCTTGCACTGTGGGCATGAACAGCTGGTCGTCAGGGTCTTGAAACACCAGGCCGACCTGGCGCCGCACTGCCAGCAGGTTTGTGGCATTGACGGTCAGCCCATTGACGCAAACCTGCCCCGAGCTTGGCTGCAGCAGGCCGCTCAGATGCAGCAACAAGGTCGATTTGCCGGCGCCGTTGCTGCCGATCAGGCCCACCGTTTCACCGGGCTGAATGACAAAACTGACGCCACGCAAGGCCATTTGCCCATCAGGGTAGGCGTAGTGCAAGTCTTGCACCGCCAGCGCGGTGGGCTGATTCATCGCGCCACCGCCAGCACCCCTGCGCCCAGCAGATGCGCCAGATCAAGCTGGCGTGCAAGCACAAAGCCCAGCAGGCAGGCACTCAGAAAAAAGCTGTCGCGGCGCTGCCAATGCCCGCTCGCAGTGCGCTGCAGGCGGCCGTCAAAGCCGCGCGCCAGCATGGCCTGGTGCACACGCTGGGCACGCTGCAGGGCACGCAGCAGCAAGTGGCCCAACAATGGTCCATAGATTGCCAGCCGCATAGGCCGGCCGTTGGCGCGCAATTCGCGCGCCAGGCTCATGTGCGCGGCCTCATTTGCCAGCACCAGAGCGTAGCGGTGCAACAGCAGCAACTGGGTGGTGAAGACCTGTGGCACACCCAAACGCGCCAGCGCGGCACACAGCGGCGCAAAACCGGTGCCCGCCACCAAAATCAATCCGGCCGACACCGTCAAGGCAAAGCGGATCAAAATCGACGCAAACGACAGCCAGCCGCTTGACACCGGGACACCGGCCACGGTCAAAACGGTTTGCTGATCGAGCAACGGATTGAACATGCCCAGCATCACGGCAAAGGGTGAAGCCAGCAGCACACCGCGCCCGATCATGCGCCACGGCAAATTGCCCAGCGCCGCCAGCAGCACCGGGAACAGCGCCAGCGGCAGCAGCGCCGCCACGCTGGTGCGCGGAAACGACACGACCGTGACGATAAAGCCCAGCGTGGCCAATAGCTTGGCGCGCGGGTCGAGCCTGGAAAGCGCCGAGGGCTTGGTTGCCAGTCGCTCCAGCGACTCGAAGTCTCGCAGCGCGGTGCTGATCAGGCTCACTGGCGCGGACTTTTGTGGCGCTTGAACCAGTAGCCCACGGCCAGCACCAGGAACAGGGTGATGGTGCCGCCGACCACACCGGCCAGCGACGCACCTGCATCAACAGCAGGCCAGGCGGGGGCCTCTGCGGCGACGCTTGTGACCCCCATGGTGTGGGCGATGGCCCATTCCAGGCCATCCGGCTTGCTCGACGCAAACCATGACAACACAGCCGCCGTCAACAGGGCGACGGCAGCCACGCCGATGACCACGGGTGAGGCGGCACCTGGTGCCCGGTGTACGCCAACCGCCAGCAGGTCAGGGCGCGCTTGCCGGACAAACACGATGAGCGCGGCGGTGGCCAACCCTTCGCCGATGCCGATGGCCAGATGGATCGGCTGCATCAGCCAGATGAACGCGGCCACCGGCAGGCTGCTGATGCCCGACCAATGGGTTTGCATGACCACCCCCAAGGCGCCCAATTGCACAGCGATCACGCTGCTGAGCAGGGCGACCCAGCCAATGCGCCGTTTCGAGGGCAGGGTGCCAGCACCGCGCATCAAGGGCCGGTAAACCAGTGGGTAAACCACCAGGCAGCTGATCAGGCCGATGTTGAACAGGTTGGCCCCCAGGGCCAGCAAGCCGCCGTCGGCAAAAAACAGGGCTTGTACCGTCAACACCGAAGCAATCACCAGGAATGCCGCCTGGGGGCCGAGCAGAATCGCCAACAACAACCCGCCACCCAGATGGCCGCTGGAACCGGTGCCAGGAATGGTGAAGTTGATCATCTGCACAGCAAAGACAAAGGCACCGAGCACGCCCATCAGCGGCACCAGGTCGTCACGGTCGCTGGTTTTCATGGTGCGCACGCACCACGCCAGGGCGCTGCCGGAAGCGAGCCAGAACGACGCGCCAACCGCGGGTGAGAGCAGGGCATCGGCCATGTGCATGAGGTCACCTCGCTTGGGTAGGAATGGCGGCTGATCGTGTGAAGAAGTTTTTTATTGTATGACTTGCCGCAAACCAAAGGCAAGAAGATCGACGCGTCGTGGCGGCATTCAGGCGCTGGCGCCCAGCACCAAACGGTTTTCCGAGGCAAAGTGGTGTGCTGGAATCACCAGGTTGGCCGGTGCCGGGCCCGCTTTGAAAACGCGCCCGGCCAGGTCGTAATGCGAGGCATGGCAGGGGCAGGTGAAGCCGTCGGCACCACGCAACTGGGGCGTGCAGCCCAGATGCGTGCACAAGCCCACAGCGACAAAAATGTCGGGCTTGAGCGAGCGGTGCCGGTTGCGGCAGGCTTGCGGCTGCACCGAGTGTTGTGAGTCGGCGTCAAGCAGCAGTGCTTCGTGAGCGGCCAGCGCAGCGACTTCGTCGGAAGAGCGGCGCAGCACCCAGACCGGCTTGTCCTGCCAGTTCAGCGTGAGCAGTTTGCCTGCGGGCAGGTCTTGCAAATCAACCGCCAAGGGCGAACCCTGCGGGACATCATTGGCGTGCTTTGCCTGCCACCAGTAAGTCAGCCCGGCCACAGTGGTGCCAGCACTGGCGCCCAGTAGCAGCCCCCGACGATTGACGCGAACGGGTGTCACGTCGTTCCCCGGCGCTTACAGGTTGTCGGTGAAGCTGCGCAGCTTGTCTGAGCGGCTGGGGTGCTTGAGTTTGCGCAGCGCCTTGGCCTCGATCTGGCGGATGCGCTCACGCGTCACGTCAAACTGCTTGCCCACCTCTTCGAGCGTGTGGTCGTTGGTCATTTCGATACCAAACCGCATGCGCAGCACCTTGGCTTCGCGCGGGGTCAGGCTGTCGAGAATGTCTTTGACCACGTCGCGCAGGCCGGCCTGCATGGCGGCTTCCATCGGGGCGGTGTTGGCGCCGTCTTCGATGAAGTCGCCCAGGTGGCTGTCGTCGTCGTCGCCAATCGGTGTTTCCATGGAGATCGGCTCCTTGGCAATCTTCATGATCTTGCGGATCTTGTCCTCAGGGATTTCCATGCGCTCGGCCAGCACCGAGGCATCGGGCTCAAAACCAAACTCCTGCAGGTGCTGGCGGCTGAAGCGGTTCATCTTGTTGATGGTCTCGATCATGTGCACCGGAATCCGGATGGTGCGCGCCTGGTCGGCAATACTGCGCGTGATGGCCTGGCGAATCCACCAGGTGGCGTAGGTACTGAATTTGTAGCCGCGGCGGTATTCGAATTTATCAACGGCCTTCATCAGGCCGATATTGCCCTCTTGAATGAGGTCGAGGAACTGAAGGCCGCGGTTGGTGTACTTCTTGGCAATGGAGATGACCAGACGCAAGTTGGCCTCGATCATTTCCTTCTTGGCGGCGCGCGAAGCATATTCACCTTCATTCATGTACTTGTTGATGTCCTTGAGCTGGTCCAGCGGCACCACCACCTTGGTTTGCAGGTTCATCAGACCCTGTTGCAGCTCCTGCACCGGTGGAATGTTGCGGCCCATCACTGCACTCCAGGGTTTTCCTGCTGCTGCCTGTTTTTCGATCCATTTCAAGTCCAGCAAATGGCTGGCTACTTTGTGATGGTGCTTGTCGCGGCCGCTGAATTCGGCAATGAAGTGCTCATGCGGGTAGCCGCATTTATCGACAATGATGCGGCGCAGTTCGCGCTCCTTCTTGCGCACTTCATCAACCTGACCGCGCACCATGTCGCACAGTTTTTCGATGGTCTTGGCGGTAAAGCGGATCGACATCAATTCGTCCGACAGCAGCTTTTGCGTTTTGAGGTAGGTGGGGGTACCGTAGCCTTCCTTGTCGTGGGTTTTGAGGATTTTTTCGTGATACTCGCGCAGGCGGTCAAAGCGGCTCATGGCCTCTTTTTTAAGCTCTTCGAGTTTTTTTGTCAGCGCTTTGGAGCCGCCATTGCCATCGTCGTCGTCTTCGGCATCAAATTCGTCGAAGTCTTCTTCGGCCACATAGTCATCGGCTTCGTTGGGGTTGGTGAAGCCGTCAACGATGGTGGTGATCACCACTTTGTCGCTGCGGATGTCTTCGCCCAATTTCAGGATTTCGACAATGCTGGCAGGCGAGGCCGAAATGGCCTCCATCATGGCCATCAGGCCGCCTTCAATGCGCTTGGCAATCTCGATTTCGCCCTCGCGCGTGAGCAACTCGACCGTGCCCATTTCGCGCATGTACATGCGCACCGGGTCGGTGGTGCGGCCAAATTCGCTGTCCACCGTGCTCAGCGCGGCTTCGGCCTCTTCTTCGGCTTCTTCCTCGGTGGCGGCGGTGGGGCCGTTCTGGTTGAGCAGCAGGGTCTCGGCATCAGGGGTGTGTTCGTACACGGCCACACCCATGTCGTTGAGCATGGATACCACCACCTCCATGGTTTCGGCGTCAACCAGCTTGTCGGGCAGGTGGTCGGAAATCTCGCCATGGGTCAGGTAACCGCGGGTTTTGCCGAGTTTGATCAGCGCCTTGAGACTCAGGCGACGCTTGTTCAGGTCGTCTTCGGACAATACCGTCTCGTCGAGACCAAATTCCTTCATCAAGGCGCGCTCTTTGGCCTTGCTGATCTTCATGCGCAGCGGCTTGACCTTTTCGGTCGTGGCTTCCACTACCTCGGGCTCGCCCACCAGGTTAGCCTCTATGTCGCTCATGTCAACATCATGGTTTTCGTCTTTTTTGCCAGCCTTGCCGGCTTTGGCTTTGGGGCTGCGCTTGACCGCAGCCTTGGCGGAGTTGGCAGCTTCGACAGCTTTGGTGGTTTTTTTCTTTTCGACGGGTTCAACCACCTTGACGGCAGTTTTTTTGTCTTCCGGGATGGCTTTGCTCTTGGAAACGGTCACAGGGGCGGCTTTCGGTTTGGCGGTGGATACGGCCGGTTTGGCGGATTTCGTGGCAACGCTGGTCTGCTCTTTGGACGCAGCAGGTTTTTTGGGCTTGGTAGCAGGCATGATGGCACCTCAAAAACAGTAACGGCAGGATGGGCTAACGCTTTTGCAGCCAGCGTCGGGCAAGACAAGGAGTGAACCAGGCCAGACAAGTTGGGTGGGCGAACATTTGGAATGCAGTCCTTGCGGTAGTTTGGCCGGATGAAAAGTTTGTCATCAATTGGCCGGGCCCGGAGGTGCTGCTGTCGCGCTTGTCAGAAAGTGCCGGATTATACCTTTTTCGATCAACCCGACAGCTGTTGGGGATTCAGGTGGCAGACTCCAGCAGCAAGCGTCGCGCCTGGAGTTCGCGGTAGCGATCAAGGGCACCAGGGTCGGTTTTGGCGGCTTCGATCGCCCCTGTTTCTTCAGCTTTGAGTTGCTCGATCAGCATGCGGTTGATCAAATGGCGCAGCTCGTTGAGTTCTTCGTCGGCATCGCTGTCTGCGCCAAGCTCGTAGCCGGCCATGAGCTTGCAGGCGAAGTCTTCACTCTCATGCCCGCGCAGTCCTTCGCGCAAGGCTGCCCAAGGCATGGGGCCGTGCTCATGGAGCTGGCTCTCCAACCATGAAAAAAGCGGGCCGTGCGGTGCTGGCAAGCCGCACAGCAGGGTGTGGTCTTCGGCCGAAAGCGATACCAGCGCGGCCATGTTGTCAAGCAGGATGCGCGCGGCATGGTCGGCGCGGCTGGCGGGCAGACGGCTACCCGAGAGCCGCGCGCCGGCCTGGCTTTTTGACGTTTTGCCGCGGTAGCTTTTGTATTCGCCGGTGGCGCTGCCCTCATTGAGATAAGGATCAACGCGCTCCCGTTTGACCTTGGCTCGGGCGAGTCCAGGGTGCCAGATGTCGTTGAGCTCGCGCGGGCTGAGTTGCACCAGATCGGCAATTTCTGCCAGCAGCTGTTGCTTGAGCGCGCCCGCAGGCAGCAGCTCCCAAAGCGGCCGGGCGTTGCTGGCCAAATGGGCGCGGCCCTCGGCGCTGTGCAGGTCGCAGCCGTCGCGCGCGGCATCGATCAAAAAACGGCTCAGGGGCACGGCCTCGCTGACGTAGCGGGCAAAAGCCTCCTTGCCGTGTTCGCGAATGAAGCTGTCAGGGTCGTGCTCGGGCGGCAAAAACAAGAACTTGACTGAGCGCACGTCGGTGGCCAGCACCAGCGCGGCATCGAGCGCCTTGCGCGCCGCGCGCCGGCCGGCGCTGTCGCCGTCAAAGCTGAACACCACCGAATCGGTAAAGCGAAACAGCTTGTGCATATGCTCGGGGGTGCAGGCCGTGCCCAGCGCGGCCACCGCGTTGGGAAAGCCCAGTTGCGCCAGTGCCACCACATCCATATAGCCTTCGGTAACGAGCGCGTAGCCGTGCTCGCGCAAGGCGTTGCGCGCCTCGAACAGGCCGTAGAGCTCGCGCCCCTTGCTGTACACCGGCGTTTCTGGCGAGTTGAGGTATTTGGGCTTGTCGTCACCCAGCACGCGCCCGCCAAAGCCAATGCACTCGCCCTTGATGTTGCGGATCGGGAACATGACACGGTCGCGAAAGCGGTCGTAGCGCTTGGCCTCCTGGCCTTCTTCTTCGCTCAGGATCACCAGGCCACTTTCCACCAGCAGCGGGTCGTCGTAATTGGGGAACACGCTGGCCAGGCTGCGCCAGCCTTCGGGCGCGTAACCAAGCCCGAACTGCTTGGCGATCCGCCCGGAAAGCCCCCGCCCCTTGAAATAGGCTACCGCGCGCTCGGACATCTTCAGGTGCTTTTGGTAGGCCCGGCAGGCCTTTTCCAGCACCTCGTTGAGTGTGCTTTGCTTTTGCCGCTGCTCGGCAGCGCGCGCCCGATCTTGCGGGCTGGCATTGTCTTCGGGCACCTTCATGCCAAATTGCTGAGCCAGGTCCTGCACCGCCTCGACAAAGCTCATGCCCGCGTGCTCCATCAAGAAACCAATGGCGTTGCCGCTTTTGCCGCAGCCGAAGCAGTGGTAGAACTGCTTGCTTGGGCTGACTGAAAAAGAGGGCGACTTTTCGCTGTGAAATGGGCACAGACCCATGAAGTTGGCGCCCCCTTTTTTAAGCGGCACATAGCGCCCCACGATCTCCACCACGTCGGCGCGGGCGAGCAATTCCTGAACAAAGGTCTGGGGGATGGACATGGCCGGATTGTAGAAACCAAGCTGCCCAGCCTGGTGCAGCCCGGTAGTGCGTCAGCGCGGTGCCAGGCGAATGGCGCCGTCGAGCCGGATCACCTCGCCGTTGAGCATGTCGTTCTCGAAAATGTGCACCGCCAGCTTGGCGTAGTCCTGCGGCGTGCCCAGGCGCGAGGGAAACGGCACACTGGCAGCCAGCGCGTCCTGCACTTCCTGCGGAAAGCTGAACAGCATGGGCGTGCCAAAAATGCCGGGCGCTATCGTCATGTTGCGGATGCCATTGCGCGCCAGGTCGCGCGCAATGGGCAGCGTCATGCCGACGATGCCGCCTTTGGAGGCGCTGTAGGCGGCCTGACCGATCTGGCCGTCAAAGGCGGCCACCGAGGCGGTGGAGATCAGCACGCCGCGCTCGCCCGTGGACTCCGGCGTATTTTTGCTCATGGCGTGCGCGCACAGACGGATCATGTTGAAGCTGCCGATCAGGTTGACGCTGATGCATTTGCTGAACAGGGACAGGGCGTGCGGGCCGGTTTTGCCAACGGTTTTCTCGGCTGGCGCAATGCCGGCGCAGTTCACCAGCCCCATCAATTTACCCAGGCCAGTGGCGCAGGTCACCACGGCTTGCGCATCAGATTCGCTACTGACATCGCACTTGACAAACGTGCCGCCAATGGCCTGGGCCACTGCCGCACCTTTGTCCTCCTGCATGTCGGCAATGACTACCTTGGCACCCTTGCCGGCGAGCATGCGCGCCGTGCCTTCGCCCAAGCCAGATGCGCCGCCGGTCACGATGAATACTTTGCCTGCAATCTCCATGTGTTTCTCCAAAAATAATTGACGTTAACGTAAGCGTCAATTATGGCGCAAGCGTTGCCCTTGATTATTCGATCTTGCGTCTGCAGAACGGCGCGATATTGCAGCTATACTCTCGTTCTCTTTTCGAGACCCTTAGGCGCGTAGCTCAGCTGGTTAGAGCACCACCTTGACATGGTGGGGGTCGTTGGTTCGAGTCCAATCGCGCCTACCAAATTTGGTAGATAAATCAAGCACTTAGCAGTTTTGTTAGGTGCTTTTTTTGTCTGGTGTCTAATAAGCGTCTAATTCGATGGCGAACAATGGCGGTGTCTATTTATTTCTTAGACACCAATTTATTTATCGTTGAATGCCTTGCACCAGCCTCAAAAATAGGTGCCAGCCACGCAAGGGGGACGCTGCACGCCAGCCCATCACAGAATCACTCCGCTTTTGTGTACCGGCCGCAAAGTCTTGCCGCTGGCAGTCGGTGTTATTTGTCAGACGTGGCACTAACCGACTAACCCACGTCCCGCTTATCCACTTTCGTGGCCCCGGCAGGCACGGCTTAAGCCCTCTTTCGATGTTAATTAAATGAAAATTCGCCATTGCTGTAAACCTCTACCGGCTGAGCGTTTGCCGTGGTTGAGTTGCTTGCCCAGGACAAGTTTCTCAAGCTCTTTTGTCGGCACGCTCATGGAGGCGTAACCCTGCCCAAAGGCCACAATTGAGAAACCGTCACCCGATAGCTGGGTGGCCAGTTGGGTGGCATTCCACCTATCAATGGCGATCTCTTTGATTTGGTATTTTTCGCTAAGCTCGTTGATCCGGGCGCGGATCACCTCATAGTCGATCACGTTGCCTTCGGTGGCTTCAATGTGCCCAGTCTTGGCCCAGCCGTCATAGGGGACGTGATCCCGCTTGGAACGCTTGTATTTGCCCTCAGACGGCACGGACACTTACCGTCAGAATCCCGAATTCTGGCTGTATTTGACGCGTTTGAGGGACACGCCAAGCTAATGCGGTTGCGCAGCTGGTCGCTTGCGGGGATGGTAGGTTGACCTTCGTCAAACGCTGCCAAGTCACCACATTATCTGTGTTAAATTTCCAGGGTAGTTAAATCTGACTACCTTTCGAATTGGAGCAATAAATGCCGAAAGCCAGCGTCGTTAATAAACCAACGAGTTTGAAACTGCCAGCAGCACTCAAGGAGCAACTGGAGGACGTTGCACACAGTGCTGGCCTGAGCCTGCACGCGTTCATGATTCAGGCCCTGGCCGATTCGGTTCAACGCACGCGTCTGCGTGAGGCATTTGCGCAGGACTCAATGGCTGCGCTGCGCGACATGAAAACCAGTGGCGTGGGCTACGAACTGGATGATGTCAGGGCGCATTTTTCAGAGCTATCCAGTTATCGAAAAGGGCGGCAACCCAAGCCACCAGACCTGCATCCATCTAGTCTGGGTTGATTTATGCCACGCGTGTTTTTGAGCGATGCGGCGTTCAGCGACCTGCTGCGGTTGGAGGAGTTTCTGGCCAACTCAGATGATTCAATGGCGGACGAGTTGTTGGATTTCATTCTGGATGCCTTGCAGGTTTTAACGCACCAGCCAGGTATTGGCAGGCCCGTCGAGGGTGGTCTGCGGGAGCTCATCATTTCGCGCAGTCGCAGCGGCTATTTGGCACGCTACCAATTTGACGATGCCGCCGATCTGGTTCTTGTTGCACGCATTCGTCACCAACGGGAGGCCGGGTACACGGAGATTTAGAAGCGGCACAGGATACGAAACTGCCGATAACCATCTGAACAGGCGCGAGGTCAGAGGCCATTCGTGTGCAAATAAGACGAAATGTTTGTACCGCCTGTCCGATGCCCTATGCCACTTGTCGGCAAAACGGACAGGGCGATAAGATCAGCACGCAAAATCAAACCCAAAGCAGAAAACCCTATGAACATCACCAAACACCGTGGCTTTACCCTGATCGAGCTCATGATTACCGTGGCGGTAATCGGCATTCTTGCGGCGGTGGCATTTCCGTCGTACACGCAATACATCATCCGGGCCAACCGATCGGCCGCGCAGGCGCAGATGATGGACATTGCCAACCGGCAGCAACAGTTTCTTTTGGCCAATCGGGCTTACGCGTCCAAAGCCGATTTAGTCGCTAGCGGCTATGCCCCACCCACGTCAGTCGAAGCAAAATACAGCTACACCATTACGGTGGGCACCGACACGGTACCCTCATTCACGATCACTTTTACGCCCATTGGCACGCAGGCTGCCGATGTTATCTTGGAACTCAACAGCGAAGGGGAGAAAACCCCGATTGAAAAATGGTAGCGCCGCTGCCCACCACAACGCTGCGCCGACAGCGCGGCTCATCAATGATCGAGGTGCTGGTTACGCTGGTCATTGTCTCTTTTGGTTTGCTCGGTTTGGCTGGTCTGCAAGCCCGCCTGCAAACGTCTGAAATGGAGTCGTATCAGAGAAGCCAGGCATTGATGCTGCTCAATGACATGGCGAATCGCATTGCGACGAATCGTGGCAGCGCCGCGGCCTATGCTGTTGGCGCCGGCGTGGATAGTCCGCTGGGTGCAGGAATGACCTGTCCTACAGCGACTTCTACGATGGTGCAGACTGACTTGAGAGAATGGTGCAACGCGCTACAGGGCGCTGGCGAAATCCTTGGTGGCACGGGGGGCACCAGTGTTGGCGCCATGATCGGCGGCCGCGGGTGCGTGGAAGACCTTGGTAACGGCGAGTACTTCATTACCGTTGCCTGGCAGGGCCTGACACCCATCTCGGCGCCGCCAACCTCAGTCGCCTGCGGTTTGAACAGTTACAACACTTCGGGGTCCTCGTGCGTTGGTGATTTATGCCGACGCACTGTGACGACCCTGGTGCGGATTACGATAGTGTCATGAACATGCAAATCCGTCGCAGGCCACAAGCTGGCTTCACACTGGTCGAATTGATGGTGTCCATGGCCATCGGCTTGCTCATTGTGCTGGCGCTGATCACCCTGCTGATCAATGTCAACCGCAATAACAGTGAAATGACCAAGACCAATCGGCAAATTGAAAATGGCCGCTTTGCCATTCAGTTACTGCAAAATGACCTTATACATGCCGGTTTTTGGGGTCCGTTGAGACCAGCAACACCATCCGCTATGCCCGCTCCCTGTCCTATATCTTGGAATGACGCGAACATCCTAGGTATTCCTGTTTTTGGTTTTAACAGTAGCACTATCACCGCTAATTGTCCTGCGTTTACTGGTGTGCAAGTGAATAGTGATGTGCTGGTGGTGCGCCATGCCGACACCTGTGAAGTCGGTTCTACTGTCTGTGATGGGGGGACAGACACCGGACCGCATATACAAGTATCCAACTGCTCTACCACACCGTCAGAAGAGGCGTACGTGATCGACTCTGCCTCATTCCCGTTGCGTGACAAGGATTGCACAGCGATTGCCGCTCGACGAAAACTTATCTCTAATATCTATTACGTCTCAGACAATAGGCTGATGCGGGTTGAGTTGAAAAATGGAACCTATCAAACACAGCCAATGGTTGAGGGCATCGAGGCATTCCGCGTTGAATATGGCATCGATAACAACGGCGACGGTAGCGCGGACGAATTTAAAACAACGAGTCTGATGGCTGGTACAGCGGTAGTTCCATGTGCTGACGTAGGCACTGCCTGTAATTTTGCTGCCAACACTGTCGCTGTAAAGATTCACGTTCTCGCGCGAAACCTTGAGACCTCGCCCGGTTACACGACCAACAAGTCATATCAGCTCGGTGCAACAACAGCAATTCCCGATCCGGGTGATGGCGTCAAGCGGCATGTCTATTCGACCACCGTCCGACTCGTCAATCCATCAAGTCGCAGGGAGCGGCCGTAATGAATCACATGAACAGTCTGCGGCGGCAACGCGGCGCAACCCTGATCGTCGGCCTCATCATGCTGGTGCTCATCACGTTGATGATGGTGTCTGCCTTCATGCTAAGCGGCACCAACCTCAAGGCGGTTGGCAATATGCAATACCGGGACGAAGCCATTGCCGCTGCCAATGTTGCCATTGAGCGTGTTGTCAGCACCGACTTCATGCTATCGCCTGTTGAGAGTACCGAAACCGTCACTATCGGCGGAGCCGTTTATACCGTTAAAGTGGAAACTCCCGTATGTATTAAATCCATTGGCATCACCCTGCTGCCTAACACGGATCACGACTACGACACCTGCGTCGTTGGCGGGGAAAACCCGACGCCAATGTGCTTTGACACCGTTTGGGAGATTGAGGCAACCGTGAGCCCAACCGGGGCAGCCGCTACGACGGGCGCCGTTGCAACCTTGCGGCAAGGTATTGGAAGAAGAGTGAATGTAACTGCTGCGAGCAGTTGCGATTGAACGAATTGAAACCTGATGTCGTCGCCAACGCGGCAAGGAGTGTATTTAATGATGAATAAGATCTTTAGACTGGCGGCTGTAACGGCTTTGCTATTGGTGCAGGCGAGTGCGAACGCAGAGGATATTGACCTCTTTGTCGGTACACCCAATAGCGCTGATCTTCCTAACGTCCTCATAATAGTAGATAACACTGCAAACTGGGGCAGCGGCAATTATCCGCAACCATTTGGTAACGAAAAAGCTGCATTAATTAACACCTTTAATGCTTTGCCGACAGGGCCTGGTGGCGAAGCGAAATTTCGGGTAGGTGTAATGTTTGCTGCTGAGACAGGTTCACCAAACAACAACGTTGATGGTGGCTACGTCCGTGCAGCCATACGCCAGATGACTACCGAAAATAAGTCGATTTATGGGGCGTTTCTAAATAGCATCGATTCAAATAACGACAAGGGTAATGGGGGTAGTTCAAGCCTTGTCATGGCCGAGGCGCATCGCTATTTAACTGGTGGCATTCCTGTCGCTGGAAATGGGAAGGCAAAATCGGATTACACGGGCAATTCCTACACTGGGACAACCGCACAATCACGAGAGGTCTATGCTCTGCCGGGCAATGCCCTATCCTCATTTAACGGATCGCCTTATAACGCTCCTCCGTCCACGGGCTGTAATAAGACCTATATCATTTACCTAAGCAATGGCCCTTCCCAAGATAACACGGCCGTGATTGGTTCGTCCCGTGCCCTGTTGCAAGAGGCTGGCGGCAGTACTGCGACGATCCCACTGACCCCCAACGGGTCGCAGGGGAATGTTATCGATGAATGGGCTCGCTTTCTGAATGTTGACCAAGGAGTCATTACTTACACCATTGATGTCAATCCGGGTACGTCTAGTCAAGGACTAGGTTGGACCGCCTTGCTTAAAAGCGCCGCAGATGTTGGTCAGGGGAAATATTTCGCAGCGAATTCGGACAGTGATGGTGGGCAAGAAATTCTTGAGGCGATGAATACCATTCTGAGTGAAATCCAGTCTGTCAACAGCGCTTTTGCCTCCGCCACTTTACCGGTCAGTGTGAATGCGCAGGGCACCTATGTGAACCAGATATTCATCGGCATGTTCCGACCAGAGCAGGAACCCAGGTGGTTCGGAAATCTAAAGCAGTACCAATTTGTGGCAGACGTTGATGCTGCCGGCAACATCGTAGGGCTTAAGACTGGAGACAAGAACGGCAGCCCAGTGGTCAGCCCGCTGACCGGCTTCATTACGCCGTGTGCGGAGAGCTTCTGGAGTAGTGCTGACACCTATTGGCCAGATGGTTATCTGGGGAATTGCCTGGGTTCGGATGTCAGGTCCAATTCGCCGGACGGTGAGATCGTTGAAAAGGGTGGGGCGGCACAAAAGCTGCGCGCGCTTTCACCGGCGTCGCGTAAGGTGTTGACTTGCAATGGTTGCGCCCTCAATGCTGCATTGCCCGAATTTACAGCAACAAATTCTGGTTTAAGCGCCGACGTAGTGGCTTGGGCACGAGGCGCTGATAGCAGCATAACCCCCGAGAGGACTGGTCAAACCGCTGCCAATATGCGGCCCTCTGTGCACGGCGACGTGGTGCACTCGCGCCCCCTGGCAGTCGACTATGGTGGCGATATCGGAGTAGTTGTGTTTTATGGTGGCAACGATGGTATGCTCCGCGCAATCAACGGTAACAAAGCCGACACTGCCGGAAACGAGTTATGGTCTTTTGTGGCACCTGAGCACTTCGGCAAATTCAATCGCCTTAAAACCAACACTCCGATTGTCAATTTCCCTGGTGTGTCTGCCGAGATCACACCCACGCCTACTGCCAAAGATTATTTTTTCGACGGACCGATAGGTGCATACAGTAGCGGCACCACCAAGTGGATTTATCCCACCATGCGGCGTGGCGGGCGCAGTGTTTATGCCTTTGATGTGAGCACACCTGCAACTCCAGTTTTGAAGTGGAAGCGTGACGAAAACTCCACTGGTTTTGCTGACATCGGTCAAACTTGGTCAGAACCCAAGGTTGTCAAGGTGGCAGGTTATCCGTCGCTTGCCGATGCGACCAAATCACCTGTGATCATCATGGGGGGTGGTTATGACACTTGTGAAGACAATGATGCGGCGCCGAATACGACCTGCACATCGCCCAAAGGTAACCGCATTTATGTGCTGAATGCCGATACTGGTGAACTGGTGCGAACATTCAATACCGAGCGCAGCGTGCCAGCCAGTATCACAGTGCGCGACACTGATGGCGATGGCATGGCAGACATTGCTTATGCGGTTGATACCGGCGCCAACATCTACCGCATCAGCATCGGGAAGGGAGAACCCTCAGACTGGTCCATGACCAGAATCGCCGCGCTTGGTTGCACCACGACTGCGTCGTGCGACCGTAAATTTCTTCAGGCACCAGAGGTGATTTTGACTGCTGAATACAACGCCGTGTTGGTCGGGTCAGGCAACCGCGAGCGCCCATTGATGGCTAACAACGCCACGCTGGTGGACAACGCCTTTTTTATGATCAAGGACGTTGCCTCTGTCATCAGTCCAACGTTGATAACGACAAGCACAACGACCAGCACCGGTGCCAAGGCGCTGGTTGAGATTGACCCGAGCCTGGAGCCTACCAAGGCACAACTGGCAGAACTCGACAAGCCAACGAACAAAGGCTGGTATCTGGCTTTTGGCAGTGGTGTGCATGATAAGGAACAAGTGGTGACATCGGCTGTGGTAATAGCGGGGGTTGCTTACTTCAGCACACATACCCCGAGCGTGCCAATGACTTGCCGTGCCAACCTTGGTTTGGCCCGTGGCTATGCCGTTAATTTCAGAAATTCCTCCAGTCGTGATACCTACAAACCCGATGCGATCGTTGAGGTTAACGACGATGGAACCTTGTTTGTTACCTTTCCCGATGGAACAACCGCAACATACCAAGCTGGAACGACGGTTGTGACCAATCCCGACGGAACGGTGATAGTGACGGACCCGAATGGCTTGGTCTTTGTTCGTTTTGCGGATGGAACAACTGCGAACTACCCAGCCGGAACGACGGTTGGGACCAATGCTGATGGTACTGTGATTGTTACGTACGCTGATGGTACGGTGCTTGAGATCGACCCGCCCGACACCAATGCCAACCGCTACAGCGTGTTTGCAGGCGGTGGGCTTGCGCCGTCTCCCGTCGGTGGCATTGTCGAAATAGCCGTTGACAAGCCTGATGGAACGACGCGATTGGAAAAGGTTGCCTTCTTGATCGGTGGTAAACCCCCAGCGGGTGAGGTTTGTTCCGGCATTTGTGGGTCGAAAGTAGAGATTCCTGTGAGTCCGGTCCGAAGCCGCATTTATTGGTACATCCAGCGGTGAGAATAGGGCCAGCAATGATGTATCAACCCGTTTTGTTGCGTGGGTGGCCATGCTGCACGAAGAAAATGCGTGGCTTCACCCTGATCGAACTGATGGTCACGGTCGCCGTGCTGGGCGTGCTTGCAGCCCTGGCGGCACCTTCCTTCAATGAAGCCATCCTGAGCAACAAATTGACGTCATATTCCAACAACTTTGTAGCCAGCGCCACCTTGGCGCGTAGCGAGGCGATCAAGCGCAATGCGGTGGTCACGCTGTGCCGCTCGGCTAGTGGCACTGCATGTGCCGGGTCAGGTGGTTGGCAGCAGGGCTGGATAGTGCTGGCTGGCACCACGGTGGTCCAGCATCAGCAGGCACTGTCGGCGGACTACCAGCTTACCGGGGATGCCTACAGCATCAGCTTTCAGCCCATTGGGGTTGGCGTGGTAGAGGCTACCTTGAAGCTGTGCCGCGCAACACCTTCGCCAGGTGGTCAGGAGAGGAAAATATCGCTTAAAGTTTCAGGGCGCGCGTCAGTGGAGACCACCAGGACAGGCACTTGTCCTTAAGGATTTTTGGATTATTTTCAAATTTTTATAGCCACATTCCCCCCAAATGGGGGATTGCGCACCCCTCCTGTCCGATGTAGTCTGTTCCCCTTGAGTCCGGCGCAAGACCGGCCCCAAGTACATATTGGAGGGGATACGCATGGACAAGCGCTTTGTCAGTGGCGGCTTCACGTTGATCGAGTTGATGGTGGTGGTGGCAATGTTGGCCATCCTATCGACGCTGGCGGCGCCTGCCCTGTCGGGCATGGTCAACTCCATGCGCCTGACCACGGCGGTCAATTCACTTTTCACCAGTTTTTTGCTCGCGCGCAGCGAGGCCATCAAACGCAATGCACGGGCGGTGGTGTGCAAGTCGGCCAGCGGCGACGCCTGCATTACCACCGGGGGGTGGGAGCAGGGTTGGATCGTGTTTCATGATGCCAACAACAATGCCAGGCGCGATGCGGGTGAGGTGATTGTGTCGCGGGAGCATGCGCTGCAGTCGCCTGTTAATTTGACTGGCAATCAACCGCTGGCCAGTTATGTGTCTTATACCCCGATGGGCCAAACTGCCTACGCCTCGGGTGCCTTCCAGGCCGGCACGCTCACGGTTTGTCTGGTGTCGTCTGAGCCGCAGATGGCGCGCCAAATTGTGATCAGCAGCACCGGCCGGCCGCGCACCGTCAGGACGACGGTGGCCAAATGCCCTTTGTGATCAGCGTCCTACTGGCCCCACAAGCTTGATATTGGCGCCGCCCAGATGCGATTGCCGAGCGGCAGGGTCTCGGTGCCATCGTAGAGGATCACGCCCAGCTTGAACTGGTCTCCAGCAATACTGGCCAGGCGTTTGAGTCCGCGCAAATCGGTTGTCCCGACCGAAGCTGCTGCCTTGATCTCGACCCCAACCAATTGTCCGCCTGCGTTTTCCACCACCACATCGACTTCGAATTGATCGTGATCGCGGTAGTAGAGCAATTGGTAGTCCCCCTCTGCGCTGGTGGCGTGCTTGAGTAGTTCCCCGTAAACGAAGGTTTCCAGCACATGACCAAAGCGGCTCCGATCTTGTGCGGCTGTGGCTGGCGTGAAATCAAGCAGGGTGGACAGCAGGCCTGAATCGATGAACTGTACCTTGGGGGTTTTCACCACCCGGTTGAGCCGGTTTCTGGCCCAAACTTCGACTCGCTTGAGCAAGTACATCTGCTCAAACACATTGACGTAGCGGGCTGCCGTTTTGTGATCCAGCCCAACCTGGCCGCCCAATTGGGTGTAGTTGCACATCTGACCTGAGACCTGAGCCAAGGCCTGCAAAAAACGAGGCAGTTGGTCAAGCCGGTCAACGCCTGTCACGTCGCGCACGTCGCGTTGGATGATGGCGTCGATGTACTGGCGAGCCCAAGCGGTGCGTCGACGCGGTGTGGCGCGCGAGACCGCTTCCGGATAACCGCCACGCAACACTGCTTCGACCAGCGCCTCACCGACGACTGGGGTGGACACTTTTGGGACAACTCCGGCAAAGGCGCTGTCCAGCCAGTTGAGCGTGGAGCCATGCATTTCGCTTTGCGACAGAGGCAGCAAGGTTAAGACTTCCATTCGCCCGGCCAGCGAATCTGCCACGCTGGGCAGCGTCATTAAGTTGGCCGATCCGGTCAGCAGGAAGCGCCCGGGGCGTCGATCCTCATCAACAGTCTTCTTGATGGCCAGCAGCAGTTGCGGGGCACGCTGGATTTCATCAATGATGGCCCTATCCAGGTTGCGAATCATTCCTACGGGGTCTTCCTTGGCCGCCAACCGGGTCAGCTCATCATCAAGCGTAAGGTAGCGCAGTTCCTGGTTCGCTATCTGGCGTACCAACGTGGTTTTGCCGGCCTGTCTTGGACCCGCGATCATGACGACGGGCGTGTCTGTGAGTGCCTCGGCAACTCGCGCCGTTATGAGTCGTGAATAGAGTGGCGTTGGGGTGTTCATGATTGCACATGGTACCGTGCAATTGGGAATCAATCAACGTAAATCAGGGAATCTAAAACCGTGTAATTGGGAATCTCAGCGTCCCACCTCATCCACCAGCATCCTGAAGTCGTCCATGTCTTCAAAGCTGCGATAGACGCTGGCAAAGCGCACGTAGGCCACTTTGTCGAGCTTTTTGAGCTCGTACATTACCAGTTCGCCAATGCGGGTGGACAGCACTTCGCGCAGGCCCAGGTTGAGCAGTTTTTCTTCGATACGCTCCACCGCGCTATCGACCTGCTCGGTGCTCACCGGGCGCTTGCGCAGCGCCAGCTTCATGGACGCCAGCAGTTTGGCGCGCTCGTATTCAATGCGGCGGCCGTCTTTTTTGACAATGGCCGGAAAGCTGACATCGGGGCGCTCGTAGGTGGTAAAACGCTTGTCGCACGCGGCGCAACGGCGCCGGCGGCGGATAAAGCCCCCGTCTTCAGACACCCGTGTTTCCACCACCAGGGTGTCTGGGTGGCTGCAAAAGGGGCATTTCATGGATGATTAACCATAAACCGGAAAGCGCGCGGTCAGGGCGTTGACCTTGGCGCGCACGGCGGCTATGTTGGCCTCGTCGCGTGGGTTGTCGAGCACGTCGGCGATCAGGTGGGCGGTTTGGCGCGCTTCTTCGTCCTTGAAGCCGCGCGTGGTCATGGCCGGGGTGCCCACGCGCACGCCGCTGGTCACCATGGGCTTTTCGGGGTCGTTGGGGATGGCGTTTTTGTTGATGGTCATGTGCGCCGCACCCAGCACCGCTTCGGCTTCCTTGCCGGTGATGTTTTTGGAGCGCAAATCAACCAGCATCACATGGCTTTCAGTGCGACCGCTGACAATGCGCAGGCCGCGCTCGGTGAGCGTTTCGGCCACGATGCGGGCGTTGGTCAGCACTTGCTGTTGATAGACCTTGAACTCAGGTTGCAGCGCCTCCTTGAAAGCCACCGCTTTGGCCGCAATGACATGCATCAGCGGGCCGCCTTGCAGGCCGGGGAAGATGGCGCTGTTGATGGCTTTTTCGTGTTGCGACTTCATCAAGATGATGCCGCCGCGCGGGCCGCGCAGGCTCTTGTGGGTGGTGCTTGTCACCACGTCGGCATGCGGCACCGGGTTGGGATAGACGCCAGCGGCAATCAGCCCGGCGTAGTGCGCCATATCGACCATAAAGATGGCGCCCACATCCTTGGCAACTTTGGCAAAACGCTCAAAGTCGATGCGCAGGCTGTAGGCGCTGGCGCCGGCAATGATCAGCTTGGGTTTGTGCTCATGGGCCTTGCGTTCCATGGCGTCGTAGTCGATGGCCTCATTGGCGTCCAGGCCATAGCTCACCACGTTGAACCACTTGCCGCTCATGTTGAGCGCCATGCCGTGCGTCAGGTGGCCGCCTTCAGCAAGGCTCATGCCCATGATGGTGTCGCCGGGTTTCAAAAACGCTAAAAACACGGCTTCGTTGGCGCTGGCGCCGCAGTGCGGCTGCACGTTGGCCGCCTCTGATCCAAAAATCTGCTTGACGCGGTCAATGGCCAATTGCTCGGCAATATCGACAAACTCGCAGCCGCCGTAGTAGCGGCGGCCGGGGTAGCCTTCGGCGTATTTGTTGGTGAGCTGGGTGCCCTGCGCGGCCATGACGGCGGGCGAGGCGTAGTTTTCGCTGGCGATGAGCTCGATGTGGTCTTGCTGGCGCTGGTTTTCGGCCTGGATGGCGGCAAACAGCTCGGGGTCGGTTTGCTCAATGAGAACGTTACGGTTGAACATGGCAGTCCTTAAAGAAGTGGGTTAAGGTGCCCAGGCGAACGGCTGATCACAAAACCGCGCATGGTTTTGCGGCACGCTCCCCTGTGGTGTTCCCACGTCAACCGCTTGCCCGGTCGGGACAAGCAGCCTATCGCCAGTTGCGTGCGGGGCCGAGTTTAACTGACACCATCAGCCCATGGCCACGGTGGCCGTGTTGCCGGGAGTGCTTGGTGCTGCTTGCGGCACAGTGGGCGTGTCAACCACCTTGGTCACGGTTGCCTCGGGGGTAACTTGCGGTGTCAGCGTGCGGATGGGCCGGCCGTCGGCCACTTGTTGCAGTCGCGCGTATTCGGCCATCACTTTGGCGGCATAACCGCCGTCAGTTTCCAGGTTGGCCGCGCCTACGTAGTATTTCAGGCCGCCTTCCACAGAACCTGCCATGCGGATGCAGTCTTTGAGCACCTTCACGCCCACGCGCAGGTTGGCCAGCGGGTCGAAGGCGGCAAACTGGCCGCCAAAGCTTTGGTACTTGTCGCTGTGAATCTTGGTCATGACCTGCATCAGGCCTTGCGCGCCCACGTGGCTTTGGGCAAACGGATTAAAGCGCGACTCGATGGCCATCACGGCCAGGATCAGCGTGGGTTCGATCTTGACCTGCGCACCCACGCTGTAGGCCTCGGCCACCAGCGCGCCGATGGGCTCGGGCGCCACGCGGTATTTCTTGCTCAGCCAGTAGGCCACAGCGGCTTGCTGCTTGGGCAGCTCTTTGGGGTCGGTTGCGGTGGCGCGCTCGCTGGCCACGGGGTCGCTGACCATGCCGGTAACCTCATGCTGGCGCTGTTGCAGCCAGCTAAAGAGCGTGCTTTCGCCTATCTGGCGCAGCTCGGGTCGGGCCACCAGGGCCATCACGGCAAACAAGACAGCCAGGCCGATCAGGGCAAAGCCGTTGTGGGTAATTTGAAACAAGCCCTTGGTCAGGGTAGCTAGCGCTTGCCTCAGACTGGAACTCACGGTGTTAGATGCTGTCATAGCTTCTCCTTCTTGCGCGAGGGGCCGATGCCGCTTCAAGACAAACTTGCAGCACACATCAGAATCCCAGGCATGGGTTGTTACGCTATCAATATCCTGCGGTTTCCAAGCCTGTGGTGCAGAGATTTGATGTTGCCGGGGTTGGCAGCGGGTAAGGGTTATCCCTTGATTTTGTCAAGGATGGCGGATTCTAGGGGGTTTGGATATACCTGGTCAACCATATGGATTAGGTTTTATATTCTAAAAAATGCCTGCAATTTCAACGGTTAACGTGAAAAAGCCGCCCCGCCAATGTGCAGCGAATGGTTGTCATTGCCTCAATTGAGGTGCTTGAACAGTCTGTTCAGATTCGTCGCAAATTGTTTTTTTGGGACAGCCGCCAAAACCCGGCGAAAATACGCCTTTCTTCCCGCCGCCTCGCTGCGGGCACCTTCTCTATCTAGTGCGCGATGTCGATGTTCCCTTTTTCTACCCAAAGCAAAGCAACCCCAACCCCTGAAGCGTCTGCCGTCGGCGCCAAAACCCCCGAGGCGCATCCACTGGATGCCTTGACGCATGGTGCGTTCTCCAAGCAAACCTCGGGCGAACGCATGGCCTGCATCCGCGAATGGCTGGCCACCAGCCCAAGCGCCGAGCAGTTGCAGCAGGTGTTCAAGGAACTCAGCGGCAAAGACAAGGGTGCCGCCAAATTGCTGCGCGAAAAGCTCGACGAGATCAAGCGCAGCAAGACGCAGGCCACCATTGCGCTGGAATGGGCCGACAAGGCTCAGGCGCTGCTGGCCTTGAGCAAGCTCAATCTGGCCGATGCCCTGGCCTGGCAGCGTGATGCCGCCAAAGCCGGCGCGCCGCTGAGCAAGGAGCCGCTGGCCGGCCTGAAGGCGCAACTGGTCGAGCGCGTGCGTGCCATCGAAGACTTGCAGCACCGGGTGCAGGTGCAGCGCGAGGCGGCAGTGCTGCTGGCGCAGCGCGTTGAGGTGCTGTCCACCAAACCCTGGACCGATGCCCAGGCCGCCCAGCAGGCGCTGGCCCTGGATGTGGCCCACTGGCAAACCGAGGTCGAGGCGCTGCAGGGCGACACCAACTGGGCCAGTGTTGATGTGCGTTTTGTCTCGCAGCTGAACGATTCGCAAGCCCAGTTACAACTGGTCTGGCAGGCTTTCCAGGAAGCGCTGGCGCTCACCGTGGCGGCCGCGCAAGACGCCACTGCGCCGCTGCCCAAAGTGCCGGTGTGGGCCGACGAGCTGCGGCTGGCGCGCGGTGTGCCGCTGCAAGCCGTGCCAGCGCAGCCCAAGCCCAAGGTGGACCCCGAGATTCGTGCCAAGGCCACGGCTTTTGTGGCCGAGGTGCTGGCCAAGCTGGAGCATGAAATGGCCCAGGGTCATGGCAAGGCCAGCGCCGGTGCCGCCAACGCCCTGCGCCAGGCGCTCAAGGACAACGGCCGCCTGATTGACGACAAGCTCGAAGCCCATGCCCATGCGGCGCTGGTGGCAGCGGGCGAACTGGAGGGCTGGCAACGCTGGCGTGCCGACCAATTGCGCGAAGAACTGGTGGCCAAGGCCGAAGGCTTGCTCAAGCGCCCCGAAGGCCAGGCCATTGGCGGGCGCAAGATGCAGGACCAGCTGCGTGGCTTGCGCGAACAGTGGAAGCTGACCGACCAGGGCGGTGTGCCCAACCATGCGCTGTGGAAGCGCTTTGACGAAGCCTGCAACGAAGCTCACAAGGTGGTTGAGGCCTGGCTTGAAAAAATGAAGACCGAGTCGGCCGAGCACCGCGCCCAGCGCCTGGCCCTGATCGACGAGCTCAATGCCTGGGCCGAGGCCAACCGGGTCGCGCTTGACGACGACTGGAAAGGCTTTAGCCGCGTGTTGCACCAGTTTGGCGAGCGCTGGCGCGAGGCCGGTCACATCGGCGAAAAAATGTTTGCCGAGCTGCAGCCGCTCTGGAAAGCCGCCATTGACCACGCTGCTGAACCGCTGGAAAGCTTGCAAAAACTCAGCCTGGAAGCGCGCCACGCCATGATCGACGAGGCCCGCGCGCTGGGTGCCGAGCCGGTGCTGCACATTGATGCCGTCAAGGCGCTGCAGCAGCGCTGGCAGGCCGAGGCGCACCGGGTGCCGATCGACCGTCGCCATGAGCAAAAGCTGTGGGATGCTTTCCGCAAACCGATCGACGAGGCCTTCAACCGCAAGACCGCCGAGCGCGAAAAAGCCCAAGGCGCCTTGGGCGAGCGCGACCGTGTTGTGCTGGATGCTTCCAAAGCCTTGCAGGCAGCCAATGCCTCGGGTGACGCGCAGGCCATTCGTGTTGCCATGGCCGCGCTGGAAGCGGCGCTGTCGGGCCAGGCACTGGCGCAAGCCGCCGTGGCTGCTGCCGGGCCTGCCGAGGTCAATGTGGACATGGCTTCGCCTGAGCTTGAGGCACCGGCACCTGCGCCTGCAACCACCGAAGCGGCGACGGAAGCTGCGGCGGGTGAAGCTGTACCGGGTGAAGCCGCTACCGCCGAGGCAGCCGAAGCTGCGCCAGTCGCTGAACCAGTCAAGCCGGTGACCCAGCCCAAACGCGTGATTGCCGTGCGCGGCGACGACCGCCCCGGCATGAAAAAAGAAGAACCCGCAGCCATTGGGCGTGGTGGCAAGTTTGGCGACCGCAAGGACAGCGGCCGCCCCGCTGGCCGCGACGG
>NZ_JACUUE010000143.1 GCF_014859475.1 Rhodoferax sp.
GCCGGGTGGTGTGGCAGGGGCGCCTCCTACAATGGAGGCCCCCTATGCCGATGTGTGGATTTGACGCAGGGTGGCGCCAGCGTTGTTGCGCAAGCCCAAGGTTTATTTTTGGTAACTGCCTGACTTTTGGTTAGGATGTTGCACTGATAAGGTTTCACGGTCATGACCATGCTCTGGATCACGTCGCTACACGTTGTTTTGTCGCCAGCTGGTGCGCCGGTTTGTTTTACCTGCCACGCAACATGACCATCATCGACATACCGGCTGTGCTCCCGGGCGACTGGCTGCTTGTGCTGAAACCTTTCTAGCGCGGTATGTCGCCACACAAGACTTCGGCATGGCCATTGGCGCTGGTTTATGCGGGCCTGATTGTTTACGCCAGCCTGTTTCCTTTTGAGGGTTGGCGCGACCAGGGCGTGATGCCCTGGTTTTTTCTGACCGCGCCGTTACCCAGGTACTGGACCGCGTTTGATGTGGTGGCCAATCTTGTGGGCTATATGCCGTTGGGTTTTTTCCTGGTGTTGAGCGCGCTGCGCACCGGGCGAGCGCGTTACGCCCTGCGCTTGGGGGTGTTGGCGGCGTCGGCGCTGTCGCTGCTGATGGAGTCGCTGCAGGTGTATCTGCCCAACCGGGTGCCGTCCAATCTTGATTTGATGCTCAACATGGCGGGCGGCGCATTGGGTGGCTTCGGTGCCTGGAGCCTGGAAAAACTGGGTGCATTGCAGCGCTGGAGTCGTTTCAGGGCCGAGTGGTTTGTCGATGATGCGCGTGGGGGGTTGGTGTTGCTGGCACTCTGGCCGTCGGCTTTGTTGTTTCCCACAGCCATCCCCCTGGGTTTGGGGCAAGTGGCGGAGCGGCTGGAGGCGAGGATCGTTGATCTGTTGCGCGATACCCCGTTTCTGGAATGGCTGCCACTGCGTGAGACCGAGTTGCAGCCCATGTTGCCTTCAGTGGCGTGGCTGTGTGTGCTGCTGGGTTTGTTGATTCCTTGTCTGCTTGGCTTCAGTATTATTCGTCGGGCTGGCAAACGCGCGTGGTTTTTGGTTTGGGTGTGCTTTTTTGGTGTCCTGGCGACAGCGCTCAGCGCGGCCTTGAGTGTGGGGCCGGAGTACGCCTGGGTTTGGCTCAGCGCGCCGGTCAAAGCCGCCTTGGCGAGCGCCATGGTGCTGGCAACAGCGCTGATAGGTGTGCCACGCCGGGCCAGTGCGGCGCTGGCGCTATTGGCCTTGGGCGTCAACCTGAGCCTGATCAACCAGACACCGGTGAGCCCCTATTTTGAGCAAACCCTGTTCCTGTGGGAGCAGGGGCGCTTCATTCGATTCCACGGTTTGGCGCAGTGGCTGGGCTGGCTTTGGCCTTTTGCAACTTTGGTCTATGTGCTAAGCCTGTTATGGCGCCAGGAATCAAAAAACTAAAATCTACCGAATGACACATTCAATTTCACCAAACTCTGCCGTTCAGCCTGGCGCTGAGACGGCGACCGGCACCAGCCATTACCAGCGGCACATCTTTTTCTGCTTGAATGAGCGCAGCAATGGCGAGGCCTGCTGTGCCCGGCATGACGCACAAGCGGCGTTTGAGCGCTGCAAGTCGCAAGTCAAGGCGGCGGGCTTGGCCGGGCCCGGGCAAGTGCGCGTCAACAAGGCGGGCTGCCTGGACCGCTGCGCTGCAGGCCCGGTGGCTGTGGTCTATCCGGAGGCTGTGTGGTACAGCTATGTGGATGCCAGCGACATCGACGAAATTGTCGAGTCGCACCTCAAAAACGGCCAAGTGGTGGAGCGACTTCTCACGCCCGCCGACTTGGGGTGCTAGACAGCCTCATGAAAAAAATACTCTTATCCCTTGCTGTGGCGTTTTGCCTTTCCGCGGCTGCGCAAACCCCGCAGCCGCCTGAAATTGCGGCGCGCTCCTACTTGTTGCTCGATGTCACTGCCGATCAAATATTGGCGCAAAAAGACATTGATTCACCCGTGGAGCAAGCCTCCCTGACCAAGTTGATGACGGCGTACCTTGTGTTTGATGCCCTGCGCAGCAAGAAGCTCGATCTCAAGCAAACCTTGCCGGTGAGTGAGCGCGCCTGGAGAATGCCTGGTTCGCGCATGTTCATCGATCCCAAAATGAAGGTGCCGGTGGAGGATTTGATCAAGGGCATGATTGTGCAAAGCGGCAACGATGCCACAGTGGCATTGGCTGAAGGCGTGGGTGGCACGGTCGAGCGCTTTGTGCAGCTGATGAATGATCAGGCCAAGGCCTTGGGCATGAATGCCACGGGCTACAAGAATCCTGAAGGCTTGACTGAAGCGGGCCACATCACCACCGCGCGCGACCTGAGCATTCTGGCGACGCGCCTGATGCAGGATTTTCCGGATTACGTGGCGTATTACGCGCTCAAAAAGTACCGCTATGAGGGCACGCCAGCGGCCAATGACCGCAATCGCAACCTATTGCTTTTTCGTGATCCGACGGTTGATGGCCTGAAGACCGGCTATACCAAAGCCGCTGGCTACTGTTTGATTGCCACAGCCCGGCGCGACGTGCCGGGGCTTGGTAAAGCCGGTGCCCCCGCCGCTTCACCCGAGGCGTTGGGAGGCCGCCGCCTGCTGTCGATCGTGTTGGGTGCTGTCAGTGAAAACGCACGCGCCAACGAGGCGCAAAAATTGCTGAACTGGGGCTATACCGCGTTTGAGGCGGTCAAGCTGTTCGATGCCAACCAGGCAGTGGTGATGCCGACCGTCTGGAAGGGCAAGGCATCCACCGTGGCGCTGGGCCAGACCCGAGCCATTGTGGTGGCTGTACCCACTGGCACGGGCGCCAAGCTCAGCACCCAGGTGATACGGCCGGAACCCTTGGTTGCTCCTTTTACAAAGGGTCAGCAGCTGGGGCTGCTCAAAATCAGCAGCGCGGGAGAGGCGGTGGCAGAGGTGCCCCTGCAGGTGCTCGAGGGTGTCGTTGAGGCCGGGGTGCTGGGGCGTGCCTGGGATGCTTTGCGCCTGTGGATCAAATGATAAATTTGCGCATGGGAACCTGACCTGCTATAGTTGCGGGCTTTTCGGAATTTCCGAAGAGATTCACGTTTTTGTCATTTTCAAGTTTCAAACGTTTAGGGACGTTTAGTTTTTAGGAGGCTCAATGCCAACCATCAATCAGTTAATCCGTCAGGGGCGTGCGGTTGAGACCGTCAAGTCCAAGAGCCCTGCGATGGAAAATTCTCCACAGCGCCGTGGTGTTTGCACCCGCGTTTACACCACCACGCCCAAGAAGCCAAACTCGGCTTTGCGTAAAGTTGCCAAGGTCCGTTTGACCAACGGCTTCGAGGTGATCTCTTACATCGGCGGTGAAGGCCATAACCTGCAGGAACACAGCGTGGTGCTGGTTCGCGGCGGTCGTGTCAAGGACTTGCCCGGTGTGCGTTACCACATCGTGCGCGGCTCACTCGACTTGCAAGGCGTGAAAGACCGCAAGCAATCGCGTTCCAAATACGGTGCCAAGCGTCCCAAGGCCAAATAAGCCGCAGGTTCGTTCAATTAAAAGGTGTTCGTTTGCTGCGTGGCGCAGGAAACGAGCGTAGTGACCCAATGTTCGGGTCGAGTAAGTGAGAGTCTTATTGATTAACTCTCGCGGTGTCTGCAAAGATGCCAGCTGAAGCAATAGAGGTGAAAAAATGCCACGTCGTCGCGAAGTCCCTAAACGTGAAATTCTGCCGGATCCTAAATTCGGCAATGTCGAGCTGTCCAAATTCATGAACGTGATCATGGAAGGCGGCAAAAAAGCGGTTGCCGAGCGCATCATTTACGGTGCCCTCGAGCAGATCGAAAAGAAGAACCCTGGCAAAGACCCGGTGGAAGCCTTCACCATGGCCATTAACAACGTCAAGCCGCTGGTCGAGGTCAAATCCCGCCGCGTCGGTGGTGCCAACTACCAGGTGCCCGTTGAAGTGCGTCCGGTGCGTCGCCTGGCACTCAGCATGCGCTGGATCAAGGAAGCCGCCCGCAAGCGTGGCGAGAAGTCCATGGCCCTGCGTTTGGCCAACGAACTCATGGAAGCCACCGAAGGCCGTGGCGGTGCCATGAAAAAGCGTGACGAAGTTCACCGCATGGCCGAAGCCAACAAGGCGTTCTCACACTTCCGCTTCTAAAAGGCGGCTGCGGCGAAGGCGTCATGCGTTGTTGCCAATCGCTGCCGTGCACCAGCACGGCCAGCGCACCTGCACCAGGCCTGAAGCCTTGTCGCTACGCCGTTGGGGTCACAAGCCTCTGCGGCATCGTCGTTTGAAATTTACAGATCAACCAAGGATCCATCATGGCTCGCCATACCCCCATTGAGCGCTATCGCAATATTGGCATTTCAGCGCACATCGACGCCGGTAAAACCACTACCACCGAGCGTATTCTTTTTTATACCGGCATCAATCACAAAATCGGCGAAGTGCACGACGGTGCCGCCACCATGGACTGGATGGAGCAAGAGCAGGAGCGCGGTATCACCATCACGTCTGCGGCCACCACCTGTTTCTGGAAAGGCATGGAAAACAACTTTGCCGAGCACCGTGTCAACATCATTGACACCCCCGGCCACGTGGACTTCACCATTGAAGTCGAGCGCTCGATGCGCGTGCTCGACGGCGCTTGCATGGTGTATTGCGCTGTGGGCGGTGTGCAGCCCCAGTCCGAGACGGTCTGGCGCCAAGCCAACAAGTACAAGGTGCCTCGTCTGGCCTTTGTCAACAAGATGGACCGCACCGGTGCCAACTTCTTCAAGGTCGTGGAGCAAATGAAATTGCGCCTGAAGGCTTCTCCTGTGCCCATGGTGATCCCGATCGGCGCGGAAGAGCACTTCACTGGCGTGGTTGACCTGATCAAGATGCGCGCCATCATCTGGGACGAAGCGTCTCAGGGCATGAAGTTCGAATATAAGGAAATTCCGGCAGAACTGCTGGAGCAAGCCAAAGAGTGGCGCGAGAAAATGGTCGAGGCCGCCGCTGAAGCCAACGAAGAGCTGATGAACAAGTACCTCGAAGAAGGCGACTTGACCGAAGACGAAATCAAACTGGGCATTCGCACACGCACCATTGCCAGCGAAATCCAGCCGATGTTCTGCGGCACCGCCTTCAAGAACAAGGGCGTTCAGCGCATGCTTGATGCCATCATCGAATTCATGCCGTCACCGGTCGATATTCCGCCGGTCAAAGGCATGGACGAGGACGAAGCGCCAGTGACCCGCAACGCCGACGACAAGGAAAAGTTCTCCGCCCTCGCGTTCAAATTGATGACCGACCCGTTTGTGGGACAGTTGACTTTTGTGCGCGTCTATTCTGGTGTGCTCAACAAGGGCGACACGGTCTATAACCCGATTCGCGGCAAAAAAGAGCGCATTGGCCGTATTGTGCAAATGCACGCCAACAAGCGCGAAGAAGTGGCCGAAATCGTCGCGGGCGACATCGCCGCCTGCGTGGGCCTGAAAGACGTGACCACTGGCGAAACCCTGTGCGATCCGTCGGCCATCATCATGCTCGAACGCATGGTGTTCCCGGAGCCAGTGATCACTCAGGCCGTCGAGCCCAAGACCAAGGCAGACCAGGAAAAAATGGGCATTGCCCTGCAACGCTTGGCGCAAGAAGACCCTTCGTTCCGCGTCAAGACCGACGAAGAGTCGGGCCAGACCCTGATTGGCGGTATGGGCGAGTTGCACCTTGAAATCATTGTGGACCGCATGAGGCGCGAATTCGGCGTTGAAGCCAACGTCGGCAAGCCCCAAGTGGCCTACCGCGAGACCATCCGCAAGACCATCGAAGACGCCGAAGGCAAGTTTGTGCGTCAGTCCGGTGGCAAGGGCCAATATGGCCACGTGGTGCTCAAGATCGAACCCAATGAAGCCGGCAAGGGCATTGAGTTTGTCGATGCCATCAAGGGTGGCGTGGTGCCGCGCGAGTACATTCCCGCCGTTGAAAAAGGCATTCACGAAGCTGTCAGCCAGGGCGTGTTGGCGGGCTACCCGGTGGTTGATGTCAAGGTGACCCTGCACTTTGGTTCTTACCACGACGTTGACTCGAACGAGCTGGCCTTCAAGATGGCCGCTATCTTTGGCTTCAAGGAAGGCTGCCGCAAGGCCAACCCGGTGATTCTTGAGCCCATGATGGCGGTCGAAGTAGAAACCCCGGAAGACTACGCCGGCAACGTGATGGGCGATTTGTCCTCACGCCGCGGTATGGTTCAGGGCATGGAAGACATGGTCGGCGGCGGCAAAGCCATCAAGGCAGAAGTGCCGCTGTCGGAAATGTTTGGTTACTCGACCACATTGCGCTCCATGTCCCAGGGCCGTGCCACTTACACGATGGAATTCAAGCATTACACGGAAGCCCCGCGCAATGTCTCCGAAGCCATCATGGCGGCAAGGGCGAAGTAATCAAGAATCTGTCTGCGATTTCGCACCCAGCGCTGCCCGTGGCGCCGGACCCAGTGACGAACTGCAAACATTAAACCAACGCACGGGCATTGCTCTTTTAAGGAATCAAAATGGGAAAAGAAAAATTCACGCGCACCAAGCCCCACGTCAACGTGGGCAC
>NZ_JACUUE010000144.1 GCF_014859475.1 Rhodoferax sp.
CATCGCGAGCCAGCCGTACCTGGCCCGATACCGCACACGGACCTTGAACAGAGACTTCGTCACTGCAAGCGAAGCGCGGCAGTCCATGCAGTTTGGGGACATGGATTGCGTCACTGCGTTCGCAATGACGGGTCTATTCATGGAAAGCGAAGCTCGGCAATCGGTGTGGGGCAGTTTCCTCCGAGCTGGTGCAACGCGGGCGCAAAGGCCGCCGGCAGCCGCTCGGCCAGCCGTGGCGCATCACCCGCGGTGGTGATGCCCATGGCGTGTTGCCAGGCCTCGAATTCGGGGGCGGCGGTGGTTGCTTGCACCGGTTCTGGCGCGGCGTCAGCAGGCACGGCAATTTCAAACTCGGCTGCCAGTTAGTGCAATCATGGATCCCAGCCCTGGTCCGGGCGCAACCCAGGCTGGCCTGTGGTCAAATCACGGTTCAGTCTCATCCCCGTATCGCGCCTGCGAGCCGATACATCACCACACTTCCTATGCTATATCTGGTCTTGGGGCTTCTGCTTTTTTTGGGCACGCATTCGGTCAGGATCGTCGCCGACGACTGGCGCACCCGCAGCCGCATCAGGCTCGGGGCCTGGCGCTGGCGCGGGCTGTACACGCTGCTGTCGCTGCTGGGTTTTGCGCTGATCGTGTGGGGCTTTGGCCTGGCACGGCAAAGTCCGTGGCTGCTGTGGAGCCCGCCGTCGGCGCTGCGCCACCTGGCCATGCTGCTGACCTTGTTGAGCTTTGTGCTGCTGGCCGCGGCCTATGTGCCGGGCAACCGCATCAAGGCGCGCCTGCACCACCCCATGATGGCGGCCGTCAAGCTGTGGGCGCTGGCCCATTTGCTGACCAACGGCACGCTGGCGCATGTGCTGTTGTTTGGTACCTTTCTGCTGTGGTCTGTGTTTGCTTTTCTGGCCGCCCGCAAGCGCGATGCACGCGCCGACACGCCGTATTCACAAGGCAGCACCGGTGCCACCGGGGTGACGGTGGCCTTGGGGGTGGCGCTGTGGATTGCCTTCACGCTGTGGCTGCATGGTCTGTTGGTCGGAATGCGGCCCTTTGGCTAATTAATGTCCATCACCCACTGAATCATGTATTTGGCAACAAAGCCAACCATGCCGAAAGCCAGCCCCAGCATCATGACAAAAAAGCCGAACTTGCCGGCCTTGGACTCCCAGGCGAGTTGGCCAATGATGAACAGCATGTAGAGCATCAGACCGCCGACACCAAAGGTCATGCCAAAGGCGGCGATTTTTTCTTCGGTAAAACCAAACATCAGCGCTGCTCCCGTTCCGGCAAAGCAGACACATCCAGCAGATCACGGTAGGCGTGCCAACCGGCGTGCCCGAGCAGCGGCACCAGCAGCACCAGACCGATGAGCGCAGTGGCAAAACCAGCGAACGTCAGCATCATGATCAGGGCGATTGCCACACCGTGCAAAACGCTGATCCAGCCGCAACGCGTCAGGTCATGCCACGCCCGGGCCAGCCAGGCCAGCGGCCGACCCACGTCCACGGTGCGAACAATGGCCCTGGCGCGATCCAGGGCAGGGTTTTGGGCTGGTGACGGAGAGATTGACATGGCGGTTGAAAAAGTGAATCAGGCCAATGATGCCACAAGCCGCCATATGGCCTGAAAACCTGGCCTGCCAACGCTTATATTTTGGGTTGCATCATGCCTTTGCCACCGTGCATGCCCTTGTGTGAACCACGGCCTTGCATGTTCTGGGCGTCAAACACCTTTTGCTGCTCCGGGGTCAGGACAGCGTAAAACGTCTTGGTGGCCTCGGCGCGCTGGTCCATGGCGGCGCTTCGCTCGCTCATGTGCTGGGCACGCAGTTCTTTCATCTTGTCGAGACGCTCGGGGGTTGTGAGCTTGGACAGGTCAGGCATGGCGGCAGCCATGCCCTTCATGCCAGCCGCTGGCTTGTGGGTGGCCAGGAATTCGGTCCAGGCAGCCTCTTGCGCCGGGGTGAGCTTGAGCTGTGTCTTCAGGGCTGCGTGGTGCGCGTCCATCCTGGCCTGCATCTTGGCCGGGTCCATCTTGCCCATGCCATGGTGGTTCTTGCCCTGGCCTTGCATGGTGCCATGCGGCCCCGTCATGTCGCACTGGGCATCGCCCATGGGGCCTTGCGAGTAGGCCAGGCCGGCAGCCAGCAGCAAACCAGCAACCAGAGAAATTTTGAGATTGGTCTTCATGATCATTTCCTTCAAGTTAAAACCAATGACCAGACAGTGGCATCGGCGTGAAGAGAAGTGTGCGCCGCCCGTGTATCGCGGGCATGAGGCTGTGTGAAAGCTTTGTAAAGTTTTGGGGGGTGATCTGCTTGTTTTGATGGGATGATTGACGGTTTCACATTCATCTTCATTTTTAGAGGTTTTCTAGTGTTCAAGAACGTCATCATGTACCGCATCGCTCCAGGTTGGAGCCTCAGCGCCGACGGGGTGGAAGCCCGCCTGCAGGACAACCATTTTGTCGAATGCGGTAGCAGCCAGGAAAAATCAGTCGGTTGGATCGAGCCGCGTGGCGAGGCCAACGGGCCGCTGCTGGAAGCAGTGGCAGGGCAATGGATCTTGAAGCTCATGACCGAGACCCGCGCCCTGCCCGCCTCGGTGGTCAACCGCAAAGCCCAGGAGCGGGTGGCCCAGATCGAGGCCAGCACGGGCCGCAAGCCGGGCAAAAAGGAGACCCGCGACCTCAAGGACGACATTCGGCTGGAGCTGTTGCCAATGGCCTTCACCAAGCTGGCCAGCACCCGGGTCTGGATCGACCGCGAAGCCCAGCTGCTGGTGACGGATGCCGGCAGCCAGGCCCGTGCCGACGAGCTGATCACCCTGCTGGTGCAGGGACTGCCGGGCTTGGCCCTGAGCTTGATCGACACCCAAACCTCACCCAGCGCCGCTATGGCCGACTGGCTGGTGAGCCAGGAAGCGCCACAAGGCTTCAGCGTGGACCGGGAGTGTGAACTCAAGGCCGCCGATGAATCCAAGGCGGTGGTGCGTTACGCCCGCCACCGGCTCGATACCGACGAGGTCAAACAGCACATCGAAGGCGGCAAAATGCCCACCCGGCTGGCGCTGACCTGGAACGACCGCGTCTCGTTCGTGCTCACCGAAGGCTTGCAACTCAAAAAGCTGGCGTTTCTGGATGTGGTGTTTGAAGGTGCCAGCCAGGGCAAGGACGACGGCTTTGATGCCGATGTGGCCATCGCCACCGGCGAGCTGCAAAAAGCGCTGCCAGCGTTGCTGGAGGCGCTGGGCGGCGAGCGAAGTCTGGCTGCCTGAGCGCTGAGCAGACCCGCTCAACTCATTTCAGGTCAACGGCGGTTTGACGCTTGGTTCGCTGGATCACGTTGCCCGAAATGTAGGCGTAGCCCTGATCGGCCAGCGCTTTGAGCTCGTCGTAAATGTCCGGGTAAGTGGCGCGGTTCAGGCGGGACGCACTGACATCGCCAAACTGCTTGAGGGCTTTGAGATGATTGACAAGGTAGCCCAGACCGTTGCGGCCCTAACTTGCATACATCCGGAGCGACGCCCCAAATCATGAAAGAGTACCGTCATCGCGCAGCGTGGCGATCCATGTCTTCGGAAGTCATGGATTGCGTCACTTCGTTCGCAATGACGACGTTCTTTCACGTTAATTGTTCAGTACGTCGATTTCATCCACCGGCGTGACGCCGGGCAGCGGCACCAGGGGCCCGGTGGGCGTTTGCAGTACAAACTCGTGGCTGTCGCGGCTGATGCGCAGCGGCTTGTCGTCTGCCGCCAACGCAGGTAATGCCTGGCCCCAAACCACCAACAGGCTGGTCAGGGCCAGGGTGCGCGCTACTCTTTGATGCTGCACCGCTCGCCTTTGCACGAGATCTCGGCATCCAGATACGACACGTTGCTGTAGCCCTTGCGGCCCAAAATGTCGAAAGTCTTGGCGCTCTTGGCGCCGGTGGCGCAGTTCACAAACACGGGCACGTCCTTGGGCACCTTGGCGAAGTCTTGTTCCATGTTTTCAATGGGCAGGCTCACGGCACCTTTGAAGTGGCCGCGCGCAAAGTCTTTGGCCGGGCGCACGTCAAGAATGAATTGGCCCGAGGCCACCGCATCCTGAAACGCCTTGGGCGACACCTGGCCCGGGCCATAGATGGGCGCCCAGCTCAACGCGGTCACCGCAGGCGCTGCGGCCATAGCCCCTTGCCACTGCCGAACCGGGAAGTAGGCCATGCGGCGGAAGTCCTGTTCGCGCAGGTCTTCCATGACCGCATTGACGGTGGCCATGTCACCGCGCTCCAGCACCACAATGGGTGCGTTGCGTGACAGGTCTTTCAGCGCAGCGTGGCCTTTGTCACCCGTCAAGTCGTCCAGACCCAATTGCAAGACCTTGTTGGAAGCAACGGCAACGGTGTCGTTTCCGGCAGCCGTGTCGATCAGGATCAGGTTGCCTTTTTTGATGAACGCTTCGCTGGCCAACAGGGGCTGGGCTTTCTGGTTCCAGCCTGGCACGCCGTTGCGATACACCCAGACATCGCTATAGCCCATCTTGCGGAAAATGTTGGCTGAATCGACCGACAAGGTGCACTCGCGCCCGGCGCAATAGAACACGGTCTTGGCAGTCTGGGCAATGCCCAGCTTGTTCGCGCTGGTGGCGTCTTTTTTCAGCACGTCCAGCGGCAAGCTGAGTGCGCCCGGGATATGACCCGCCATATATTTGCCGGCAGGGCGGCTGTCCACCACCCAAACGCTTTTGCCAATGGCGCCCTGCTCATAAAAGCTCACCATCTGGTCGTTGGTGATTTCATCGGGCGCGGCTGCCGGACTGGCCGCACCGGCCGAAAACAACACGCCGACGGCCAGACCCGTGGCCAACAGCGCACGAAGATACATGCGTTTCATGAGACGACTCCTTGAATGTGAATCTGCAAAACACCCTTCAAAAAGCTTGCTGCGCCGTCAGCGAAGGGCAACTGACGGCGAACGGGATCAAAGGACGCTCAGCAACCCGCCGTCTTCTTGAAAGACTTGCTGGTGTTATTGCCGTCTTTCTCAAAACGAGCGCGGATTTCGTCACCCGGCTGGATGCGTTTGTCCTTGAGCTTATCCAGCGTCAGATCGTCGGTGATGGTGATGCTGACGGCTTCACCGGTCTTGCTGTCCTTGAGCACGGCAACCGCTGATTTGCCGTCAGCGGCCAGCGTGATCTTGGTGACCGGCCCGACCATCTTGCCTTGATCGGCCAGGGCGTTGGCGCTGAAGGTGGCGCCGGACAAGCCGAGCACAGCCACGGCGATCAGGGTTGAGAGTTTGGTTTTCATGATGAGACTCCTGTTGACAAAATAAAAAGATGAATCAGAACTTGACTTCAAACGTGGCATAGATGTTGGTCGCGTCTTCCAGCGGCGCCGTAGTCAGCATGCTGGCCGCGCTGACATCGCCGATGGCCACCGGTGCACCGACCCAGTTGTTGCTGCCGGTGTAGTCAAACTTGTAGTACTGCACGCCCACGCGGAAGAAGGCTTTGCTGACATACGAAGAGATCGGCTGGCGGTCGAGCTCCTGGATCCAATAGCCTTCATACACATTGCCGCGGGTGCCAACCTTGGCGGTCCACATGTCGTCGGCGGCCGGCGCAAAGCTGATCCAGTTCTTGGAGCCGTGGTTCCATTCAAAGCCGAACTTGGAATTGGACGGCAGGTCGTAGCGCGCGCCCAGCGCAAAGGCGGTGCCGGTCTTGCTGGTGGGCGCCTCAGGCTGGAAGAAGGCGCCAGTCATCAGGCCCTGAAAGCCAAATTGTGACGACACGTTGTTGTTGGGGCGCGTCTTGCTGAGCGCCACGTCGCCAAACAATTGCAGCGTGCCGGGGCCGACATTTTTGTGCGTTGTCATGAAACCGGCACCCAGCCAGTCGATGTCGCCGAGGTTGGTTTGGGCTCCCGTGTTGCCGAAGTAGGTGTTGCTCATGGCGGGCGCATCAAAAATGTTCATGCCCCGGTTCCATTGCAGCCAGACGCGCAGCGGGTCGGTGTCGATCGGCACCAGGGCGATGCCGACCATGTCGGTGTCGTCGAGCGAATTGCCGAGCGAGTTGCTGTAACCCGCTTCAAAGCCACGACCGTAGCAGAACTTGGCGTAAGCACCAGGCAGCGAATCGATCTCTGGCGCGTAACCCAAGGTCACCCCGTCAAAGGCGTAATCGACGAGCAGCGACGGTGTGCCGCCGTTGCCCGGGCGCACCGCCGTGTTGTTGCGCAGGTTGCTGGGTGCGCCGCCGGTGGAGGGGCGACGGCCAATCGAGAACCACATTTCCTGGTCGGCGATGTTGCTCCAGGTGGCATAAACGCGGTCCACATTGAGCGAGCTGCTGGACGGCACATGGCCGAGCGTGCCGTCAAACACGCCCACGCGGTCGGCAAAGAAGGGAGCGCTGCCGGCATTGGTGACGGCCCCGTCGGTTTGCGAGCCATACACCTTGTACATGTTCAGCTTGGCGGTGACGCTGACATCTTGCGTGGCCTTGGCGTTGAGGTCGAGCTCGAAACGGTTGCTGTAAAGGCTGGTGTTTTTGGGTTTGTAGGC
>NZ_JACUUE010000352.1 GCF_014859475.1 Rhodoferax sp.
CAGCAGCAGCGCGTGGCGATTGCCCGCGCGCTGGCCATGGAGCCCGAAGTGATGCTGTTCGACGAGCCTACCAGCGCGCTCGACCCCGAGCTGGTGAGTGAAGTGCTCAAGGTGATGAAAGACCTGGCCCTGGAAGGCCGCACCATGGTGGTCGTCACGCACGAGATGGGTTTTGCCCGCGAAGTGGCCAACCACCTGATTTTTTTGCACAAGGGCCAGATCGAAGAAGAGGGCGACCCGGCCCAGGTGCTGGCCAGCCCCAAGAGCGTGCGGCTGGCGCAGTTCTTGTCTGGCAGCCTGAAATAGCGGTGCCCGGCATGAAACGCCGACAGTGCTTGAGTTTGGGCCTGAGCCTGCCATTTTGGCCTTGGGCGGCACAGGCTCAGGCCAGAGCGCCGCTGCAGTTCCCGCGTGACCTCGGCAGCCACCCCGACTTTGCCATCGAGTGGTGGTACATCACCGGGCACCTGCAGGCGGCACAGCGCGAGTTTGGTTTCCAGATCACTTTTTTCAGGTCGCGCGTGCCGGTCACACAGGGCATGCGCTCGGCCTTTTCCGCCAAACAACTCATTTTTGCCCATGCCGCCGTGACCGACGTAGCGGGCCAGCGCCTGCTGCACGACCAGCGCATTGCCCGCGCCTCAGGTAACGCCCAAATCGACCTGGCCAGTGCCAGCGAAACAGACACCGACCTCAGTTTGGGCAATTGGTGGCTTAGGCGCGGTGGCAGTGGCAATGGCAATACCAGCACCTACCAGGCAAAAGCCATCGGCGCAGACTTCTCGTTCCAACTGGCTCTGCGTGAAACCCAGCCGCTGCTGCTGCAAGGCGAGCAGGGCTGGTCACGCAAGGGGCCCGAAGCCAGCCAGGCCAGCTACTACTACAGCCTGCCGCAATTGCAGGTAAGCGGCCAACTCAGCCTGGGCGATGAAACGCTGCCGGTGCAGGGACAGGCGTGGCTCGACCACGAATGGAGCCAGTCGCTGATGCACCCGGACGCAGTCGGCTGGGACTGGATCGGCATGAACCTGCTTGATGGCAGCGCGCTGACGGCATTCAGGCTGCGCACCAAGGACGGCGCCGCGCTCTGGGCGGGCGGCTCGCTGCGCGCGGCGGGGTCGGCACAAGCAGAGATTTTTGGCCC
>NZ_JACUUE010000145.1 GCF_014859475.1 Rhodoferax sp.
GCCTGCGCCGTCAGCCGCGACCTAGGGCTGGATCCGGCCAAGGTCAACCCCAATGGTTCCGGCATTTCGCTGGGCCATCCGATTGGCGCCACCGGCGCGCTGATCACCGTGAAAGCGTTGTACGAGCTCGAACGCATCGGCGGGCGTTATGCGCTGGTGACCATGTGTATCGGTGGCGGTCAGGGCATTGCCGCCATTTTCGAGCGTCAGGCCTGAGGCCGGGCTTCTGCTTGCTGAAAATCTGGTTGGATGGCATGGACGGCTGAACCCATGACCATCCAACGTCACTGGAGCCTGGGTGCCAAACTGCTGATGGTGGGGGCACCCTTTTTGCTGCTGGTGTTCATGGCCACCATTGCCACACTGTGGGTATCGTGGCAGCTCGACGGTGGCGCGGCAGCCGTCAACGAGGCTGGCCGCATGCGCATGCAGTCGTACCGCATGTCGCTCTCCATTGGTACGCAGGAAACCAGCCAACTGCCCGAACAAGCCGCCGAATTCAACCGTAGCCTGGCCACGCTCAGGCAAGGCGACCCACAGCGGCCGCTGTTCGTGTCCTGGGACGCCGACACCAGCGCGCGCTTTGCCGAAGTGGAAAAAAACTGGACGCGCTACCAGGCGCGCTGGATTCAAGCCAGGCCCGACGTGTTCACCGACCTGCGTGCCGACACCGTGGCCTTTGCTTCCCGTATCGATGATTTTGTCAACAGCATAGAAGTGCATATTGCGCGCTGGACTGCGCTGCTGCATCTGCTGCAAATGGGTATGCTGGCCTCTGTGGTGGTGGGCGCCACCGTCTTGCTCTACACCGGCTACCTGTTTGTGCTGGAGCCGGTGGGGCAACTGAAACAGGCCATTGAAAAAATCCAGATCGGCAATTTTGATGCCCGGGTGGAGCGTGTCTCCAGCGATGAACTGGGCACCCTGGCCGACGGGTTTAACGGCATGGCCGAGCATTTGCAGTCGATGTACAAAAACCTCGAAGCCAAGGTGGCGGAAAAGACCTTCTTGCTGAAGGAAAAGTCGGACCGGCTTGAGAGCTTGTACGAGGTCACAGCACTGGTGGCCAAGGCCACCTCGCTGGACGCGTTGGCACAGGACTTCACCAAGAGCCTGGCCACGATTTCCCACGCCGACGGCGTCGCACTGCGCTGGTCAAACCAGGGCGGTCAGCGCCACCTGATGCTGGCCGCCCACGGCTTGCCCGCTGACATGATCGACGGCGAGCAGTGCATTTACACCGGCGACTGCTTCTGCGGCTCGGTCACTCCAGATTCAGACTTTCGCGTCATTCCAATCCGGGACGAGTCCAGTGCGCCGCTCAAGCACTGCTTCAAGGCCGGCTTCGAAACGGTCATCACCCTGCCGGTGCGACTGCACCAGCACCTGATGGGAGAAGTCGATCTGTTTTTCCATGCGCGCGTCAACCCGACGCCTGCCGAGCGCTCGCTGCTGGAGGCCCTTGGCAGTCACCTGGCCAGCGGCATGGAATACCTTCGCCTGAACGCGCTGGAAAAAGAAGCGGCCGTGTCGCAAGAGCGCCACCTGCTGGCGCGCGAACTGCATGACTCGATTGCCCAGTCGCTGGCGTTCCTGAAAATCCAGGTCCAGCTGATGCGCGACGCCATCAAAACCTGCGATGAGACCGAAATCGCGAAAATCCTGGAAGAAATCGACGTCGGTGTGCGTGAGAGTTACAGCGATGTGCGCGAACTGCTGCTGCACTTCAGAACCCGCACCAACACCGAAGACATCGAGCCCGCGCTGGCCACCACGCTGCAAAAATTCGAGCATCAAAGCGGCATCAGAACCACCCTGACGATGCAGGGCCAAGGCATGCCACTGGCCCCGGATGTGCAGATTCAGGTGCTGCACATTGTGCAGGAAGCGCTGTCGAACATCCGCAAGCACGCCCACGCATCGCAGGCCTGGCTGGATGTGCAGCAGCAACCCGGCTGGCGCTTTGAAGTGCGCGACGATGGCATCGGGTTCAACCCCGACACCGATCAATTTGATGAAACCCATGTGGGCCTGCGTATCATGACCGAGCGCGCGCAGCGCATCGGTGCGCACATCGAGGTGCTGTCAACGCCCTCGCGGGGCAGCTCGGTCATTTTGACCCTGACACCGCCGTCCCACCCCAGCACCAGCAACGCCGACCGCATCGACAGCCTACCCGCCAACCCAACTGCAAACACCGTTTGAACATGCCAATCAACCCGCCTGACAACACGCCCATCCGCATATTGGTGGTGGACGACCACACCCTGTTCCGCCGCGGCCTGACCGCGCTGCTGGCCCGCGATGCCGGCTTGCTGGTCGTAGGCGATGCCGCAGATGCCGGGCAGGCGCTGCGCAAAGCCCAGGAGCTGCAACCCGATGTGATCCTGCTCGACAACCATCTGCCCGGGGTCAACGGCGTCGATGCGCTGCCGTCGCTGCTTGAGGCGGCACCTGAGGCCTGCATTTTGATGCTGACCGTGAGCGAGGACGAGAACGATCTGGCAGCAGCCTTGCACGGTGGTGCCAGCGGCTACCTGCTGAAAACCATGGAAGGCGACGACCTGACCGCCGCCGTGCACCGCGCCGCGCAAGGCGACAGCATCATTGCGCCCGAGATGATGGGCAAGCTGATTGCTGCCTACAAAAACACCTCTTTCAAGGCGGAACTCACCAATCAGGCCTCAGCGCCATGCCAAAGCGCGAAAACCAGCACGCCCACGGGGCTGGCCATGGCCAGCCTGTCACCGCGTGAACTCGACATCCTGCGCGGCATCGCCCGAGGTGCCAGCAACAAGGAAATAGCGCGCGAACACGGCATTGTGGAAACCACCGTCAAGATTCATGTGCAGCACGTGTTGCGAAAACTCGGGGTGAGTTCGCGGGTACACGCCGCCGTGATGGCGACCGAGCAGGGGCTGCTTTAGACCGGACTCAGGCCGTAGCGCCTGGCAAACCTGGAATTCCCTGCAATCGCCTGGTTTTGGGCAAGTTGACTGCCTGGCCAACCGGGGCCACCAAATCCGCCAGCGTTACGCCATCCAACACCGCCAGGAAACTCTGCGTGGCCTGATTCAAGACCCCTTTGAGTCTGCAGTTCTGGTTCATCCGGCACTGGTTAAGGCTCGGTTCGAAACACTCAACCACGGAAAAATCGGTCTCGGTGGCGCGCACGACGGTACCGAGGCAGAGGTCTTTGGCAGGCAACGCCAGGCGCATGCCGCCGCCGCGGCCACGGGTGGTCTCCAGCCAGCCACGGGCCGCGAGTTGCTGCACGATTTTGGTCAGGTGGCTGCGCGAAATGCCGTGACGCTCGGCGATCTCGGTGATCGTCACCGGCTCGACGCGCTCCTTGCTGGCAGCGCAGTACATCAATACGCGCAAGGTGTAGTCGGTCCATTGGGTTAGGCGCATAGGTCAGGTCAGGTTAAATCAAAGATGCATTCAATGTGTCTATTATCAGGATAAAATAATATTCATATTAAACTCTTCTTTAAGGATGGCACGTAGGTCTATACCACGACCGTTCTGCGCAGCGCCAAAACGATGAAAAAACCGTTCACCCACAAGATCATTCCGCTCCAGCCCGTCCCCGTTGACGCCGCGGCTGACAGCGTGTTTGCGTTGGGCGACGAGCAGGGCAAAATTTATCCGCGCAGCGTCGGCGGTTTCTTTACCCGCTTGCGTTGGGTGATGGTTTGGGTCACGCAACTGGTTTTTTATGGCATCCCCTGGCTGCAATGGAACGAGCGCCAGGCGGTCCTGTTTGATCTGGCTGGCAGCCGGTTCTTTATTTTTGGCCTGGTGCTGCACCCGCAGGACCTGATTTACCTGGCCGTCTTGCTGGTGCTGGCCGCACTGACACTGTTTTTCTTTACTGCCGTGGCGGGGCGGCTCTGGTGTGGCTACGCCTGCCCGCAAACCGTCTATACCGAAATATTTCTGTGGCTGGAACGCATCACGGAAGGGGATCGCCTGGCCCGCATGCGTCTGGACAGCGCGCCTTGGGGGCTTGAAAAAGCCCTACGCAAAAGCGCCAAGCAAGCCCTTTGGATTGGCCTGGGCTTGTTCACCGGATTCACCTTTGTGGGTTATTTCACACCCATTCAAGAGCTGGTGCAGGAACTGCTGACGCTGTCGTTTTCGCCCTGGGAATGGTTCTGGGTCTTGTTCTACGGCCTGGCCACTTACGGTAACGCCGGTTACCTGCGCGAACAAATCTGCAAACAGATGTGTCCCTATGCCCGCATTCAAAGTGCCCTGACCGACATGGACTCGATGGTCATCGCCTACGACACCGAGCGGGGCGAGGCCAGGGGTTCACGCGCACGGACGGCGAACCCCAAGGCGCTGGGCCTGGGCGACTGCATTGACTGCACGCTGTGTGTTCAGGTGTGTCCAACCGGCATCGACATCCGCAACGGGCTGCAAAACGAATGCATTGCCTGTGCCGCCTGCATTGATGTGTGCGACGAAGTGATGGTCAAAATGAACTACCCCACCGGCTTGATCCGATATTCGTCGGGGCGGGGCATCGCCGACCAATTGACACCCAAACAGATGGTGAAGCGGGTCTGGCGCCCACGCGTGTGGCTTTACGGCGTGTTGTTTCTGGGGGTCGTGGCGATCTTTGTCGGTGGTTTATCCACACGCAAGGGCTTTGCAATGGACATCATCAAGGACCGTGGCACCATGGCCCGCGAACTGGGCAATGGCGACATCGAAAACATCTACCGTCTGAAAGTCATGAACGCCACTGAACGCACACAAACCTATACCGCCAGTGTGCAGGGCTTGCCGGGTTTGGCGCTGGCCACCAATCCGGTGCTCAGTGTGCCGGCCACAGGTATCGGCTCACTCACCGTGCGCCTGACCCTGCCCTTTGCCACGGCACAAGAACACCGTGGCAAGGCCAGCCCGATCCACTTCCGGGTGGAAACCTACGAGCAGGGCAGAACAGTCGCCGTCGAAGAAAAATCCACTTTCGTCATCCCGCGCTAAATCCTCACAGTGCACCAACCAAACTCTGACATGGCCAAAAAATTCCCCCTTCATCCCGCCAACCCCGAGCGCATCTGCTGGGGCTGTGACCAGTTTTGCGCCATTACCGCCATGGCCTGTTCCAACGAGCGATCACCGCACCCGAGCGAATTGTTTGGCGACGACTGGCTGGCCTGGGGTGAGCAGCAACTCGCACCCAGCAACCCGCCCGCTTTTCCCGGCAACCCAACAGACGACCCCACGAGACAACCCGTATGACCCTACCGATCCTCAACAACACCCCTGCACCGACCGCACCTCAAGGCATACCTTGGCTACGGCTGGCTTTTCGTCCGTTCTATCTTGGGGCCGCCCTGCTGGCAGCGCTGATCGTGCCGCTCTGGGTGGCGGTTTTTCTGGGTGCGATCAGTTGGCAATCGGCCCCGCAGCCGCTGCTCTGGCATGCCCATGAAATGCTGTTTGGTTTTGCCATCGCGGTGATCGTGGGTTTTCTGATGACCGCCGGCAAAAACTGGACCGGTTTGCAAACCCCGCGCGGTCTGGCTTTGGGTGCCTTGGTTCTGCTGTGGCTCAGCGCGCGCGTGGCCTCGCTGGTAGCACCCTATGCGGTGTTTGCGGTGCTGGACCTGGCACTGTTGCCCATCGTCGGGCTGGTGTTTCTGCGCTTGTTGATCCAGTCACGCAACTGGCGCAATGTGCCGCTGGCGCTGATCTTGCTGCTGCTGACGGCGGTGAACCTGAGCTTTCATTTGTCGGCCAATGGTGTCATCGACCTCGACCCGATGCGCAGTTTGTACGCCGCTCTGGGTTTTGTGGTCGTCATCGAATGCGTCATGGCCGGGCGCGTGGTGCCGTTTTTTACCACCAACGCCCTGCCGACGCTCAAAATCGTCACCCTGCCCTGGCTCGACCGCACCGCGCTGGTGGCCACCGTACTGGGCATGGCGCTGTGGGTGACCGGCTGGCACAGTGGTTTGGCTGCTGCGGCCCTTGGGTTGGCGTTTGCGCTGAATCTGGTGCGCCAGTGGCGCTGGCACCCGCTGGCCACGCTGGGCCACCCGATTTTGTGGATCTTGCACGCGGCGCATCTTTGGCTGATTCTGGGATTGGGCTTGCTGGCGCTGGCGCAGTTGGACCTGATCACCACCTCGCTCGGAGTCCACGCGCTGGGCGTCGGCGCCACCGGCGGCTTGATTCTTGGCATGATGACCCGCACCGCGCGCGGCCACACCGGTCGGCCCTTGAAGGCAGAAGCACCAGAAATCGCGATCTACCTGCTGATCATGCTGGCCGCCGCGCTGCGGGTGCTGCTGCCCTGGCTGGCACCGTCGTTCTACATCATCGGCCTGGTGACCTCAGCCGCCTCCTGGAGTGCCGCGTTCCTGATCTACCTGTGGCAGTACACGCCCTGGCTGGTGAGTGCGCGCGCCGATGGAAAGGACGGTTAACGTGAAAGAACGTCGTCATTGCGAACGCTGTGACGCAATCCA
>NZ_JACUUE010000146.1 GCF_014859475.1 Rhodoferax sp.
GCCTGGAGCAGGCCGGCAAGCTGCAGCGCCCCACGCTGCCGCCCGATTGCGTGCACAACGCACACATGTATTACCTGCTGCTGCCCAGCCTGGCGCAGCGCACAGCTTTTATTGCGCGGCTAAAAAGCAAGGGAATTGCCCCGGTGTTTCATTACATTCCGCTGCATTCATCGCTGCGCGGCCAGGTGGTGGGGCGCGCAGCGGGGAGCATGGCAAATACCGACAGCATTTCTGACCGCCTGGTGCGCCTGCCCATGTGGCTGGGGCTGGAGGAACACTTGGCTGAGGTGATTGCGGCGGTGGTGGCGGCTGTTTGAAAGGGGACGTTACCACCGCGCTGGTAGGGATAACTTTGTCACTGGAAAGCTATTTTTCTTCGCCAATTCCCAGCTTCTTCATTTTTTCCCAGAGTGTCTTGCGGCTGATGCCCAGGGCGGCGGCTGAGTCGGCGATGCGGCCCTCTTTGCCCTTGAGCGTTTGCTCGATGTAGTGGCGCTCGTAGCTGCCCAGGTAGTCGTTGAGCGAGGTGGTGGCCTCTGGCTTGGCCTCGCCGCCCTGGCCGAACAGCACATCGGGTGTCAGCACCGCCTGGCTGGACAGGATGCAGGCGCGCTCAAGACAGCTTTTGAGCTCGCGGATGTTGCCTTTCCAGGGGTTGTCGAGCAAGGCAAGCTCGGCCTCGGGGCTAAGCTCGCGGCGGGGCGTACCATGCTGTTTGGCTTCGGCATCGAGCATTTGGCTGGCCAGCCACAGGATGTCTTCGCGGCGCTCGCGCAGCGGCGGTATTTGCAGCTCCAGCACATTGATGCGGTAGTACAGGTCTTCGCGGAACTCGCCGGCCTCGACCATGGTTTTGAGCACCTTGTTGGTGGCGCAGACCAGGTTGATTTCGATCGGGATGAGCGCCTCGGAGCCGACCCGCGTCACCTTGCGCTCCTGGATGACGCGCAGCAGTTTGACCTGCATGGACAGGGGCATTTCGCCAATTTCGTCGAGAAACAGCGTGCCGCCGTTGGCCTGCTCGAAGTAGCCTTTTTTGTCGCGCACGGCGCCGGTGTAGGCGCCTTTGACGTAGCCGAACATTTCGGCCTCTAGCAGGGTGTCGGTGATGGCGGCGCAATTGACGGTGATGAAGGGCAGGCGCCAATCCGGGTCGCGCAGGCTGTGCAGGGCGCGCGCCACCACTTCTTTGCCGACGCCGGATTCGCCGGTGATGAGCACGGTGATGTTGTCATGGGCCAGTTTGGGTAGCACCGATTCGATATGGCGCATGGCGCTGGAGAGGCCCAGCCCGGGGGCGCCAGAGGCGTGTTTGGTGCCGCGTGTGGCTTTGGCAAAGATGTTGTGCACCATGTCGATCAGCGCCCTGATATCGACCGGTTTGGTCAAGTAGTCCTGGGCGCCGAGCTTGAGCAGGCGCACGGCGCGGTCGATGGCGCCATAGCCGGTCATGAAGATGTAGGGCGGCAGCTCGGTGCCGGCGGCGCGGAGTTCTTCGAACAGTTGTTCGCCGTCGATGTCGGGCAGCTTGATGTCGCTGATGACGACGCTGTAACGGTCTTTCTGGAGCGATTGGCGCGCGGCTTCGCCGGTTTTGAACCAGATGCAGTCAAAGCCCTCGAGGGCAAACCGGTCGGAGACCGCCTCGCCCATGATTTCGTCGTCTTCAATCAGGCAAATACGATTGACAGTCATGCGGTGCTGGCTTCTTCAAAGGGCAGGGTGACGGTAAATATGACATGGTCGTTGACTTGCTCTACCGAAATTTTGCCGCCGAGCTGCTGCACGATCTGGTAGGTGATCCACAGGCCAAGGCCGTGCCCGGTCTGGCTGATTGGCGAGAAGGGCTCGAACAGGTGCAGCATCTGCTCCTGGCTGAGTTTCGCGCCATCGTTTTCAACGCGCATGTGCAAGATGTGGTCGTGTTCGGAGATGGCGCAAATCACCAGGCCCTTTTGATTGGCTGCATGAATGGCGTTGAGTAACAGATTGATCAACACCTGGCGCACCTGGTTGGCTTGCAGCGCTAGTGACCGGGCCAAGCTGGAGCGCCAGTCGAGCAGCAGCTCTTTGTTGCGCGCCTGGGGCAGCACCAGGTTGCGGATGTCCTCGAAGTCCTGGGGGTCGAGCTGGCGGCTCTTGACGCGCGACTCGACCAGCAGCGCGCCCACGGTTTCCTTGATCTGGGTCAGGCCGCGCCCAATCAGGTCGATGGTCTTGGTGGTGCGCGCGTCCATGTCGCCATAGCTCTTCAGGGTGTCGATGGCGGTGAGCATGCCGCCCAGCGGGTTGTTGATTTCGTGGGCCACGCCGGCAGCCAGACGGCCCACGGCGGCGAGTCGCTCCGAGTGGATGATCTGCTTTTCAAGGGCATCGCTTTTTTCGTGCTCTTCGACGATCTGGTGGTAGGCCGCCAGCAGTTGGCCCACCTCGTCGTGGTAGGGGTAAACCTTGGTTTCCAGGTTATCGATATCGCCGGTCTTGAGCAGTTTCATGCGTTCAGTCAGCAGCACCAGCGGGCGCGCCAGGCGCTGCCCCCAAGACCAGTTGATGGGCAGCAGGATGAGCAGCACCAGCAGGCCCACCAGAGCGCCGTGCAGGGCGGTGCGATACAGGCGCGGCATCAGCACGTCTTTGGAGTGGACCACGATCAGGGTGCCCAGACTGAAGCCCTCGTTGAGGATGGGTGCGGCAACATAAATATTTTGCGCATCTTCCATGTCATAGGTTTTTAGCGGACTCATGGCTGAGTTCAGGATGCGCTGGATCAAAATGCCGTATTCGGGCGTGAGCTGGTCGATGCGCGTGCCCATGGGAATGAGCATGGGGGTGGTGGATACGACCACTTTGAAGTCGTTGTCGAGAATCAGGATGTTCTTGGGCAGCATCAGGTCCTGGATGTGGGTCACAGCCAGCGGCGCGCTGATGGTTTCAAAAACCTGCCATATGTCGTCTTCTGTCAAGGGCTGAAAGATGTTGGTCACCAGTGTGTTGGCGAGGCTGGAGGATGAGTTGATCAAATCCTGGCGCATGTCCTGGTAGGCCTTGAACAGCAGGGCGCCAGAAATCACCACTGTGGTCAGAATGATCAGCAGGCTTCCCCAAATGGGAAACTTGTAGCGATGGCTCAGGTTGAAAATGTTGAAAACCCGCATCATTCTGCACCCAGGGCACGCCTCATTTTGATGTTGTGCGAAAAGATGCTTTCATCGCCGGGTACAAAGCCGTCAATGCCGATGCGCTTTAACAGCTCGGCGCCTTTGGCATCTGATGCCATGCCGATCAGCACGCGCTGCATTGCGTCGAAATCGCTCTGCTCAACATGCGTGTTGGCCACCCATGGCGGGGCAGCATACGGAACCGATCTGGCGACGATGCGGGTTTGCCCGGTCTGCTCTGGGCGCACCTTGGCCAGCGCGTCCCACACCACGCTGTCCACTTCACCGGCATGGGCCAGCCCCACAGCCACGGCCTTGATGACCTCACGATGCGATCGTGCAAAAAAAACCTTGCTGAAAAACTGGTCAGGGTCTTCGCCAGCCATCAGCAGTTGGTAACGCACGTCGAGGTAGCTGCCATTCTGGTTGGCATCGGTAAAAACAAACACCGCGCCCTTGAGCTGTAGCAAGGAATTGGTGGCGTGGTTATAAGTGGGTACGATCAGGTACGAGGTAAAAAAGGGCTGCCCCTTGTAGAGCGGCTGGGCAAGCAGGCGAATCCGGCCGTCAACATGCGCATTGGGGTAATCGGTGATCCAGGCAAAATCGAGTTTTCCGGTGTCGAGTTGCACCGTGGCGTCATCGGGTTTTTTGTGGAGGACAAAATCAACCGGGCGCTTGAGCCGGTTGATCAGGTACTGGCGCCACTCGGACAACAGCAGGTATTGCTGGTGCAGCAGACTGTCGGGCAGGCCGATGCGGATCGGGCCGGTAATGGGCGCCGCCCCGGCGGGGCTGGCAAAGAACAGGAAGGCAGCGCACAACCACACTAGCCGCCGGAGGTGGCGTGCTATGCGGCTAAACGGTATTTTCATGGGCGCTGTCTTTGGCAGGCGGTTTCCGGAATTGCCCGTATTTATATCAGACTCAGCCGATATTTTTGGACATGGCCATGTAGCGGTCGAAATTTTTGATGTAGTCGTCCATGTGCTCTTCCAGCGCCATCCGGTATTCGCGCACAAAGTAGTCGATATTGGCGTTTTTGTGGCTTGCCATTTCTGTTGCGGTCTTGTAGCCGCTGGCGGTCAGCGAGGTGCTGAAGCGGGCGCTGGCGTACATCATGGAGGCGCTCACCTGGCCATGCACGTCCTGGTTGAGCTGGTCGTTGGCCAGGTTGATGTGTGCGTTGGCACGGTCAAAAAAGGCGGGATCCGGGTTTTGTGGCATGTTGCTTTCCAGAAAATGGGGTGCAGAGAAGTGGCTTAACCACAGACCGCCATTATCTTGCAAGGCAAAGCTAAAATTCAAGCCAGTAATTTGAAAGAATTTTTTGGCTTGCTAGCCCACCTGCCCAGTGCAGCCTTTTTCCAGATTGGATGGTTTTGATATGAAACGTTTTCTTGCGACCCTGTTTGTGGTGGGTGCCGGCCTTGGCTTTGGTGTCAGTGCGCTTGCAACTCCCGTGGTGATCAAGGGTGAAGTGCTCGAGGTCAAGGAGGTTGACATCTACTCTTATCTGCTGCTCAAAACCGACAAAGGCGAGGTCTGGACTGCCGTGGGCAAGGCGCCGGTCAAAAAAGGCGCCGTGGTAACGGTGGAAGACGCCGAACAAATGGACAATTTCGAGAGCAAGGTGCTCAAGAAAACCTTTCCGAAAATTTACTTTGGCAGCCTGGCCAAGCCCAGGTTAAGTGCTTCCGAAGAAGCCGCCCAGGTTGCATCGGCCCATGCGGCAGCGCCCAAGACCACGGTTGCCGGCAACATCAAGGTCGCCAAGGCCACCGGTGCCGGCGCGCAAACCGTGGCCGAACTGATCACCAAGAGCGCTTCGCTGAAAGACAAGCCGGTGCTGGTGCGCGCCCAGGTGGTCAAGTTCAGCGCGGCCATCATGGGCAAGAACTGGGTCCATCTGCGTGACGGAACTGGCACCGCTGCCAACGACACCAACGACGTGCTGGCCACTTCCCAGGAGCTGTTCAAAGTGGGCGATGTGGTACAGCTCAAAGGCGTTCTGCGCACCAATGTCAACCTGGGTTCCGGCTACACCTACCAGGTGATGCTCGAAGATGCCAAGTTGCAAAAGTAACCGGACCTTTTATGCCACACCGTACCGCCACCCTGTTCGACCCCGTGCACGCCGGGGACCTGACGCTCGCCAACCGCATCGTGATGGCACCGCTCACGCGCAACCGCGCCCCCGATGCCACCCCCACCGCGCTCACGGCGCAGTATTACACCCAGCGCGCCAGCGCCGGGCTCATCATCACTGAGGCCACGGCCATCAGCCAGCAGGCCCAGGGCTATGCCGATGTGCCCGGCTTGTACGCCGAGGAGCAGGTCGAGGCCTGGAAAGACGTGACGCGCAGCGTGCACGCGGCGGGCGGCAAAATCGTCTGCCAGCTCTGGCATGTGGGCCGCGTCTCGCACACCAGCTTGCAGCCCCATGGCGACGCGCCGGTGGCGCCGTCGGCCATTACCGCCAAAACCAAGACCGTGCTGCTGAAAGACGGCGTGCCGGTGTTTGTGGACACCTCTGAGCCGCGCGCGCTGCAGACTTACGAGCTGCCCGACATCGTGCACACTTATGTGGCGGCGGCGCGCAATGCGGTGCAGACCGCGGGGTTTGACGGCGTTGAAATTCACGCTGCCAATGGTTATCTGCTCGACCAGTTTCTTAAAAGCGGCTCCAACCAGCGGCGCGACGACTTTGGTGGCAGCATAGAAAACCGTGCCCGGTTTTTGCTCGAAGTGGTGCAGGCCGTGACCAGCGCCGTGGGCGGCGGCAAGGTGGGCATTCGCTTGTCACCCGTGACCCCCGCCAACGACGCGTTTGACCCAGACCCGCAGCCGCTGTTCGACTACGTGGTGCGCCAGTTGGCCGCGTTTGGATTGGCCTATGTGCACATCATCGAGGGTGCCACCGGCGGCCCGCGCGAGCTGCCCGATCGGCCGTTTGATTACACCGGCCTGCGCCGCGCCTACCGTGCCGCTGCCGGCAAGGGCGCCTGGATGGTCAACAACGGGCTGGACAAGGCGCTGGCGCAAACCGCCATTACCGAAGGCGCCGATCTGGTGGCCTTTGGCCGCGCGTTCATTGCCAACCCCGACCTGGTCGAGCGCCTGCGCAAGGGCAAGGCTTTGGCCGAAAGCGACAAGACCACCTGGTACGGCGGCGGTGCCAAAGGCTACACCGACTACCCTTCGTTCAAAGGTGCCTGAGCCCGGGAAGCCCCGGTGGCATAGCATATGTGACGCACCTTTCCATGAACAGTCCCGTCATTGCGACAGTAGCCGTCATTGCGAACCCCAGCCCCGTCATTGCGAACGAAGTG
>NZ_JACUUE010000353.1 GCF_014859475.1 Rhodoferax sp.
CTGCCCGCTCAAAGGGCGATTTGCCTTCTCCACCACCACATTAGCCCCCGGCACCAAATAGGCATTGATCAGCGCCACATCCTTGGCCACGGTTTCGCCTTCGTCGGTGATGGCAAAAAGCCGCCGCACTTTTGGCGCTGGGTTGGCAAGCCCCACAATCGCCACTGTCACCCCGGCGTTGTGGCTGGCCAGGTTAGTCCATTTGAACGAGGTGTGCGCAAAAGCAATTTCATGGCCACTGGCAAAAATCATGGGCCACAGAATTGCCACCTGTTGCCCTTGGCAAATGGAGTTGGTGGACACAAAAGCCGCCGTGCAGGGGGTATGGTTGCCATAGTCGGCTGCTTTCATGAACCAGCCGGCCACGTAGTCCAGCGACTTCCAGGTTTTGCAGCGGTGGTCAAAAATGGCTCGCAGGTCGTCTTTTTGTTCGGCAGATTGCCAGGTGCTGCCCAGGTACGGCGGATTACCGCAGATGTAAGTCTCTCCTCCCTCATTCTCAAAATCAATTTCCGTTTGATCCAGCGGCGTGCCAAACAGGTCGTCTGCGACGACCTTGACACCGGTCCCTGTAGGCGGGCAGACGCCCAACCAATCCAGTCGAAGCGCATTGCCGCAAACAATCCAGTTTTGCGCGTCCAACGGCAGAAACTCGGCCACGGCGTCTTTTTGTCCGCGGTAGAGCACGTCGCATTGGTATTCGGCAATGATGAGCGCAAGGCGCGCAATCTCAGCAGGAAAGTTGCGCAGCTCGATGCCCCGGAAGTTATTCACGGGTATCTCGCTGCCCAGGTGCGACTCGCCCCGGCGGCGGTTGATTTCGGCCTCGATTTCACGCATTTTCTTGTAGGCGATGACCAGAAAGTTACCGGAGCCGCAGGCCGGGTCAAACACGCGGATGCGCGCCATGCGCTTGCGCAGGTTCAGCAGCTTGACCTTGTTGTCGCCTGCCGCGTCGAGCTGGGCATGCAGGTCGTCCAGAAACAAGGGGTTGAGCACCTTGAGGATGTTGGGCACGCTGGTGTAGTGCATACCCAGTGCGCCGCGCTCTTCGTCGTCGGCCACGGCCTGGATCATGCTGCCGAAAATGTCGGGGTTGATATGGCGCCAGTTCAGGCCGCCAGCATGAAGCAAGTAGGT
>NZ_JACUUE010000147.1 GCF_014859475.1 Rhodoferax sp.
CTTGCGGGACAGATCTTTAGCTCTGTCCTCAACTGATTAAAAAATTATGACTTCATACGACTACCAACTCTTCGTCATCGGCGGTGGCTCTGGCGGCGTGCGCGCCGCGCGCATTGCTTCCGGCTTGGGCGCGCGCGTGGCCATTGCCGAGAACTTTCGCTATGGTGGCACCTGTGTCATTCGCGGCTGCGTGCCCAAAAAACTGCTGGTTTATGCGGCCCACTTTGCCGAAGACTTCGTTGATGCCCAAGGTTTTGGCTGGACCGTGCCGCCGCGCGAGTTTTCCTGGCCCGCGCTGATTGCAGCCAAGGACAAGGAAATCACCCGCCTGAGCGGCCTGTATGAGAACAACCTGGTTGGTTCCAAAGTGACGGTCATGCACGGCGCGGCAAGTGTGGTTGATGCGCACACGGTGGCGCTCAACGGGCAGCACATTAGCGCCGAGCACATCCTGATCGCCACCGGCGGCACGCCCTTTGTGCCGCAGATCCCGGGCATCGAGCACGCCATCACCTCCAACGAGGTGTTTGATTTACCGCAGTTGCCGCGGCGCGTGCTGATTGTGGGTGGTGGCTACATTGCCGTCGAATTTGCCGGCATCCTCAATGGCCTGGGCGCGCAGGTGACGCTGTGTTACCGCGGTGAGCAGGTGTTGCGCGGCTTTGACGACGACGTGCGGGCGCACCTGTCCGAAGAGATGGTTAAAAAAGGCATTGCCGTGCTGCTGCACCAGGACGTGGCGCGCATTGACAAACGCACTGATGGCAGTTTGTCGGTGGCGCTCACGGGTGCACAGGCTTCAAACCATGCGGTGGATGCCGTGCTGTATGCCACCGGCCGCGTGCCCAACACCGAGAGCCTGGGGCTGGCCGAGGCAGGCGTGGTGCTCGACCAGGCAGGCGGTGTGGTGGTGAATGCCTTCGGCCAAAGCAGCGTTCCCAGCATTCACGCGGTGGGTGATGTCACCAACCGCATTGCGCTGACGCCGGTGGCCATACGCGAGGGCGCGGCGCTGGCCACTACGCTGTTTGGGCCCAGCCCGGTCAGCGCCGACCTGACCACCGTGCCGTCGGCGGTGTTCAGCCAGCCGCCCATTGGCACCGTTGGGCTGACCGAAGCGCAGGCGCTGGCCAAGCATGGCGAAATAGACATCTACCGCAGCAAGTTTCGCAACATGCGCCACACCCTGTCCGGGCGTGACGAACGCACGCTGGTCAAGCTGATTGTGGACAGCGCCAGCCAGCGCGTGCTGGGGGCACACATGGTGGGAGCCGATGCCGCCGAGATCATCCAGGGCCTGGCCATTGCGATCCGCATGGGCGCGACCAAAGCCGACTTTGATGCCACGGTGGCGCTGCACCCGTCGGCCGCCGAGGAGTTTGTGACCTTGCGCGAAAAAACTACCCGCAAAAAGAGCGATTGAACCGTGTCGCGCGGCCACGGCTTGCCAGTCGGTGCGCCCTTTGCCAGTCGGTGAATGGGCACTCGCCGCAGGCGCGTAAAAAAGCCAGCTTGCGCTGGCTTTTCAGGAGTCAAGACCGTAGGCCTTGAGCAGTTCGGCATGGCGGGCGGAATCGATGCCGCGTTCGCCGGCCAGCGTTTCTATGGGGTCGCCCGGCACCATGCGGATCAGGAAGAACGCAACCAGCGTCATACCGATGAAGGTGGGAATGATCAGGCTGAAGCGGGTCAGGAAAAAACGAAGCATCGGCAAACAATGGTTGTTATTGGGCAGAATGATGCCACAAACAAAAGGCCGACTTGCGTCGGCCTTTCAAAGCTGGGATCGGGCAGGATTATTTCAAATGCTTGCCGATCAGGCCGGCCATTTCGAACATGGTGACTTGCGCCTTGCCAAAAACTTCCTTGAGCTTGGCGTCGGCGTTAATGAGGCGCTTGTTGATGGCATCTTGCAGTTTGTTGGCCTTGATATAGACCCAGAGTTGCTTGACCACTTCGGTGCGCGGCAGCGGTTTGCCGCCGACGATGGCAGCCAAAGCAGTGCTGGGCGTCATGGCTTTCATGAACGCAGCGTTGACGGCGCGCTTGGCAGCAGGTGCCTTTTTGACCACAGCCTTTTTGGCAGGTGCAGCTTTTTTGGCAGGCGCAGCAGCTTTTTTGACGGCTACTTTTTTAGCCGGTGCCGCAGCCTTTGCCGGGGCAGCTTTTTTAGCCGGAGCGGCCTTGGTCGCAGGTGCCGCTTTCTTAGCCGGCGCTTTTTTTGCAGTTGCCATGTGGATGTCCTTTTCGTAGTTGATCAAACACCAGCAAAAGAAGATCGGCTGGTTGGAGGCGAATCCTACTGGAGAAATTTGCCTATTCATAGGGGGAAGACGCTAATTTCTCGTGGAAAAAGTTATTTTTGTTGCGTTTTTTACCGATTTACAATTTTCCGGCCCAATCAACCCACGCATGTCGATTTTTATGAACCCTGCTTTTGCTACCTGTGATTTGTGTGATGCCCACAAAAATGAGGCTCCTGAGGTGTTCAGGGTGCTGCCGCCCGTGTTCAAAGACTTTGGCGCGCGCCGGGTTTTTTGCGGTCCGGTGGTGACCGTCAAATGCTTTGAAGACAACTCGCTGGTGAAGGCCGCGGTCGATTCAGTCGGCTTTGATGACACGCCCGCAGGACGCATCGGCAAGGTGCTGGTTGTCGATGGTGCGGGCTCGTTGCGCCGTGCATTATTGGGTGGCAACCTGGGCGCGGCGGCAGCCAGAAACGGCTGGGCCGGGGTGCTGCTTGACGGCTGCGTGCGCGACGTGGCCGAACTTGCGGTGCAGGACGTTGGCATCCGCGCGCTGGCCAGCAACCCGATGCCCACCGAAAAAAAGAACCAGGGTCTGCAGGACCTGGCCGTGCAAATCCAGGGCGTCTGGGTTCATCCCGGCGACTGGCTGTATGCCGATGCCGACGGCATGGTGGTCAGCGCAACCCGTCTGGTTTAGCGCGCCCCGGCAAGGTTGCCAGCAGCACGCCGGCCAGGCACAAGGCAAACGCGAACAATTGCAGGCCGCTAAGCCGTTCACCCAAAAAGAGCACGCCCACCAGCGCCGCTGCAATGGGCAGCATGACGGTGAAGACACCGGCACGTGCCGCTGCAATGGTCTTGAGTCCGGTCATCCACAACCACACCGTCCAGACGCTGGCGGCCAGCCCATAAAACAGCAGCAGCAGCCAAATGCCCGCTGGCACCCCGGCAAAGTCGAAGCCCCAGGCAGCGTAAACCCCAAAGGGTGTCATCAAGGCAAAGCCCCACAGATTGATTAACGCGGTGATGCGTTTGGGCGACAGCGTGCCGGTGAGCTTTTTGCCGATCACCGCATAACTTGCTTCGCACAGCACGGCGGCAAACACCAGCAAATTGCCCCACAGCTGCTTGTGTGCTGCAGGCGCGGACGAATCCGCTTTTGACATGGAAAACAAGCTGATGCCAACCACGGCCAGAGCAATCGCCGCCCACACGCGCAGGCCAACACGCTCGCGCAAAAACAGCCAGCTCAGCAACGCGACGACCGAGGGCAGGGTGGCCAGGATGATGCCAGCTGACACCGCCGTGGTCATGCTGACACCAAACAGCATGCAAATGGTGAACAAGAAATTGCCCAAAAAAGATTCCAGAAAAAGCAGGCCTTTGATATTGCGGCTCATGGGCGGCTCATGGGCCGGCTTGACCAGCCAGTGCGGCATGGCCAGCACGCCAATGCCAAAGCGCAGCCAGGCCAGCAACATCACGGGCAGGGCCAGGGCCAGCGGTTTGCTTAGCGCCACATAGCTGCCCACCAGCGACATGCTGGCGGCCAGCAGCAGGTAGGCGACCCAGCGCGGTGAAGCGCGGGGCGAATCTTGATCAAGTGGCATCACGTTGGAAATGAAACGGTGAAAAAATGCCGGCGTCGTGTCCGTCGGGGCGACGCCTGCGCTTTGCGGTTCAGTGGATTGACCGATGGTATGTGAATTGGCTCCTTGAACCTGCCTGAACGCCGGATAATTTACAGTGCTTGTGCTCGCCTGCCAAATCCGTCAGCGAGCGACGCTTTCAAGGATGTTTCCATGTCAATCGGTGAATTTGCCTACGCCAACCACAGCAACCGTTTTCTGGCGGCAGCCACTTTGGCGCAACAGCCCTTTGCCGTGGTCGGTGTACCCTTTGACGGCGCGGTCACCAACCGGCCCGGCGCGCGTTTTGGCCCGCAGGCCATTCGCAGCGCCAGCCTGATGCTGTGCGACGGCAGCCACCCGCATTTCGAGGTCACGCCGCTGGGGCAGCTGGGCGACGGACATGACATGCGCCTGCCCAACGCCTCGCCGCTGGCCGAGGTGCGCGCGCGCATCCAGGCTCAGGCCAGCGCACTCATGGCGCGCCACCACTGCGTTTTTCTGGGGGGCGACCATTCCATCACCTTGCCGCTGCTGCGCGCCGCGCATCAACAACACGGCGCGCTGGCTCTGGTGCATTTTGACGCCCACTGCGACACCTGGAGCGACCACTTTGGCGAGCCCTCGGGCCATGGCACCTGGACTTATGAGGCGCTGCAGGAAGGCCTGGTGAGCCCGCAGCACACGGTGCAAATCGGCCTGCGTTCCAGCGGCGCGCGGGCCGCGCGCGAGTATGTGCAAGATCAGGGCGGGCTGATCTTTACCGGCCGCCAGCTGCGCGGCCTTGATGGCGCGGCGCTGCAACCGGTGGTGGCGCAAATTTTGGCGCGCCTGGGGCAGCGCCCGTGTTACCTGACACTCGACATCGACTGCCTCGACCCCGCCTTTGCCCCCGGCACCGGCACGCCCGAGCCCGGTGGCCTGAGCAGCGCGCAGGTGCTGACGCTGCTGGAAGAATTGGCGCCGTTGAATCTGGTGGGCATGGACTGCGTCGAAGTGGCGCCCGCCTATGACCATGCCGAACTCACCAGCACGGCAGCCGCCACCTTCGTTTGGACCTACCTGTGCGGCCAGGTTGCCGAGAGGATGGAGGCTGGTCAGTGATTCCAAAAGCTTTGTCATCGCGAGGACGAAGGACGTGGCGATCCATGCATTCCGGACTTCTTGGATTGCCGCGCTTCGCTTGCAATGACGAGCATCCGTGCCAATCGCAATGACATCCAGCAACAAGGACGGCCATGCTGCTCGACTCCGACACCCAGCTTAACCAGCACAGCTACTACGAAGCCAGCGTCACGCGCGAGCCGGTGGCGCCACCTTTGCAAGGCCACATCACGGCTGATGTGCTGGTGGTCGGTGCCGGTTATGCCGGGCTGTCGGCAGCCATCGAGCTGGCGCAGCGCGGTTACCAGGTGGTGGTGCTCGAAGCCGACCGGGTGTGTGCCGGGGCATCGGGGCGCAACGGCGGCCAGGCCATCGCGGGCTATGCCAGCGGCCAGGCACTCTTTGAGTCGCAACTTGGCAAGGCGCAGGCGCGCCAGGCCTGGGACTTGTCGGTGGCTTCGGTGGACCTGATCGACCAGCGCATTGCCGACTTTCAGATTGATTGCGACCGCCAGCACGGCTACCTCTACGTGGCCGATTCAGCGCGCAAGGCGCGTGCGCTGGCCGAAGAGATGCAGGCGCACGCGCGTGATTACGCTTTTGAGACCGACTTTGCCACCGGCACCGAGGTGCAACGCCACATTGCCAGCCCGCTTTACCACGCCTGCGCCTATGAGCGCAAATCGGGCCATCTGCACCCACTGAAATACGGCTTGGGTCTGGCGCGCGCGGCCAAAAGCCTGGGGGTAAAAATCTACGAATATTCCGCAGTCACAGGGCTGCAGCGCGGCGAAAAACTCACCGCCACGACCGCCCAGGGCACGGTCACTGCGCCCTTTGGCGTGCTGGCAGGCAACTGCACGCTGCCTGAATACGGCCCCAAGGTGGCCCCCGACATCGCGTCGCGCATCATGCCGGTGGGCACCTACATGATCGGCACCGCGCCGCTCGACCCCGCCTTGTGCCAGCGCCTGATCCCGAGCAACGCGGCGGCGTGTGACAACAATTTTGTGCTGGACTACTTCCGCTTCAGCGCCGACCACCGCATGCTGTTTGGCGGGCGCGTCAGCTACACCACGCGCACGCCGCCCAATCTGCAAGCGGTAATGGCCAGGCGCATGGCCCAGGTGTTTCCGGCATTGCGCAACGCAACAGTCGAATTTTTATGGGGCGGCTTTGTTGACATCAGCATGAATCGCGCGCCCGACTTTGGCCGCCTGGGCAGCAACCTGTATTACCTGCAGGGCTTCAGCGGCCATGGCCTGGCGCTCACGGGGCTTGCCGGGCAACTGGTGGCGCAAGCGGTGGCGGGCCAGGCAGAACAGTTTGACCTGTTTGCCCAATTGCAGCACCGCCGTTTTCCGGGCGGACCGCTGTTGCGCATGCCCAGCCTGGTGCTGGGCACGCTGTACCACCGGCTGCGTGATGTTTTGTGAAAAGCACCCAATTCAGGA
>NZ_JACUUE010000148.1 GCF_014859475.1 Rhodoferax sp.
TAAAAGGTGTTTTGATGATCTGAGTCACCCGCTTGCCTGCCTGTGCAGGCTGGGGTGACAATGAAAGCCCTGTCGGCCTTGCTGGCAGGGCTTTTTTACTGGAACTGGAGCTTGGCATGGTGTTTGATATCAGCGTCGCAATGACGTGGATTTTGTTTTTGGCGCTCTTCCCTATCAGCTTTGTCTGGCTGCGTCGGGCCTGGCGCATCGTGGTGAAGCGCGACTTTTCTGAAGTGGCCATCAAACGTGGCGAGGCGCCTCCCAACCCTGAAAAATTTGCCCCCTACGAGATGGTCATCAACTTGGTGGCCGGGGTCATTCTGCTGGCAGTGATTGTGGCCGTACTGGGCGGTTTCTGGGAGTACAGCGTCTGGAGTGCCCTGGCTGGCAGCACCCTCTGGTGCAAATTCATCGCCAGTTTTGCGCTCAGCCGCCATGCCCACGCCAGTTGGGCCAAGGGCAAGGCCTGAGCGGTACCGACAGCCACCATTGATCCGGGTCGCGCACATGACCAACAGCCTGACAACCCCACGCTTGGTAGCCTTGTTTTTCTGCGGCTGGCTGGTGCTCAATTTTCCGCTGCTGGGCTTGTGGGATGTCGATGCCAGCGTGTTTGGCCTGCCTCTGCTCCCAACTGCCCTGATGCTACTGTGGGCGCTGTTGATCGTGGCGTTGGCCTGGCTGATGGAACGCCACAGCGACGCTGACGCAAAGGACTAACGTGCTGTCGCCCGTACTGGTCATCGGTGCCTCGTTTGCTTACTTGCTGCTGCTCTTTGCCGTGGCCAGTTTTGGCGACTGGCGCGCCGCCCAGGGCCGCTCGATCATTGCCAACCCCTGGACTTATGCCTTGTCGCTGGCGGTGTATTGCACGGCCTGGACTTATTTTGGCAGCGTTGGCCGCGCCGCCTCGGGTGGCATCTGGTTTTTACCGATCTACCTGGGGCCGACGCTGGCCATGACGCTGGGCTGGCTGGTGCTGCGCAAGATGATCCGCATCGCCAAGGCCTACCGCATCACCTCGATTGCCGACTTCATTGGCAGCCGCTATGGCAAAAGCCCGCTGCTCGCAGGGCTGGTCACGCTGATTGCCGTGGTCGGCATCGTGCCCTACATCGCGCTGCAGCTTAAGGCCATTTCTGCCGGCTATGGCCTGCTCACGGCAAGCGCGGTGGGTGATGTGCCGATGCGGGCGCACTGGACGCAGGACAGCACGTTTTACATGGCGCTGGCGCTGGCGGGTTTCACCATGGTGTTTGGCGCCCGCCACCTGGATTCGGCCGAGCGTCATGAGGGCATGGTGGCGGCGATTGCCTTCGAGTCGGTGGTTAAGCTGATTGCCTTTCTGGCGGTGGGCTTGTTTGTGGTTTATGGCCTCTTCAATGGCCTCGAAGATTTGTTCACGCGGGCGCACGTGGTGCCGGACCTGGCCAAACTGTTGCGCCTTGAGCAGGGCGGCAGCTTTGCCTGGACGCAGTGGTTTGCGCTGACGCTGCTGTCGATGTTGTCGGTCATTTTCTTGCCGCGCCAGTTTCAGGTCATGGTGGTGGAAAATGTGCGCGAGAGCCATTTGCGCCGCGCGGTCTGGGTGTTTCCGCTGTACCTGCTGGCCATCAATTTGTTCGTGCTGCCGATTGCGCTGGGCGGCATGTTGTATTTTGACGGCGCCCATGTCAATGCCGACAACTTTGTGTTGTCGCTGCCGCTGGCGGCGGGGCAGCCAGCGCTGGCCTTGTTTGCCTTCATTGGCGGCTTGTCGGCGGCCACCGGCATGGTGATCGTGGAGACCATTGCGGTCTCGACCATGGTTTGCAACGAGCTGGTGATGCCGCTGTTGCTGCGCACCGCCCACTTCAAGTCCGAGGCGGGTAACGACCTGACCCGCGTGCTCCTGAACATTCGCCGTGCCGCCATTCTGGGTGTGCTGGTGCTGGGTTATGTCTATTTTCACCTGGCCAACGAAGCCTATGCGCTGGTCAGCATCGGGCTCATCAGCTTTGCTGCCGTGGCGCAGTTTGCGCCCGCCGTGCTGGGGGGCTTGTACTGGAAAGGTGCCTCGCGCCAGGGCGCGCTGGCAGGACTGCTGGCCGGCTTTGTGATGTGGGGCTACACGCTGATGCTGCCCTCGCTGGCCAAGTCGGGCTGGTTGCCCGATGCATTTCTGACGCAAGGTCTGTGGGGGCTGGACTGGTTGCGGCCCGAGCAACTGTTCGGCCTGCAGGGCCTGGACAACCTGACCCATTCGCTGTTCTGGAGTCTGCTTGTCAACATCGGTGCCTATGTGGGCCTGTCGCTATGGCGCGCGCCCAGCGGCCAGGAAGCCAGCCAGGCGCTGCTGTTTGTCGATGTGTTCGAGCGCACCACCACGGCCCGGCCGGTGTTCTGGCGCGGCCGCGCCACCGTGCCTGATTTGCTGCGCCTGTGTGAGCGCTTCATGGGCATGGAGCGGGCGCAAGCCCTGTTTTCGGCTTACGCGCGCCAGGTGGGCGCGAGCAGCCCGAGCGCCATCACGCCAGACGCGCGCCTGGTGCAGTTTGTCGAGACCCAGTTGGCCGGCGCGGTGGGCAGTGCTTCGGCGCGCGTGCTGGTGGCCAGCAGTGTCGAAGAAGAAACCCTGACGCCCGACGACGTGCTGCGCATTCTGGACGAAACCTCGCAGTTGCGCGCGTACTCCCAGGAACTGGAAGAAAAATCCAATTCGCTGGAGCGCGCCACGCGCGAGTTACGCGCCGCCAATGAGCAGCTCAAGAGCCTGGACCGGCTCAAGGACGACTTCATGTCGTCGGTGACGCACGAGCTGCGCACCCCGCTCACGTCGATCCGGGCGCTGGCCGAGCTGATGCGCGACGACCCCGACATGCCAGAGGCGCAGCGCTGCCAGTTCATCGCCATCATCGTCAGCGAAACCGGGCGTTTGTCGCGGCTGGTGAACCAGGTGCTCGACATGGCCAAAATCGAGTCGGGCCATGCCGAGTGGCACAACGCCGAGGTGGACTTGTGCGCGCTGGTGCAACAGGCGGTGGTGACCACGTCCGAGCTGTTCCGCGAGCGCCAGACGCAAGTGCATGTGCAGGTGCCGGCGCCGGCGCAGCCGTTGGTGCTGATGGCCGACCCCGACCGGCTGACCCAGGTGCTGCTCAATTTGCTCTCCAATGCGGCCAAGTTTGTGCCGGTGCCAGGCGGTCGGGTTGATGTAAGCCTGAGTAGCGACGATACAGGCGTGACAGTCACCGTGCGCGACAACGGCCCCGGCGTAAGTGCAGAGCAACAGGCGCTGATTTTCGAAAAATTCCGCCAGGGCGGCGATGCCGCCAACCGGCCGCAGGGAACGGGCCTGGGGCTGCCGATCAGCCGTCAGATTGTGGAGCATTTTGGCGGCAAACTGTGGCTGGAGTCACAACCCGGGCAGGGGGCGGCATTTTGCTGTTACCTGCCTTTCAAAATATAAAAGAGGAGCGAGATGAATCCAAAAATACTGGTGGCCGACGACGAGCCCAACATCGTGATTTCGCTGGAGTACCTGCTCAAGCGTGAAGGCTACAACGTGGTTATTGCGCGCGACGGCCAGGAGGCGGTGGAGACCATCGTTCGGGAACAACCCGACCTGGTTTTGCTCGATGTCATGATGCCCAAAAAGACCGGTTTCGAGGTCTGCCAGGAAGTGCGCGGCCTGGAGGCGGTGCAGGCCACCAAAATCCTGATGCTGACTGCCAAGGGGCGCGATACCGATGTCGCCAAAGGGCTGGCGCTGGGCGCTGACGCCTACATGACAAAGCCTTTTGCCACCAAGGAACTGGTGCAGAAGGTGGCGGAGATGCTGGGCCGACCCGCATGAGCCGGCTCAAGATTGACCGCCGGCTGATCCTGGCGATCGGCGTGATCGGTTTGGCCACACTGCTCTGGCTGCTGATCACGTTCGGCTTGATTGCCTCCACCTTGGAGCCCGAGCAGCGTGATTTGCTGGCAGAGCAGCTGGCGCCCCGTTTTGTGCTGATCGGCATGACCTGGGTCTTTGGCCTGGTGGCCATTGCTGCCACGCTGCGCTGGTTGTTCAGGCGCTATGCCAGCGCGCCAGGGCGCTTGCTGGAGCAAACCAAGGTGCTGCTGGCGGCGCCGCAGGCCGCGCCCATGAACCACCAGGGCACCACTGAGACCCAGGCGCTGGCCGAGGTAATATTTGAACTCGCCGCCCAGCGCGACACCTTGCGCGCCGACGTCGCCAGCCAAATTGCCCAGGCCAGTGCCAGCGTGCAGCAGGAAAAAAACCGCCTGGCCGCGCTGATGAGCGAGCTCACGCAAAGCGTGGTGGTGTGCAACCTGGATGGCCGCATCATTTTGTACAACAACCGCGCCCGGCTGCAATTCAAGGCGCTGTCGGTGGCGCCCACGCTGGCCGGTGGCGCCGAGTTGGTGGGCATCGGGCGCTCCATTTACGCCGTGTTCGACCGGCAACTGGTGGCGCACGCGCTGGAGAGCATCCAGCAGCGCATCAGCCGTGGGGCCGGCAGTCCGTCGGCCCAGTTCGTTACCACCACGCAAGCCGGGCAGTTGCTCAAGGTGCAAATGGCACCGGTGCGCAATGTTGACGCAATGGGCGGCGCGAGCGAGATCAGCGGCTTCGTGCTGATGCTCGACAACGTGACCCGCGCTTTTGAAGAAGAGCATTTGCGCGACCAGTTGCTGCACGGCCTGACCGAGGGCAGCCGCTCTTCGCTGGCCAACATTCAGGCGGCGGTCGAGATGCTGGCTTACCCCGATATTGAAGCGCCCATGCGCGAGCGCTTTCTGGCCGTGGTGCGCGAAGAAGTGCACAGCATGAGCGCACGCATCAACGACATGACGCAACAGGCCACGCAGGGCCTCAAGGCGCGCTGGCCGCTCGAGGAAATGCTCGGCGCCGACGTGCTGCTGGCCACGCAGCGCCGCATCGAGGCGCGCAACAAGCGCCCGGTGACGCTGGAAAACCTGGATGCCAGCGTCTGGCTCAAGGTCGATAGCTTCAGCCTGACGCAGGCGCTCGACTACCTGGCCATGCGCCTCGTTGACGAGTTTGACGTCAAGTTTTTCCGGCTGCGCCTGCAGGCCAACGGCAGCCGGGCCCAGCTCGACCTGATCTGGACCGGCCAGGTCATGAGCACCGAGACCGTGATGAGCTGGGAAATGGACAGCATGCGCTTTGGCGCCGAGAGCACCCCTTTGACTGTGCGCGACGTGGTGGAACGCCATGGCGGCGAGATGTGGTTCGAGCGCGAACGCGTGCGCCACGAGGCATTTTTCAGGTTTTTATTGCCCATGGCCAGCGTGCAGGAGCAACTTGAAGCCACCCAGATTCTGCACAACGACAGTCGCCCCGAGTACTACGACTTCGACCTGTTCCAGACCACCGACCAGAGCAGCGCACTTGAAGACCGGCTGCTCAGCGAGCTGTCTTTTACGGTGTTCGACACCGAGACCACCGGCCTGAATCCGTCGGAGGGCGACCAGATCATCCAGATCGGTGCGGCGCGCATCGTCAATGGCAAGCTGCTGCGGCAAGAGAGTTTTGAGCAACTGGTGGACCCGAAGCGGCTGATCCCGGCGGCCACCATCCCGATCCACGGCATCACGCAGGACATGGTCAAGGGCAAGCCGCCGATCACCGAGGTGCTGCCGGCCTTTTACACCTTTGCCCAGGACACCGTGCTGGTGGCGCACAACGCCGCCTTTGACATGAAGTTTTTGCAGCTGCAGGAGCGCCACACCGGGCTGGTGTTCAACCACCCGGTGCTCGACACCCTGCTGTTGTCGGCGGTGGTGCACCCCAATCAGGAATCGCACCGCCTGGAGGCGATCGCTGAGCGCTTCAACATCACGGTGCTGGGCCGCCACACCGCTCTGGGCGACGCCATGGTCACGGCGGAAGTCTGGTTGCGCCTGCTGCCACTGTTGCAGGCCATGGGCATCACCACCCTGCGCCAGGCGCGCGAGGCGGCGCAAAAAACCTATTACGCGCGCTTGAAATACTGATGGTTTGAGTGGACGCTGTTATCCGTTATCCGCGTAGCGGTTGGCTTTGGCGGCTTTCTCATACTGGGGTACCAGCAATCGTCAGCCCCCAAAGCCAGACACTGCGCTGGCGCAGCTCTTCAAGTTCGTTTGACCCGGGCGGCCGCGGTCATGGTATCTTGCAGTGCTGGGTTGGGGGTGAAAGAACCAGTGACAGCCGCGTGGAATGTCGCGCTGGCCGTCATTGCGAGCCCCCCGTATCCGGCCCAATACCGCAAACGGACCTTGAACAGCGACATCGTCATTGCGGGCCCGCCGTATCTGGTCCGATACCGCAAACGGACCTTGAACAGCGACTTCGTCATCGCGAGCGTAGCGCGGCGATCCATGACTTCCGGGGACATGGATT
>NZ_JACUUE010000149.1 GCF_014859475.1 Rhodoferax sp.
CCGGAAGTCATGGATCGCCACGCTTCGCTCGCGATGACGAAGTCTCTGTTCAAGGCCCGTGTGCGGTATCGGGCCCGATTCAGGGGGCTCGCAGTGACGGTCTTTTTCAGCGCGGTGCCAGCACCGCCATGGTGATGCGCGACACGCAGGTGGGCTCACCGGCATCGTTGACCATGTCGATCTGCCAGACCTGGGTGGTGCGGCCAAGGTGCACCGCGCGCGTGGTGCCGGTGACCCAGCCGCTGGTGACCCCGCGCAGGTGGTTGGCGTTGATGTCGAGCCCCACCGCATGGCAGCCCGCAGGACAGGCCAGGTTGGCCGCCACCGAGCCCAGCGTTTCGGCCAGCACCACGCTGACGCCGCCGTGCAGCAGGCCAAAGGGTTGCTTGGTGCGTGCATCCACCGGCACCCGGGCCGTAATGAAATCGTCGCCGACTTGCAGATACTCGATGCCCAAATGACTGACCGCCGTGTCCAGGCTGCCACGGGTCAGGTCTGCCACAGAAACCGGCTGTTGCCACAGGCGCATACACCACTCCAAAGGAATAAAACAAGCCTGCACTATAGCGTCAACCCGCGCCAAGTGGCTACCATGCAGGCCTGTAACGAAAACCCCGGGAGCCTATGAATGATTGATGGATTGATAGCCGGGCGCCTGATCGGCGACCCCGAGCGGCGCCAAGGAAAGGGCGACAGCACTTATGTGGTGGCGCGAGTGCGCGCGCAGAGCAGCGAGAACGAGCACCTGATGGTCAATCTGATCGCTTTTGATGATGTGCCCTGCACGGTCTTGCTGGCGCTGCGCGATGGCGATTCGGTGGCCGCCGCGGGTCACCTGAACCCCAAGGTCTGGACCGACAAGCAGGGCAACACCAAACCCGCGCTGGACCTGGTGGCGCACCGGGTGGTGAGCAGCGAGCCGGGGGTTTAAACCATGTTTCGCTACCTCACCGTGCCCGTGACCGCCTTTGCGCAAAATTGTTCCCTGGTCTGGTGTGACCAGACGCTGCAAGCGGCGGTGATTGACCCCGGCGGCGACCTCGACCTGCTGCTTGAAGAAGTGGATAGGCTGGGTTTGACGCTGAAACAAATCTGGCTCACCCATGCCCACATTGACCATGCCGGCGCCGCCGGTGAGCTGGCCGAGCGGCTGGGCTTGCCCATCGTCGGCCCGCACCCGGCCGACCAGTTCTGGATCGACGGCCTGCCCGAACAAAGCAGGATGTTTGGTTTTCCAGCGGCCAAAACTTTTACGCCAACACGCTGGCTCCAGGACGGCGACACCGTTACCGTGGGCCAATGCACGCTGGCGGTGCGCCATTGCCCGGGCCACACGCCGGGTCATGTGGTGTTTTACGCAAGTGAGGCCAAGCGGGCGTTTGTGGGTGACGTGCTGTTTGCCGGTTTGATAGGCCGCACCGACTTTCCGCAAGGCGACCACGACACCCTGATCGCCAGCATCAAACAACGCCTGTGGCCGATGGGTGACGACACGGTGTTCATCCCAGGCCATGGGCCAGAGAGCACGTTTGGGCAGGAGCGGCGCAGCAACCCCTATGTGGCGGATGCCAGATAAATCAGTGGCGGGAATGGCGCCTCGTCAGTGAGAATCACATGGGCTCGGGTTACATCATGCGCAGCAAGCCTTATTTGCCAAAGATCATGTCAGGCAGGGTCATGGTGATGGCGGGGATATAGGTGACCATGACCAAAAAGGTCAGCAGTACCATCAACCACGGCAAGGCGGCCTTGGTGACCTGCACCAGGTTCATGCCGGTCACGCCGCTGGTGACAAACAGGTTCAGCCCCACCGGCGGCGTCACCATGCCAATCTCCATGTTCACCACCATGATCACGCCCAGGTGAATCGGGTCAATGCCAAGCTGCGTGGCAATCGGGAAAAAGATGGGTGCCAGAATCAAAATGATGCCGGTGGGTTCCATGAAGTTGCCCGCAATCAGCAAGATGACGTTGATCACCATCAAGAACATCCACGGCGTCATGCCCATGCCGACAATTTGTTCGGCAATGGTTTGCGGGATACGCTCGGTGGTGAGCACGTGGGCAAACAGCAGCGCGTTGGCCACAATGAACATCAGCATCACGGTGGTGCGGCCGGCTTCCAGAAACACGTGGGGTATTTGCTTGGGGGCCAAATCACGGTAAATGAACACCGCCACCACCAGCGCATAAACCGCCGACACCGCAGCCGCTTCGGTGGGCGTGAAGATGCCGCCGTAAATACCGCCCATGATGATGACCAGCAGCGCCAGGCCCCACATCGAGTCCTTGAAGGCACGCAAGACTTCGGGCACGCTGGCCTTGGGCGGCGGCTTGACCTTGAGCTTGCCCGAGCGCCACCAGACCGCCGTCATCAGCATCAGACCCAGCAGCAGACCTGGCACGACACCGGCCATGAACATGCGCCCCACCGACACCTCAGTCACGGCGGCATAGACCACCATCACGATCGACGGCGGGATCAAAATACCCAGCGTGCCCGCGTTGCAGATGACCCCGGCGGCAAATTCTTTGGGATAGCCGTTTTTCACCATACCGGCAATCACGATCGAGCCAATCGCCACCACCGTGGCCGGGCTGGAGCCAGACACTGCGGCAAACAGCATGCAGGCCAAAATGGACGCAATGGCCAGCCCGCCGCGCAAATGGCCCACCGCGGCAATGGCAAACACCACCATGCGTTTGGCCACGCCACCGGTGCTCATCAGGGCTCCGGCCAGCACAAAGAACGGAATGCTCATCAGCGTGTAGTGCTCGCTGGTCTCAAACAACTTGATCGACATCGAGGCCAATGAGTCTTGCGAGAAGAAAAAGATGGTCAGCAGGCTCGACAGCCCCAGGCTCACGGCAATCGGTATGCCGATGGCCATGCAGAAAAACAGCGCGGTAAAAAGTACCAGGGTATTCATGATTGGGCCTCTTCAGACTTGAGTTTCATGGCCTCAGCGGCTTCGTCGGCCAGCCTCAGGCTGTCGGTTTTGCCGCTGATCAGGCCGATCAGGATTTGCACAAAACGCCAGCCGGTGAGCAAAAAACCCAGCGGCATGATGATCAGTACCTGCCAGCGCTCGATCGGCATGTCTTCAAACTCAATGCCTACCTCGTGCATTTTGAGCACATAGGTGGTGGCACCTATGAGTACCAGGCCCACATACAACAGGCTCAGCAGCACGGCCAGAATCGACACATTGCGCCGCGTGTTGTGCCCCATCATCTTCACTAGGGCATCGACGCCAATGTGCGAGCCCACCCGCACGCCATAAGAAATGCCGACAAAGATCATGAAGGCAAAAAACACAGTGGTGAGCTCCAGCGCCCACGAAAAGCCGCTGTTGAACCCATAGCGCATCACGACCTGCAAAAAGGTCAGACCGGTCATGGCTGCCAGCATCAGCCCAATGATCCACTCTTCCAGGTGATCCAGAATTTTCATGAAATACCCCAAAAAAACCCCGGACTGGCCGGGGTGTTGGCATTAAACGGCGGAGCCGCTTACTTGTTGGACTTGATGGCTGCGTCGATCAGGTCTTTGCCGATGGCGGACTCGAACTTTTGCCACACCGGTTGCATGGCGGCGCGCCAGGCGGCAGTTTGCTCCTTGTTCATGGGCAATACCTTGGCCTTGTTTTCGTCGATGACCTTTTGGCGGAATGCCTGGTCTTCTTCAAACGCCACCTTGTTGCCAAATTTGATGGACTCGTTCATGGCTTCGGTCAGGCCCTTTTGAACGTCAGGCGGCAGGCCGGCCCACCATTTGGCGTTGCCGATCACCATGTAGTCGAGCACGCCGTGGTTGCTGTCCATGATGTACTTTTGCACTTCGTGGAATTTCTTGCTGTAGATGTTGGACCAGGGGTTCTCTGTGCCATCGACCACGCCAGTTTGCAGCGCCTGATAGACCTCGGCAAAGGCGAGTTTTTGCGGGTTGCCGCCGACCGCCTTGAACTGGGCTTCGAGCACGTCAGAGGCCTGGATGCGGAACTTCAGGCCCTTGGCATCGGTGGGGTAACCCAGCGGCACGTTGGCCGAGAGCTGCTTCATGCCGTTGTGCAAGAAGCCAAAACCCTTGATGCCTTTTTTGGTCATCGAGTCGAGCAATTTCTGGCCCGCTGCGCTGGACTGGAAACGGTCCACCGCATGGATGTCGTCAAACAGGAAAGGCAAATCGAAAAGCTGGATCTGCTTGGTGTACTTGCCGAACTTGGCCAGCGAAGGGGCCAGAATCTGCACGTCGCCGAGCAGCAGGGCTTCCATCTCTTTGCCGTCACCAAACAGCTGGCTGTTGGGGAACACCTGAATCTCGACCTTGCCCGGCAGTTTCTTCTCGGCCAGTTCCTTGAACTTCAGCGCGGCTTGGCCCTTGGGCGTGACGTCAGCCACCACGTGGCTGTATTTGATGATGAGCGGGGCGGCTTGAGCGCCCAAACCGAAAGCCAATAAAACGCCGGCAGCAACCAGTTTCAATTTCATGAATGTCTCCTCAGTTGGAAAAAATAAGAATGTCTCGAACGACGGGGCAACTGTATGCGCCCGCGCATCAGGCGACAACTGTGGCGTTCAACAGCTAGGGTTTACCCTGTGGCTCGTGTCAGACCTTGCGCAAGGCCAGCTTCAAATCACCCATCCATCGCTCGCCTATCCAGCGGGCCAGTTGCTGCTGCACCGGCTTCACGGCTTGGTGCATGCGCCTGCGCTGCGCTGCGCTCAGGCTGTGGATGCGTGTGGTGCCCGCCTGGCGCAGGGCCAGCAGTGCCTGGTCGTTCTGGGTGTCGGCAATCTGGTTGGCAAAGGCCAGCGACTCCTGCAGCGCCTGGTTGATCAGGGCTCGGTCATCGGCTTGCAGGTGCTGCCAGAAGCGCTGGTTGGTGACCACGGCGTAGCCCAGATAGCCGTGCTCGGTCAAGCTCAAATCGCTCTGCACTTCGTGCATGGCTTGCGTCCAGAAGTTGGACACCGGGTTCTCGGTGCCATCGACCACACCGGCAGCCAGCGCGCGGCGGGTTTCACTGAAGGCCAGCGTGACGGGCCTGGCGCCCAGCGCGCGCATTTGTGCGGCAATCACACGCGAGGCCTGCACGCGCATGCGCAGACCGGCAAAATCCCCGGGCTCCAGCAGCGGTCGGTTGGCGCTCATTTGCTTGAAGCCATTGTCAAAAAAACCCAGCCCGACCAGGCCTTGGCGCGACAGGCCTTGCAGCAGCTTCTGGCCCAAGGGGCCCAGCGTGATGCGCCGCACCGCGTTCAAATCGTCAAATAAAAACGGCAGGTCGAACATCTCGAATTCAGGCAGGCCGATGCGGCCAAATTTGGACAGCGAGGGCGCCACCAAATCGACTGCGCCCAGCTGCAGCGCCTGCATTTCGTCATGGTCGCCGTACAGCTGCGCGTTGGGGTACACCTGCACGCCAATGCGCCCGCCACTGCGCTGCTCGACCAGCACCTTGAAGCGGTTGGCGGCCAGGCCCTTGGGGGTTTCTTCGGCCACCACGTGCGAGAAGCGCAGCGTGATCTCGGGCCGATGCGTGGCGCCAGTGGCCGTCGGCAGGGCCATGCCGCTTGCCAGGGCGGCAAGCCAGGTGCGGCGATTGACGGTTCCAGACCAGGCAGGGGTGTTCACGGGGTGTGATTATGCGGGTGTGCCACTGGCCCAGGTAATCCATGTCCCTGGCCTGCATGGACTGTCGCGCTACGCCAAAGTCCCTGTTGTTTCGGGCGGCGCATCAGGCCGATTTGCCAGGCCCGGTATGGCGCTGTGGTTCAGGTGCAGCGTTTGGGTCGGGAAGGCAAACTCGATGGCGTGCTCGGTAAAGCTTCGCACCAAGTGCAGGTTGATGGCCTGTTGCACGTCCATGAACACGGCGTAGTCGGGCTTGCGCACGTGATACACGGTTTCAAAGTCGAGCGAAAAGGCGCCAAAGCTCTTGAAGTGCGCGCGGTCAAAACGGGCATCGGTTTGCGCTGCCACGGCTTGCTCGATGAGCTTGGGGATCAGTTCCAGTTTTTCTGCCGGGGTGTCGTAGGTGACGCCAATGGCAAACAGCGCGCGGCGCTCTGCCATGCGTTTGTAGTTGTGGATGCGGCTTTGCAGCAGGTCGTTGTTCGACATGATGATTTGCTCGCCGCTGAGGCTGCGCAGGCGGGTGGTCTTGAGGCCCACATGCTCCACGGTGCCCATCTCGGTGCCCAGAATGATGAAATCGCCAATCACAAAAGGCTTGTCAATGGCGATGGTGAGCGAGGCAAACAGGTCGCCAAGGATGTTTTGCGCCGCCAGCGCAATGGCAATGCCGCCAATGCCCAGGCTGGCCACCAGCGCCGTGACGTTAATGCCCAGGTTGTCGAGCATCGACAGCAGCACCAGCACCCA
>NZ_JACUUE010000150.1 GCF_014859475.1 Rhodoferax sp.
AGCGTCGGTCTCCAAAACCGAAGGTTGTAGGTTCGATTCCTACTGCCCCTGCCACCTGACGAAGCCTGTCAGGTGTTCAAGAAGCCCGCTACTCACCTGGCGGGCTTGCGCATCTTAGGTGCGTCAATTCTGGTGATAGTTTTAACGGGCAATATCAACACAACATGGCCACCCCTCAAGTTCAAACCGTCAATACCACTGCCGACAAAGCCAAGCTGGCTGCCGCAGTGGGTTTGGTGATTGCCGCCCTGGTGGCCTACTACGCGCTGGGCAAGCAGGGCCCGCTGTTCCAGTGGTTGGGTTTGCTGGCCGGTCTGGCCCTGGCAGCCGTGATTTTTCTGCTCTCGGAATCCGGCAAGGCGCTGACCGCTTTTGCCCAGGATGCCGTTCGTGAAGTCAAAAAAGTCGTTTGGCCGGCCCGCAAGGAAGCCATTCAGATGACACTGTATGTGTTCGGTTTTGTATTGGTCATGGCACTTTTTTTATGGTTGACCGATAAAACCCTGGAATGGTTTTTTTACGACCTTATCCTGGGCTGGAGATAAATATGACCGATGCTGTAACAGCTCCGTTGGATAGCCCCGAAGCGTCGCCGATGGCGACTTCGGCTAATCCTGACCTTCGCTGGTATGTGGTCCATGCCTATTCGGGCATGGAAAAAACCGCCGAGCGCAACATTCTTGAGCGCATCAACCGCGCCGGCATGCAAAGCAAATTCGGACGCATCCTGGTGCCCGTGGAAGAAGTGGTTGAGATCAAGAACGGCCAAAGAAAAACCACTGAGCGTAAATTTTTCCCTGGTTATGTGTTGGTCGAGATGATCATGGATGACGAGACCTGGCATCTGATCAAGCACACCAACAAGGTGACCGGTTTTGTGGGCGGTGGCAAGACACGTCCTTCTCCCATTTCGGAAGCCGAAGTCCAGAAAATCGTCAGCCAGATGCAAGAGGGCACCGAGAAGCCGCGCCACAAGGTCGAATTCGTGGTGGGCGAGTATGTGCGTGTCAAGGAAGGCCCTTTTGCCGATTTCAATGGTTCGGTGGAAGAGGTCAACTACGAAAAGAGCAAGGTCCGCGTCGCAGTCACCATTTTTGGTCGCGCGACACCGGTTGAGCTTGAGTTTTCGCAGGTGGAGAAGGCCTGAGACATCTGAGAACTTGCGGGTCAGACCACTTGCGTAGCAACGTGCTCTGACCCCAACATATTGAGATAGGACAGACCAAGATTTGCGCAGTAAATGTGCGCTGTCCTCGACCTGGTGAGATATTGCGGGACAGACCAAGATTTGCGCAGCAAATTTGCTCTGTCCTCAACTGATTAGATGTATTTGTATTTCGTGCCTTTCCGACTCGGTGCGAATGTTTGAGGTGAGTCGTTAATGTCGGGGAGCCCGAACTGCAGTTTGCAGGTGAAGGCGTTAGCACCCGTTAGGAGTTAAACATGGCGAAAAAAATCGTCGGTTTTGTCAAGCTGCAAGTGCCAGCTGGTAAAGCCAACCCATCCCCCCCCATTGGCCCGGCTTTGGGTCAACGCGGTTTGAATATCATGGAGTTCTGCAAGGCATTCAACGCCCAGACCCAAGGTGTCGAACCCGGCCTGCCACTGCCTGTGGTGATCACCGCCTTTGCTGACAAGAGCTTCACTTTTGTCATCAAGTCGCCACCGTCTTCGATCCTGATCAAAAAAGCGGTCAAGATCGACAAGGGTTCGGCCAACCCGCTCAAAACCAAGGTCGGCAAGATCACGCGCGCCCAGCTCGAAGAAATTGCCAACACCAAGATCAAGGACCTGACCGCTGCCGACATGGACGCAGCGGTTCGTACCATCGCCGGCTCTGCCCGCTCGATGGGCATTACTGTGGAGGGTGTGTAAATGGCCCGCTTGACTAAAAAACAAAAAGCCCAACAAGGCAAAGTGGAAACTGGCAAGTTGTACCCGATCGGCGACGCGCTGGGTCTGGTCAAAGAATTCGCCAATGCCAAGTTCGATGAGTCCATCGACGTGGCGGTGCAACTCGGCGTCGATGCCAAGAAGTCCGACCAGGTGGTGCGTGGCGCCGTCGTGTTGCCTAACGGCACCGGCAAGACCGTGCGCGTGGCCGTGTTTGCCCAGGGTGCCAAGGCTGAAGAAGCCAAGGCTGCCGGTGCAGACCTTGTCGGCATGGACGAACTGGCTGCCATGGTCAAGGCTGGAGACATGCCTTTTGACGTGGTCATTGCCGCCCCTGACGCCATGCGTGTCGTGGGTACCCTGGGTCAGATACTCGGCCCTCGTGGCCTGATGCCCAACCCCAAGGTTGGCACCGTCACGCCTGACGTGGCCACCGCCGTCAAGAACGCAAAGGCCGGTCAGGTGCAATTCCGCGTTGACAAGGGTGGCATTGTGCATTCCACCATTGGCCGCCGTTCCTTTGACAGCGACAAGTTGCAAGGCAACCTGGCTGCTTTGGTCGATGCGCTGGTGAAAGCCAAGCCCGCCACCAGCAAGGGCTTGTACCTGCGCAAGGCAGCCATTTCCAGCACCATGGGTGTTGGCGTGCGTGTTGATCTGCAATCGATCAGCGCCTGAAGTGAGAAATTGGGCTGCCCGAAAGGGTAGTCTGACGTGGTGGGCTGTGGTGGTTTTCAAGACACCGCAGGCCATCCAAGACCGTTGGTGTGCCAAGCCCGTTGGGTGAAAGCACTTAATCTGGAACAGCCAACGCAGATGGCGATCCCGCTGCCAAAGAATTTAACAGTTCCGAAACAGTTGGTCGCTGCAATGTGTGTGCCCTGGCGTGAATTGCAAAAAGCACAAACGGGTACTTTTTTAAGGAGTTGACCTTGAGTTTAAATCGCAGTGAGAAAGAAGCGGTCATCAGTGAAGTGACTGGCCTCGCCGCTAAAGCTCAAACGCTCGTGATAGCGGAATACCGTGGCATCACGGTCGCCGACATGACCAAATTGCGCACAACCGCGCGCAGCAGTGGTGTGGCCTTGAGTGTGTTGAAAAACACCCTGGCCCGCCGCGCTGTTGCCGGTAGCAGCTTCGAAGTCGTGTCTGACCAAATGACCGGCCCGCTGATCTACAGCTTTTCCGAAGATGCAGTGGCTGCCGCGAAAGTGGTGGCTGACTTCGCGAAAACCAACGCCAAGTTGGTGATTCGCGGTGGCGCATTCGACGGCAAGGCTCTGGATGTCGAGGGCGTGAAGCAGCTCGCCAGTATCCCTTCCAAGGAAGTGTTGCTGGCACAGTTGCTGGGCTTGATGCAGTCTCCCATCTCACGCATTGCGCGTGTCATGGCGGCTTTGGCAGAGCAAAAAGGCGGCGGCGCAGAAGCCGCACCCGAAGAGGCCGTTGCGGCTTGATGCCTGCAACGCACAGAAATCAATCAATTGTTAGGAAACAAAATGGCATTCGATAAAGACGCATTTTTGACCGCGCTCGACAGCATGACGGTCATGGAACTCAACGACCTGGTGAAAGCCATCGAAGAGAAATTTGGCGTGAGCGCCGCAGCCATGGCGGCACCCGCTGCCGGCGGTGGCGGCGCGGCTGCTGTGGCCGAAGAAAAGACCGAATTCAACGTCGTTCTGCTTGAGGCGGGTGCCCAAAAGGTGTCGGTCATCAAGGCTGTGCGCGAAATTACCGGTCTGGGCCTCAAGGAAGCCAAGGACATGGTTGACGGCGCTCCGAAGAACGTCAAGGAAGGCGTTGCCAAGGCTGATGCTGAAGCCGCTCTCAAGAAGCTGCTTGACGCTGGCGCCAAGGCTGAAATCAAGTAATTGATTCTCCTGGGCTGGAGTGCTGTCACAGGCCTCCAGCCTTTGGTGTTTTTGCAGAACACACCGGAAAGCGACCCGTTGGGGCGTTTTTCAGTGTCTTCTAACCCCGACAGCAGAAGATGCCTTGGTTCGGGTTGCATGCAAGGTGCAACCGTCCGCCATTGATTGGTAGTGGCCAATCACCAAGCGTTAACGTCGTTCAGGACCACCCCAGTCCTCATTTGCCCGGAGATTTCATGGCCTATTCATACACCGAACGCAAACGGATACGTAAAAACTTTGGCAGTCGCGACAGCGTGCTCGAGATTCCCTACCTGCTGCAAATGCAAAAAGATGCCTACACCGCCTTTTTGCAAGCCGAAGTGCCACAGAAAAAACGCACCGACGAGGGCCTGCAGGCCGCCTTCAACGCGGCGTTCCCGATCGTCTCGCACAACGGTTTTGTCGAGATGAAGTACCTCGACTACAACCTGGCCAAGCCGGCCTTCGATGTGCGTGAATGCCAAACCCGTGGCCTGACCTATTCGTCGGCTGTGCGTGCCCGCGTGCAACTGATCATTTACGACCGTGAATCCTCCACTTCGCAAAACAAGGTCGTCAAGGAAGTCAAGGAGCAAGAGGTTTACATGGGCGAAGTGCCCCTGATGACCGACAAAGGCTCGTTCGTCATCAACGGCACCGAGCGTGTCATCGTGTCGCAGTTGCACCGTTCACCCGGCGTGTTTTTCGAACACGACAAGGGCAAGACCCACAGCTCGGGCAAGCTGCTGTTTTCGGCGCGCATCATCCCCTACCGCGGCTCCTGGCTCGACTTTGAGTTCGACCCCAAAGATATTTTGTATTTCCGGGTGGACCGCCGCCGCAAGATGCCGGTCACGATTTTGCTCAAGGCCATCGGCCTGAACAACGAGTCGATCCTGGCCAACTTCTTTGTCAATGACAACTTCCGCCTGATGGACAGCGGGGCCCAAATGGAATTTGTGGCCGAGCGCCTGCGCGGTGAAGTGGCCCGCTTTGACATCACCGACAAGGCTGGCAAAGTCATCGTGGCCAAGGAAAAACGCGTCACCGTGCGCCACACGCGCGAGCTCGAGCAGTCCGAGACCACGCATATTTCGGTACCTGAAGACTTCCTCGTGGGCCGCATCGTGGCGCGCAACGTAGTCGATGCCGAAACCGGCGAAATCATCGCCAAGGCCAACGAAGAGCTGACCGAAGTGCTGCTCAAGAAACTGCGCACGTTGGGTGTGCAGGAGCTGGCCTGCATCTACACCAACGAGCTCGATCAGGGCGCCTACATGTCGCAAACCTTGCGCACGGATGAGACGGCCGACGAGTTCGCCGCCCGCGTCGCCATCTACCGCATGATGCGCCCCGGCGAGCCGCCGACCGAAGACGCCGTGCAAGCCCTGTTCCAGCGCCTGTTCTACAACCCCGATACCTACGATCTGTCGCGCGTCGGGCGCATGAAGTTCAACGCCAAGATGGGTCGCCCCGAATCCACCGGCCTGATGGTGCTGTCGAACGAAGATATTTTGGCCGTGGTCAAGGTGCTGGTTGATTTGCGCAACGGCCATGGTCAGGTTGACGACATCGACCACCTCGGCAATCGCCGTGTGCGTTGCGTTGGCGAACTCGCCGAAAACCATTACCGCATGGGCCTGGCCCGCATTGAAAAAGCCGTTAAAGAGCGCCTGGGTCAAGCCGAGCAAGAGCCGCTGATGCCGCACGACCTGATCAACAGCAAGCCGATTTCGGCGGCCTTGAAAGAGTTCTTCGGCGCTTCGCAGTTGTCGCAGTTCATGGACCAGACCAACCCGCTGTCGGAGATCACGCACAAGCGTCGTGTCTCTGCCCTTGGCCCGGGTGGCTTGACACGTGAACGTGCCGGTTTTGAGGTACGCGACGTGCACGTGACCCATTACGGTCGTGTTTGCCCGATTGAAACGCCTGAAGGCCCGAACATCGGTCTGATCAACTCGCTGGCCCTGTACGCCCGCCTCAACGACTACGGTTTCATTGAAACGCCGTACCGTCGCGTGGTGGACGGCAAGGTGACGATGGACATCGACTACCTGTCAGCCATCGAAGAAGGCAAGTACGTTATCGCCCAGGCCAATGCCGTGCTTGACAAGGAAGGCCGCCTCACCGGCGAGCTGATCTCGGCGCGCGAAGCGGGTGAAACCGTCATGATGACTGCTGATCGCATCCAGTACATGGACGTGTCGCCAGCGCAGATCGTGTCGGTGGCGGCATCGCTGGTGCCTTTCCTGGAGCACGACGACGCCAACCGCGCCCTGATGGGTGCCAACATGTCGCGTCAGGCAGTGCCCATTCTTCGCCCTGAAAAACCGATGGTCGGCACCGGCATCGAGCGCGTGGCCGCCATTGACTCCGGCACCGTGGTGGTGGCCAGCCGCGGCGGTTTGGTCGATTACGTGGATGCCACCCGTGTCGTGATTCGCGTCAGCGACGCCGAAGCGCAGGCCGGCGAAGTGGGTGTGGACATCTACAACCTCATCAAGTACCAGCGTTCCAACCAGAACACCAACATCCACCAGCGTCC
>NZ_JACUUE010000151.1 GCF_014859475.1 Rhodoferax sp.
GTCTGCCCTTCCAGATAGTCATAGCGGAAGCGGTAATCGCCGCCCACCGTCAGCCAATTACCCAAAGATTTCTTTTGCAACAGCGCCATCTGCCCTTGCAGGCCTTCCAGCGCCGTCGCGTCAGGCGTGGCTGTGGCCGCGCTGACTGCCTTGATCTGCTCGGCGGTCTGCGTGGTCTTGACCTCGTTGGCCTGCACCTGGCCCTTGAGCGCTTGCAACTGCTTGGCAAGCAGCTCGTTTTGCTGCGCCAGCGCCTCGATTTTTTTCAGTAAATCGGCCTCGCTGGCCTGCGCTACCAGCGGCAGCAACATGCCGGCAATGACGGCGACCAACAGCTTTTGTTTAAATCTCTTGTCCATCATGAACTCCTGTGACGTAAAAAACCTTTTTTTGACACTCAGACGTGCTTGGCCTCATGCGCGTCATCGTTGTCTTCCCAGCCGGTGATCATCGATTTGATGTGCGCGGTGGCCGTATGGCCGGTGGTGGCCAGGTACAGGTGCGAAATCAAAAACGCCAGCATCAGAAAGGCGCCGATGGTGTGGCCGGTGGCCACCCACATCAGGCTCAGCCCGCCCAAGCCCCAGGCAGCCCAATCGGCATAGAACAGGTACAGCCAGCCAGTGATCCAGAGCAACGGGCTCAGTAGCGTGAGCACGCCCAGATAGGTGAGCAATTGCAGCGGGTTGTGCTTGCGCGCCAGCGACGGCTTGAACGGGTGCGGCTCACCCTTGAAGATGCCCGACGAATAGAAATTGGCCACGGCCACGATTTTTTGCGTGGTCGGAATGTATTGCCGCCATTCCCCGGTGGTCAGGTGCCAGAAGATGGCAAAGACCCACAGCCCCACCAACGTCCAGGCGGCAATGGTGTGGTAGTTCACGGCATTTTCAAAACCGAACACGGTGTAAGTGCCATGCACCTCAAAACCGGTGAGCAGCATGAAGATGATCAGCGCGGCCTGGCTCCAGTGCCAGAAGCGCTCGAAGCCCTTGAATAGATAAACGCGTGCCATGGTGATCTCCTTACTTGTTGCGTTTGCCAGTGACGACACGGATCAAGCCGTGGCCGATCACACCCAGCAGCACCAGTGCCATTGCGGCCCAGCCCACTTTGTCGAGCCCGGCCATATGGTCGCGGCTGCGGCCCGGCATATAGACACCGTCAATTTGTTCCAACCGACCGTTGTTGACGTGGCAGTCGGTACATCCCAGCGCCTTGTCTTTGGGTGCGACCATGTGGGTGATGGGCCAGGCGCTTTCGGTCTCTATGAACTCGACTTTGCCCGAGAAGCTTTGGCCAGCGTTGGCCATGCCTTTCGCGGCCGCCCTGTCCCAGTTCAGGTTCTTCCAGAAAGCCGTATCGTCGTTGCCAGCCAAGTGGTTGATGATGAGCGCCTTGTTGTCCGGGTCATACGGTTGTTTGCCGCGGAACATCTTGATCGGCCAGATCATGGATTTGCCGTCAGCGGCGCTGCCGTCAAAGTGGTTGATCGGCACCGGCTTGTCGCTGCGCTCGATCTTGTCGCCCGTCAGCGTGTACGTGACGGTGCCGTTGAACCAGACATATTCCGGCACCACGTTTTCCTCCCAGACAAAGTCGCCCTTGATGCTGGCATAGGTGTCATAGCCATCATCGTCGCGCACGGTGTAGGGCTTGCCGTCCTTGTCCAATTTGCCGGCAGTGGACCAGTCCCACCACATCTTTGTGGGTTGACCGCCACGGGCAAAGGCAGGGATGTGGCAGGTTTGGCAGGCGATCTTGGCGGTGTGCTCGTTCAACCTTGCCACCGGGTGCGGCGCTTGGCCGTGGCATGATTGGCAGGTGGCAGGGTTGCTGGTATCCACCTTGCCGCGCAGGTCGGCGGGCTCCTTGTCGCGTGCGGTGGGTGCGTAGCGGCTACCCGGTACCTGGTGACCATCGGTCTTGTGACAGGTAGCGCAACTGAAATTGTTGCCATCGACATCCATGTGCACGTCCAGCGCCTTGTCGGGTGCGTCCAGCGAGGAGTCCAGGTCGCCGTGTTTGACACCATCACCGCCACCGCCATAGAAGTGGCAGGCACCGCAGGTGGTGCGCTGGGTTTTGCCAACTTTTTGCGCGATCTCGGCCAGATTGATGCCGCGGATGATCTTGCCTGATCCGGGTGGAAATTCGGTATCTTTGGTCACAGGGTTACCGGCAAAGCCTGACGGTTTTTTGTATTTGCCGCTGCCGTCGTGGCAGGCCAGGCAGTCCACGTCTTCTTCGGCGTTGAACTCGGTTTGCACGTCTTTCCAGCCATAACCAATGTGGCAGCTGCTGCAGCCGCCTTCATTGGACTTGACCGAGGTACAAAAATTGTTGACGATGTGCTTTTTGCCCAGCAGCTGCCCGGTCTCCGGGTTTTTGTATTCCCACTTCCAGTGCTGCGTCTGGTGGATTTGCCTGGAGGCCTCGGTGTGGCAGATCAGGCAGGCTTTGGTGACGGCGGGGCCGGAGTCAAAAGGACCGGCCAGTGCCGGGAACTTGCTGTGGTCGGCAGTGGATTTGAGCAGCTTTGCTGAGGCATCAGGGGCGGCAGCTTGCGCCGATGACAGCAGCAAAAGCGCGACCATGGCGGCTATCCAGACATCTTTGATACGCATCAGAAACTCCTTACTTGACGATTGTTGGCAGCCCGTCAATACGAAGGCTTGGCCACAATCAGGGTTTTCCCTAATGGGGTAAATCCTAATATTGCGAAGTACTGAACTTCTGATTTAAATCAATAAATCATTAACTACATATATTTACAGACAATGATGCAAGAATGTTGCTTGCTCTTGGCAAAAACGAGTGGGAGAGCGCACACCGCATTTTTGGAACAAAAAAAGCGGCCTGAAGCCGCTTTTTGCTGACGAGGGTGATGCCCTGTCACTTCTTCATCGAACAGGTACTCCAACCAAAAATGGCATAGGGCGGGCACCAGCCGATGGCACCCGTTGCCAAGGGCACCACGCCCAACCAACCCCAGACACCGATGGTGCCAGTCAGGGTCAAACCAATCAGCACCAGGCCGAGGACGATGCGCAAAATGCGGTCAATGCCGCCAACGTTTGATTTCATGAAAACTCCTTGAGGTCAGGTTAAAGAACAGAGGCGTCGATTAAACCCCCGGGCAAGGCGCCGGGTATGTGACTCAAGTCACCCAGACGGGCGCATTCACACTGGTTGGGTACTCACCAGGGCTCTCAAGGCGGCACCGTTGACGATCTGGATTTGCTCACGACCCAGGCTGACCCAGCCCTCGCGTTCAAAACGGCGCAACAACCGGGTCACCATTTCTCGCACCGTGCCCAGCTCATCAGCCAGGGTCTGGTGGGTCAGGTTGAGTTGTTGACCGCGTCCCAGCAAGGCCGCTGCCAGGCGACGGTCCAGCCTTTGGAACGCCACCGCATCAATCAGGCTGGTCAAATCCGCCATGCGCTCGGCAAACAGACCCAGCACGTCGTCGCGAAATGCCGGCTGTTCCAGCCAGCGCCTGAACACATCGGGCTTGATCAACAGCAAAGTGCTGGCTTTGGTGGTGATGCCATGTGCCGAGAGCGGCTGGACGCGAAACAGGCAGGCGCTCGAGACCAGGCACAGCTCGCCAGGCACCACGCGATACAGCTCCAGCGAGCGGCCATCGCCCGAATGGCGCGACACCTTGATTTCACCGTGCAACACCAATGGAAAGCCCTGGCAAGGCGTGTTTTCACTGAACAGCACCGTGTTGGCGAGCACCTCAAAAGGCTGTAAACCGGATTCCGGGGCATCTGGCGCGGGCTGAACCTGGGCCAGCGACGGGTATAAATCGGTCAGCAGCGCCATTGAAGCCGAAGCGTTCATGTGGCGCAGGCCTCAGGCGGCAACCGTGTACCCTTCTTCGGCAATGGCCTGGGCCAGGGCTTCGCGCGGCTGCGTGGACTCCACTTCGACCCGGTTTTGCGTGCGGTCGGCCTGTACCTCGGCCGCGCGGTCAAGTTGGCGCACGGCGCGCACCACGGCTTTTTCACAATGCTCACAGGTCATGCCGGTCACGGTAAAGATTTGCTTCATTTCAATTCCTTGGAAAATACGGCTGTATCAGAAGCGCGTATTGTGAACCTTGCAACTTATTTCAGGCGATACCAATTATGACAACAGCTCAACTTCCCAGCGACGCAATGCGGGTGGACATCGGCATTCATGGCATGACCTGCGCGTCGTGCGTAGGCCGCGCTGAACGGGCCCTTAAAAAAGTGCCCGGCGTGCAGGAGGTCAGTGTCAACCTGGCCACCGAGTCCGCCCGCGTGATGGTGCAGCCTTCCGAGCAGATCGAGGCACGGCTGCGGCGTGCGGTGCGTGATGCCGGTTACGAACCGGTAGCAGCCAATGCCGCCATCGACGCGCCTCTTGAGTCAAATTGGGCCGGATTTGCACCCGTTGCGCTGGGCATTGTGTTGTCCTTGCCCTTGATATTGCCCATGTTCGGCGATCTGCTGGGCCGCCACTGGATGTTGCCCGCCTGGATCCAGTTTGCCTTGGCAACACCGGTGCAGTTCATTCTGGGCGCGCGCTTTTACAAGGCGGGCTGGCATTCGCTCAAGGCACTCAGCGGCAATATGGATTTGCTGGTCGCCATGGGCACCAGCGCGGGCTGGGCGCTGTCAGTGTGGTTGTGGCTCAGCGCCGCTGCTGGCACCATGCCGCACCTGTACTTTGAAGCCTCGGCCGTGGTCATCACACTGGTGCTGCTGGGCAAATGGCTCGAGGCCCGCGCCAAGCGCCAGACCACCTCCGCTATCCGCGCGCTGCACGCCCTGCGCCCCGAAACCGCGCACCTGCTGGGACTTGATGGTGAAGTCGATGTGCCGATCGACGAAGTGCTGGTGGGCGACGAGCTGGTGGTGCGCCCCGGTGAGCGTTTTGCCGTCGATGGCCGGGTCATTGAGGGGCAAACCCAGGTTGATGAATCGATGCTCACTGGCGAGCCGCTGCCGGTCAGTAAAACGCTGAAGGACAAGGTGACCGGCGGCACGCTCAATGGCGATGGCCGGGTCATCGTGCAAGTGAGCGCCACCGGGGTCGATACCGTGCTGGCGGGCATCATCCGACTGGTGGAAGATGCGCAGGCCGCCAAAGCGCCGATTCAGCGACTGGTGGACAAGGTCAGCGCCGTCTTTGTTCCGGTGGTGCTGGTACTGGCGCTGCTCACGCTGCTGGGCTGGTGGCTCAACGGTGCAGCATTCGAGGTGGCGGTGATCAACGCCGTCACGGTGCTGGTGATTGCCTGCCCCTGCGCCTTGGGGCTGGCCACGCCGGCGGCCATCATGGCAGGCACCGGTGTGGCGGCGCAACACGGCATTTTGATCAAGGATGCGCAGGCGCTGGAGCTCGCGCACAAAGCCGAGGTGGTGGTGTTCGACAAAACCGGCACACTGACGCTGGGCCAGGCGCGCCTGACTGACTTTGCCGTTTCGGCTGGCGCCGATCAAGACAACTTACTGGCCATTGCCGGCGCTTTGCAGAGCGGTAGCGGCCACCCGCTGGCACGTGCCGTGGTGATGGCCGCGCAGGACAAGCAACTGGTGTTGCCAGCTGTAACGCAACTGCAAAGCACACCCGGCAAGGGACTGCGCGGCCAGGTCAACGGTGGCGACTATTTGATTGGCAGCGTGCGCTGGATGCAAGAACTCGACGTGCCGCTTGACAACCTGGCTGAGCGCCTGCAAGCACTGAGCGCACAAGGCGCCACGCTGGCGGTAATGGTGCAGCAAACGCCTGCCGGGTTGCAGGCGCTGGCGCTACTGGCTTTTGGCGACGAGCCCAAGGCCGAGGCCAACGCAGCCATTGCCTCTTTGCGCGAACGCGGCATCCGGGTCATGATGCTCTCGGGCGACAACAACGCGGCTGCGTTGGCCATGGCCAGGCGCGTCGGCTTGCAGCCCGATGAAGTCATCAGTAATGTGCTGCCTGGTGACAAGGCCGCCCACATTGCCAAACTCAAACAGCAAGGCCTCACTGTGGTGATGGTCGGCGACGGCGTTAACGACGCCCCGGCACTGGCTGCGGCCGACGTGGGCATGGCCATGGCCAATGTGGGCGGTGGCACCGATGTGGCCATGCACGCGGCAGGTATCACGCTGATGCGCGGTGACCTGGCACTGGTGGCCGCTGCACTGGACATCTCCAATCGCACCGTCGCGAAAATAAGACAAAACCTGTTCTGGGCCTTTGTCTATAACGTGGCAGGCATCCCGCTGGCGGCATTCGGTTTTCTGAGCCCGGTGATGGCAGGTGCCGCCATGGCCATGAG
>NZ_JACUUE010000152.1 GCF_014859475.1 Rhodoferax sp.
AAAGTCCTACGCAGAAGTTCGGTGAATCCACGCTTACCCTCGCTAACAAGCAATGCCCTCCCTACAGGCGTCAGGACCACGACGACTGCTAGCCGAAGTCGATCAGACTCCCTTATCACCAGCGCCCGAGCCTCGGCGACCTCGGGACAGGTCATCAAGGAACGTTCAATGGCGCTAAGCGAGACGCGTTTTTCCTCTATCTTGACGATGCGATCAGTTCGACCCTTGAGTTCGAAGCAGCCATCCGCATGTAGCGCGGCTAGATCACTGGTAAGCCAGGGTTTGTCATCAGCCAAGTTGGGTGAGCAAACTTCCAGTAGACCGTCGACGATATCAATGTCAACACCAGCAAATGGAGTCCAGCGGTCACCATGATAGGCACGTTGTCGCCAGCCAATACCGCCCGTCTCTGAACTGCCATAGACCTCGACGGGCGACTGACCCAACAAACGCCAGGCCTCTTGCGAGGCATCGGCGGGCAATGGCCCGCCTGAAGAAAAAAGGGCTCGCAAATTCCGGCGCGCGGGTGCCCAGTCCAAGTGAACCGGTAAACGGCGCAAATGGGCGGGGCTGGTGACGAGTGCGCAAGGACCATCGGTCAATGAGGCCAGCATAGTCTCCGGGTAGTCAATCCGCCGCGAGCAGATAGTACGTCCGGATGCGAGCGGCCACAACACTAAAAACAACAGACCATAGATATGCTGATGAGACACCGTCGCATGGATACGGAGACCGGTTTCCCTCAGCAACGCACCGAACGTCGCCTCTAGGGTGTAGACCTCGGCCTCCAACTGCCCCAGGGTCTTTTCAATCAACAGCGGTTCACCTGTCGACCCCGACGTGTAAACCACCAATCGGTGATTTTTCAGGTCGAGGCGGCGTAGCACCCAGTCCATACTCTGCGTTGCGTTCCTCGGTCGGAGTGCGCCCGGCAATGAACCAATAAAGCCATCCACCGTCCCGCACAGCCGGGACAAGGTACCGGCTTGTGAATCGCCAGGCAACACCAATATTTTGTCAGCCTGCCACGCACCCAAAAGGGCGGTGGCAAATTCATATGCGTCGTCGGTGAAAAGCGCCCAGCGTTGACCTGGCTGGGCTGCCAGCGCCTTAGCCCAGCTGCACACATCGGACTGAAAGTCAGCCTGGGTCTTACCAACGTTATCAACCTGTGCCACCAGCGCGTGCCGGTTATCAGCACGCAACACCACTTCGGTCAAGGAGCTCCAATTAACCATGGGCAGCATCCAACGCATCGCGGTACCTGACGCGCCGGCGCATCAACCATTCCGCTGAAAACAGCAATCCCATCAGACCGTAGGCCAACAAACCGTTGTAAAGGGCCCAGACAGCATCGCTAGCCCAAAGGGCCGTGGCAGCGGCCAGGCTTGCATTGATCACGAAAAAGCCACACCATACTTGTGTCACTTTACGGGTATAGGGTATTGCAGTGGCCGGCAGTTCCGGTTCAGTCAGGCGCGCCAAGCTCTCAATCACGGGTGGGCCGCTGATAAGGCTCAAACCAAACACAGCCAGCAATACCAGATTGACCAGTACTGGGTACAGTTTAAGTGGCATCCAGCTTTGGCTAAGTGTGCTCCCAAGTGCCAACGTCATCGCCCCTAAGGCCACAGCCACCCATACCCATCCACGCGAGGTCAGTGCCCGCAGCACAGCCATTGCGACTAAGGACACAGCTACCCAGTGCAGGTTGCGGCTTTCCATACCTAGGTAGACTACAGCAGGGTATGCCAGTGTTGCCGCCGCCAAGACGATGCCGAAGATGCGTGACCACATGACCAATCAGACAGCAGGCGCGTCGTGCATCAAATTGTGCATTGCATCGACCACGTCCTGCACAGTCCGCACAGATTTGAACGCATCGGGCTGCAAGCGCTTGCCCACCATTGGCCTGAGACGAACGATCAGATCCACGGCGTCAATGCTGTCAATGTCGAGATCTTCGTAGAGTCGGGCCTGCGGTGTGATGCGGGATATTTCTATTTCAAAGGTTTCCTGCAGAATCCTGATAATTGTTGCGTAGATATCGTCCTTGGTCATTGTGTGTACCCTTGAGCGCGGAATAGGTTTGTAAAGAAGTTATACCTTGCGAAATACAGCCACAAAGGCGGCTAGCGATCGGATGCTGTGGAAGTGACGGCGCGCCTCGTCATTATCGCCTGACAGGGTTACGCCGTAGCGCTTTTGCAGCGCCAGTCCGAGCTCCAGCGCATCAATGGAATCCAGGCCCAGGCCTTCGACGAAAAGCGGAGCGTCAGGGTCAATGTCGTCCGGTGTGATGTCCTCCAGCGCGAGAGAGGTAATGATGATGTCCTTGATGTCTTGTTCAAGCTGCTGCACGGCGAGTCTCCATAGAGAAATGTTGGGTCAGATGTTCGTTCAGGCGGCGGGTGGCTAGCGCCTCGTTACCGGTATCTTGGATGAAGTTGGCCACGGCAATGTCAGGTTCGAATTCCAGAAGGAAATGTGGTCGGCTCTGTGGCATGTGATACCAGCGTTGGTCCTTACCCAAAACCGCAGGACTGACAATGATGCGCACCGGGGTGATATCGCGGCCGCTTCGCACTGCCACATTGGCTGCGCCGCGTTGCAGGTGCCGTGGACCGACGTTGGGTGTGCGGGTGCCCTCAGGGAAGATGATCAAGTTGCTCCCAGAATTCAGTGAGTCTATACAGTCTTGCATAAGACCAACGCCAGAATCGTTGAAGATAAAATCTGCTGCCGTCACGGGGCCCCAAGTGAAGGGGTTGCGCGCCAGTGAGGCCTTCACGACGCAGTTGGCGTTGCCAACCATCGACATCAGGATAACCACATCAATCAGCGAGGGGTGATTGGCCACAATCAGCTGGCCCCGGCGTCGCAATCGGTTTCGACCTTTGACTTGGTATGTCATCACACCCAAGCCTCGCATAAGGCCGACGAAGCACTTGAACAGACCCTGGATAACCAAGCGTGCCACACGCGAACGAGTCAAGGAATTGCGCACCAACATTCTGAGCATGGGAAAGAGCACGAGACCAAGAAGCAAGCTGCCGAGGGCGAATACCATGAAGCAAAAACCGGTGGCGAAAATCCGCCAGACGCGCATCAATCCCTCACACATGGTGCGTCAACTCCCATTGTTGAAGGCCGACCTGTCGCCGGAAAGACGATCCAGGCATCAGGCTACACCGCAGCAGACCCAAGCCGAAAGGCAAGCTCGGGAAGTGTTCAATTGCGGCAGTGGTTGACGGCCAACGCAGCGTCATGCTCCCTTCATCTCCTTGAGGTAAGGCGATCTGCCAAGCCCAGGCATAGGGCGCGGTGGGCTCGTCATGAAAGCGAGCGTAGTCACCCGGTAGCGGCGCGTCGTAGCAGACGAGGGTCACGTTCGGCGCGCCATCGGTCAGCAGGCCGAACGCCTCGACCAACCCTGCAGCAGAACTGGCCGCGCCGCCCGCAATGGACAGGTAATTGGCCCTGTCGCCTCGGGCAATCGAGTAAGTTGCGCCGATTGCGTTATGCACAGACAAGCCAAAACCGGTGGGTGACACTGCACCATCTTGGGCCATAGCATTCAGGAGTTCCAATGAGCGGACCGCGTCACCATATCGTGATGCAAAAATTACCGGCCTACCCGTTTCGTCAGCCTGACACCAATACGCCACTCGCACTGCCATGCGGCCCAGTTGGTTGAGGCGGCGGCGAGCCATCGCGGGCATTTCACGCACCTCGGGTGCTTCATCGCCAGTTGGTTGCCATGGCGCATGCGCCCACTCCTGCCAATCGTCGGCGTGTTGCAGGCCGGGCGAGAATGCAGCCCAACTCGTGATGACAAAGCGGAATTCCATGTTTGGTGGGTTCTAATCCAGTTGACTTTCAAAATGCTCAACATGAGAATGCATGCTGGATAAGATAGATGTTTTCGATTAGTCTCAGTCAGTAAATCACTGGGGATCGCAGATATAAGAATCTGAGCGCACTCCTATGGAGTGCGTTCGAGTTTGTGACGCACTCTGTCGAGGAGGTCATAGACCCAGTGTTCATAGAACGGATGGATCATGGTCTGGGAATCGATCTTGATTTAAAGTGGACCCCATTGTCAAGACAATTTTTCAGTGAATTTAAGCTGGTCCCGTTTTCATCGCAACTGCATGGCGTTGCCCCGGTTTTTTTGACTTGGTTTTCGGACTTCCTTTCTTCAATTTCAAATGGCTGTTGGACAAGCGAAGCGCGTCAGACCGAAGGCGACCCCCTGCTTATCCCTCAAGTAGTTCGGCATTGACGTCTGCGTTCAGGGGCTTCGGTATTGCTGTGCTCTCCTTTGTGACGGCCGTTTTTTCTGAATATTTATCGATGATCAGTGCGCCACCGCCGTTGCCACTGGCGTACACCGCATCGGGCGTTTGGTACTGCAAAGCTTGGTGTGGGCGCTCGCTGTTGTAGAGCACAAAGTATTCGCCCAGGCCCAGCAGCAGTTCATACACGGTGACGTAGCCTTTGAGGTACACATCCTCGTGCTTGACGTTGCGCCATAACCGTTCAACAAAAATGTTGTCAAAAGCCCGGCCACGCCCATCCATGCTGATGGTGATGCCTTCGCGCTGGAGCACCCCAATGAAGTCGGCGCTGGTGAACTGCGAGCCTTGGTCGCTGTTGAAGATGTCAGGCTTGCCGAAGTTGCGCAGCGCCTCTTCCAGGCATTCCACGCAAAAGCTGGCATCCATGCTGTTACTGATGCGCCAACTCAACACTTTGCGGCTGTACCAGTCCATCACTGCCACCAGATAGACAAAGCCCTTGGTCAGACGGATGTAGGTGATGTCGGTGCTCCAGACCTGGTTGGGTCGGGTGACCTCAAGGCCACGCAGCAGGTAGGGGTAGACCGGGTGCTGTGGGTGCGCCCTGCTGGTGTTGGGGCCTGGGGCCATGCCTTGCAGGCCCATGGCTTGCATCAGGCGTTGGACGCACTTGCGGTTGACCCGGCGCCCGATTTCGCTGTACAGACGTTCGGGTGCGCTTTGGGCATCGACAGGTTTGGGACCGCGCTTGCCTTCAAACAGCGTTTTGGCTTGTTCCTGGATGGTTTTCTTCCACTGGCCAACCTGGATTGGGTGGACGTCAAATTCCTGGCCAATTTGGTTGATGGTCTTGCCGCTGCGCAGCGCTTCCAAGGCGACTTTGGCTTTGTACTCTGGCGTGTGCACTTTGCGTTTCTTGGTTTCACTCATGATCTGGGATTTCCTGGATTCGAGACCATCTTAAATTTTTGTCTTAAATCCGGGGGCCACTTTAATATATGTACTTTCGGGCCGGCTAACGAACAATTGGCGCTGCTTGCGCTCTGCTATGGCCTCTTGCGATTCGTTGCCACTTGAAGTGCCCGAAATCTGACCGGGATACCTAGCAGCACGTTGTTTCATGTTATCGCTGCTCTTGAACAGTACCGAGTATTTTTCAGCATCGTATCGGATCGTAACGACGATCGTGTGCTTGTTGTTCTTGACATAAGTGCCTTCCAACGAGCTTTCGTCTGATGGCAACATCTTCCACCCACCCTCGTAGCCGGCGGCCAGGAATGCATTCTTGATGTCTGAACTGGATAAAGTGGCGGTGGTCGCGATCGTTATCGGGATGTTCTCGAAACTAACGATGGGCACTAATGTACGTTGCGCGTGGGCACCAAAACCAACAACTGAAAGCAAGCAAAAAAGTACGATGTGCAGAATTCTCATGTGATCTCCCAATATTCTTAGATGCGTGAAGCTAGCTAGTTCAAACGCACTCATACGATGATAACCGCTAAGCCTTACCGAAGTCAGGGTTGGCGACGGCCGTGTCAAAGCGCGAGTTCACAATTTTGAGGACCACTTTGACTTCCACGAAATCGTCCGAAAACGGCTCGTTATAACTTCCGTCACAGTCCGCAATGGGCCCCCTTGCGGTTCGCCACGAACTGCTTCTTTGCGGTGTTGAACTGGAGCGCCGGAAAGCCGACTGTGGTGAGCACCCGCTATGGGTCTTTATGCATAGCTATACATAAGGGTCTGAATCGGTCGCACATCAATTGACACCCGCGTCGTTCGTTTCGTGGCATCGCAAGATAGCAGAACGCCGTACTCTTCTTGAGAGTGTTAGCATCGCCAATCAACCAGACGACAGTACAAAATGGGCAGAATCG
>NZ_JACUUE010000153.1 GCF_014859475.1 Rhodoferax sp.
GTCCCCATACCCGTGCACGCAGGTTTTCAACACGGTCTTGATCGCAGTCAGGTCGGCTTGTTCGGCCCCTGTGCGCAGCGCGTTCAGGTGCGGCACCAAATCATCCCAGCTCAAGCAGGCCTCATGCGCTTTCATGATGCGGGCGTGCGCGGTGGGCTCGGGGTTGTCGCCAATCAGCAGCTCCTCGTACAGTTTTTCACCCGGGCGCAGGCCGGTGATGGCAATCTCGATGTCGCCGTCCGGGTGTGCTGCGTCGCGCACTTTTCGGCCGCTGAGCTGCACCATGCGCTGCGCCAGGTCCAGGATCTTGACAGGTTGGCCCATGTCGAGCACAAAGACGTCACCACCCGCCGCCATGGCGCCGGCCTGCAGCACCAGTTGCGCGGCTTCGGGAATGGTCATGAAGTAGCGGGTGACCTCGGCGTGCGTGACCGTCAGCGGGCCGCCCTCGCTCAACTGGCGGCGAAACAGCGGCACCACGCTGCCGCTGGAATCAAGCACGTTGCCAAAGCGCACCATGGTGAAACAGGTGTCACAGTCAGGTGCCAAGGCCTGCAACACCAGCTCCGACATGCGCTTGCTGGCGCCCATCACGTTGGTGGGTCGCACCGCCTTGTCAGTGGAAATGAGCACAAACCGCCTGGCGCCACTGGCCACGGCCGCGCGCGCCGTGTTGAGCGTGCCAAACACGTTATTCAAAATGCCTTCACCGGGGTTGCACTCGACCATGGGCACATGCTTATAGGCAGCGGCGTGATAGACCGTGGCCGGCCGATAGGCCCCGCAAATCTCGGCCAGACGTTGCGGGTTGGTCACACTGCCCAGCAGCGGAACCAGTTCAACGTCCAGTTGATGCATGGCGCAAATGCCCTGCAGCTCCTGGTGAATGCTGTACAGGCCAAACTCATTGTGATCGAGCAACAGCAACTGGCGCGGCCGCTGCAGCACGATCTGGCGCGTCAACTCGCCGCCAATGCTGCCACCGGCACCGGTCACCAGCACCACCTGCGCAGCCAGGTCGCGTGCCAACAGGGCGGTGTCGGGCGGCACCGAAGCACGGCCCAGCAGGTCTTCCACGTCGAGCTCACGAAAATCCTGCACCGTGACACGGCCACTGGCCAGGTCGGCCATGCCCGGCAGGGTGCGGATGTGAACGGGCAAGGGCCGCAGGCTTTCCAGAATGGCATTGCGCCGCTCACGCGTGGCGCTCGGCATGGCCAGCAAGATGTTGGAAACGCACTCGCGCTCGACCACTTGCGGCACCTCGGACGGGGCAAATACCGGCGTACCATTCAGATTGCGGCCAACCTTGGCAGCGTCATCATCAACAAACCCCACCAACTCGTATTGCTGCGACAGGTGCAAAGCGACCATGGTTTGCACGCCGGCGGTGCCCGCACCATAAATGAGCAAGCGGCCTTCGCAATTGGCTCGGGCCTTGCTCAGATTGGCCAGCCAGAACCGTGCCAACGCCCGGCTGGCGCCCACCAAAAACAAAAAAACCAACGGTTGCAACACGCCCAAGCTGCGCGGCACCCCTGGCCATTGCTGCCATACCAAAATCGTCGTCAACAGGCAGCCGTAAATCAGCACCGCCAACCCGGTGGCCTGCAACGCAGCCAAGCCGGTATAACGAAAAATGGCCCGATACAGGCCAAACTTGATAAATACGGGAATAAAAAGCGTTGGCGCCAGCAGATACACCCACCACTGGGCACCACTGGGAATATGCGCCACATCAAGCCGCAAAGTAAATGCGATCCATGTGGCCACAATGGCCAAAACCATATCCTGCGACAGCACCACCAATTGCTTGACGGTGCGCGGCCAATTCAAAATCCGGCTTTGCAAAATAACCCCCCTGAGCGATCAAAGCGCCTTGATGGGCGCTTTTGCTTTTATTACCTGGTCAACTTAAACGGCGAATGATTCTTTGCTTTGCCCCTGCGCCACCAAGGCCGCCAACCAGCGCGGCATCAAGCCCCGCCCGCTCCAGGTTTCACCATTGGGGCCGCGGTATTTGACCGGTGCCGTGCTGCCGGACTTGCCAGCCGCCTTGCGCGGGCGGGCTTTGCCACCATCGAGGTCTGCCACCGTGATACCAAAGGCCGCCATTTTAGCCTTGATTTCTTGCACGGTCTTGTTGAACTCTTGCGCCTTGATTTCTTCGGCCTGTTTTTGCAGGATGGCAATCTGGTTTTGAATATCGATCAAGTTGGTCATGGTATTAAGTAAATATAAGGGTTAAAACACCTGGCGGCACGTGGTCGTGGCTCTTTTAGAGGGTCACATTATCTCTTTTTATTACCTTCAATGCAGTTAACAGAATAATTTTTATATCCAACCAAAAGGTTCTTCGTTGCAGATACTCTACATCCAGGGAAAAAGGGGGGAAAAAGGGGACGCTACCCTTTTTCTGCCTTTGGTCGGCCAGGCGACCTTGATACCAAGGACCTGCCCGCCATCGCGCCAAGTCGTTCGACAAAATGCTCATCCCCACAGGGCAGGCCCTTGTCTGCGTGCAACCGCAGCGTTTTCAATTTCTCAGCGTCGTCGGTCTGCGCCAGCCAGGCTGACCAATCCTCAACAGCTGCAAATTGCTGATGCCAGACAGAATCCAATTTAAGCAAGACATCCGGGCAGCGACCACAATGAGCTGGGGCACTTGACCAGCGGTAATCTTCGGCACGGTTTGCCATGCCCGCGCGCACCGGATTGCATTCCACATAACGCAGCGCCGCCCACAAATAGACATCATCCAGCGGTGAGGAAAAGAATCGCCCCTGCCAGACATGCCCCGTCCAATCGCGCTGACGGTTAAAACGCTGGGCGTAGCGCATGTGCAATGGCTTGAGCGTCTGCTGTAAGCCATCGTCCGTAGCAGGCACGGCAATCAAATGAATATGGTTGGTCATCAGACAATAGGCCAGCACTTCAACTTGGTGCTTTTCGGCGTATTCCTTGAGCCAAGCCAGATAAACCAAGCGATCTTCATCGCTGAAAAAAACGGGCTCGCGCCGATTGCCACGCTGGGTAATGTGGTGGGGAAAGCCAGCAAACACGGCTCTGGGCAATCTTGGCATGGGCTGAGCATAGCAAAGATAAAGGGTAGCGTCCCCTTTTTATTAGCGTCCCCTTTTTATTCATCTTTTTTAAAAGGACAAATTGAAATAAAATTGTGCTTTATGAAAAGTCAATTTCGCACCGTCATTCGCCAGAAAATCATTGATGCCCAAGCGGTGCCGCTGCGAGTGCTGACGCGCCGGGACATCTGGTTACCCGCCGTCAAGGCGAAGGCTACGGCGGTGATTGGCATGCGGCGGGCTGGCAAGACCAGCCTGCTGTGGCAGATTCTGGCTGACCGCCATGCAAGTGGCATACCGCGCGAGGGCTTGCTTTATTTCAGCTTTGAAGACGAACGTCTCGCTGACATGCAACTACAAGATCTCGACCTGCTCGTTGAAACGTTCTACCAACTCAACCCTGCATGGCGTGATAGCCGCCGTGCCAGCTTCTTTCTGGATGAAATCCAGCTCGTACCAGGCTGGGAACTATTTGCCAGGCGCTTGCTTGACAGCGAAAACATCGACCTTTTCCTGTCTGGGTCGTCCGCGCGTCTTCTCTCGCGTGAAGTGGCCACCAGCATGCGTGGCAGAGCCATGGAAGCGGTTGTTTTTCCGTTCGGCTTTCGCGAGATGCTGCGCCACGCGGGCTGTGAGCCGCAAAAACCAACCAACCGCCTGACCAAGGCCGAGCGCTCACAGCTCGACCGCCATCTGCTTGACTACCTCGCGCACGGTGGCTTTCCCGAAGCGCAGGGCCTCGACGCCCGCAACCGTCTTGAGCTCTTGCGAACCTATGTCGATGTTGTGCTCCTGCGAGATGTGATAGAGCGCCACAACCTCAGCCAGCCTCAGGTATTGCACTGGATGGTGCGACAACTTCTGGGCAATGCCGCCGGTGCATTCAGCATTAACAAGTTCCATGCCGATCTCAAATCGCGCGGCGTGGCGGTGGGCAAGGACACCCTGCACAGCTACCTCGCGCATCTGGAAGATGCCTTTTTGCTCAGCAGCCTTGACCTTGCCACGGACTCCGAGCGCCGCAGGCAGGTCAACCCGCGCAAGGTGTACCCCGTGGATACTGGCCTGATGGCGCTGTTTGACCGTTCCGGCAAAGCCAATGTGGGTCACGCATTAGAAACGGCGGTGCTGCAAGAGCTACAGCGCCGTGGCGCCCAAGTGAACTATGTGCGCACCCCGGCAGGTTTTGAGGTGGACTTTTATGCGCGCGGAGTGACGGGCAGCGAGGCCCTGATTCAGGTCTGCGCCGACCTCGACAGCCCCGACACCCTGGCGCGTGAAGTACGCGCGCTACAAGACGCCGCCCCGGCTTGGCCCCACGCCGCATTGCAGCTTGTCACCCTCAACCCGCCCAAGGAGGGCGCCGTGCCGCCCGAGATACAGCTTTATCTGGCGCCCGACTGGCTGTTAAACGGCGACGAAGACCCCATAGCTGCCCTGTAACAGCTGCGCCCAGCCGGTAAGCCCGAGCACCAGCTTGAAAAAAGGGTAGCGTCCCCATTATTGCTGAATCAATGCGACACCCCATCGCGGCGCAGTACCTTGACAAACGTGAGCCACAAGATGCGAATGTCAAACCACAGCGACTGGCGTTGCAAATACTCCACATCCAGCTTCACTTTGTCAGGTATTGGCAGCTCGTCGCGCCCGTTCACCTGCGCCCAACCGGTGAGCCCGGGCAGTAGCTTTTGCACATCTTGCTGCGTGCGCAATTCAATCAAATCGTGCTGGTTGAACAAAGCCGGCCGCGGCCCGACAAAACTCATGTCACCTTTCAAAATGCTCCACAGCTGCGGCAATTCATCAAGGCTGGACTTGCGCAAAAAACTGCCAATCGGCGTCAGGTAGGCATCCGGGTTGCTCAGCAAATGTGTCGCCACCGCAGGCGTGCCAATCTGCATACTGCGGAACTTGGGCATCTTGAAAATGGTGTTGTTGCGCCCCACCCGGTCAGACCAATACAGCACCGGCCCTTTGGACGTGAATCGCACCAGCGCCGCAACCAGCAGCACAGGCACCAGCAACACACAGCCAGCCAAAACCGCCAGCAGCAAATCAAACAGCCGTTTCATGTTGCCTGCGCATAGCCGTTCGGGTTGCCGTTTTGCCAGCGCCAGGCGTCAGCACACATACATGCCAGATCGCGCTCGGCGCGCCAGCCCAGCAAGGCCTTGGCTTGGGCCGGGTCGGCGTAGCAGGCGGCAATATCGCCAGCGCGGCGTGGCGCCACTTGGTAGGGCACCGGCTTGCCGCTGGCCTGCTCAAAAGCCCGCACCATGTCGAGCACGCTGTAACCCACCCCGGTGCCCAGATTGATGGCACGGCACTCGGCGTGATGCGCCAGACGCTCCAGCGCCTTGAGATGGCCCAGCGCCAGGTCAACCACATGAATGTAATCGCGCACGCCGGTGCCGTCAGGCGTGGCGTAGTCAGCGCCCCACACGTTCAAAAACGGGCGCCGCCCCACCGCCACCTGCGCCACAAACGGCAGCAGGTTGTTGGGCGTGCCCAGCGGGTCTTCACCGATCAGGCCGCTGGCATGCGCGCCCACCGGGTTGAAGTAGCGCAGGATGCTGATGCGCCAGGCCGGGTCGCTGCGGTACAGGTCGCGCAGCATGTCTTCGATGACCAGCTTGGTCTGGCCGTACGGGTTGGCGGCCGACAGCGGATGGTCTTCGGTGAGCGGCAGGCGCTGCGGGTCGCCATAGACCGTGGCCGAAGAACTGAACACCAGGGTTTTAATGCCGCATTCGGTCATGGCCTGCAGCAGCCGCACCGTGCCAACCACGTTGTTATCGTAATAAGCCAGCGGGTTTTGCACCGACTCGCCCACCGCCTTGAGCCCGGCGAAATGAATCACGGCGCTGGCGCCGCTGGCACGCAAGGCGGCCACCAAGGCGGCCGAGTCGCGCATATCACCCTGCACCAGCCGGGCTTGCTTGCCGGTGATGCGCGCCACCCGCGTGAGGGCCTCGGGCTGGCTGTTGCAAAAGTTGTCGAACACGGTCACTTCATGCCCCGCATTGAGCAACTCGACGACCGTGTGTGTGCCAATGTAGCCGGCACCGCCTGTAACAAAAATCATGCTGGGT
>NZ_JACUUE010000154.1 GCF_014859475.1 Rhodoferax sp.
AGGTCGCCATGCGGCAGGCCGTAGCCCAGGTACTGGCGCGCAATGGACACCACCAGGCGCAGGTGTGACAGCACCAGCCGCCCCGCCGCCTCCAGGTCGTTGTCCTGGCGCAGTTTGCGTGCGCAGGACTGCTCTTCTTCCAGGGTCAGCATGGGCATGCGGCTGACCGCCGAGATGTAGGCGTCCAGGTGGCCCAGTGCAGGCACCACCGACCACGGATTCACCAAGGTCAGGGAATTGTCGGCAACGCCAGTATTGACAGTCATGGCAGAACTCCTTGTTACTTCAGCTCGTAATGTTAGCACTCTCTGTGAGTGAGTGCTAATTGAAAAGTTCAATGCAACGTGTGCAGGGGCAGAAGTTGAGAAGAGATTGATATTTGACAAGTGGTGTCGATGTTCGGAAGGTTTTGAACTCGTCTGAGATCAAAAAAGACATGTAAAACATTGAATTTAAACAATAAACAGGTCTTCCTTCCAGGTTTTTCAGCGTGATCCTGCGTCCTCGTTGGTCGAAAATCCGCAAATCTGTCGAATCGCCTGTGTCCAGTTTTCTGGATGGGCTGACTCAGTACTCCCACACCTCGTGCCCCAGCATCCCCCCATTCAGGGTCTCGCGGCACACCCGCCAGTTGGGCAAATAAGCATCCATCAGCGCCGTGAACCGTTCCGAGTGTTTGCGCTCCAGCAGGTGCAACAGTTCGTGCACCACGATGTATTCAAGGCACATCTCAGGCTTTTTGGCCAGCTCCAGATTAAACCAGAGTCGCTTGGCGCTGGGGTTGCAGCTCCCCCACTTGGTTTTCATCTTCTTGATGCCCCAGTGGCTGGCCTGAACACCAAGGATGGGCTGCCACTTCTCCAGCAACGGCGGTATCAGCGCCTTGAGCTGGCCACGGTACCAGTGCAGCAGCACAGCTTCACGTTGCTCGGCACTGGCACCGGAACGCACGAACAGGTCAAGGCTGGCAATGCCGCGCACCGCCACCCGGGCCGGTGCTGCCACCTCATGCACCCGCAGGCGGTAGCGCTGCCCCAGAAAGTAGTGGCTTTCGCCGTTCACCATCTCGCGTTGCGTCTGGCGCGGCTGCTCGACAAACTTGGCTTTTTGCCGTTTGATCCAGCCCAGCTTGTCAATCACGGCCAGTCGCACCGCGTCATCGCTGATCACCAAAGGCGCCGCCACCCGCACCCGCCCCAACGGTGGGTAAACACCCAAGTGCAGGTTCTTGATGTCCTTGCGCACCACTTCCACCTTGATCCCGCCAACTTGCAAACGGGCATCGCTTTCTGTCTTGCGCGCCTTCACTTCAATAGCCACCTTGGTTTTTCACCAATTCAAGTATCCGGTCGGTCTCGTGTTCAAGGTCGGCCGGCGTCGCAGGGGTAGCCCCCACATCCAGCGCATGCACCCCCGCACCCAAGGGCAAGGCGGTGCTCAGTACATGGCGGATGGCATGGCGCACGCGCTTGGTTTTGGTGCTGCTGTTGCGCCAGTCGTCCTGCAAGCTGCTCATCACGCCAACATCCACCGCCACGGCCAGCGCCTCGTCCTGTCCCAAGTTGTTGTACAACGCCCGTTGCGCAGCGGTCTTGATCCCCGCCGGGTAAGACGCCGGGCCACCCGGCATGGTCGCGTCCTTGGTGAGCTGGGCAATCTTCTCCAGATATTCCTTGTAACTCACCACGCCCTTGCGTCGCTGCGCGATCAGCGCATCCAGCAGTTTGCTCATCTTGTCGTAATAGGCGGGGTCAACGGGCGACTCGTTGATGATCAGCTTGCGCACGTTGTTTTCAATGGCCTCGGCCACCGCTTCATCGCTCTTCATCACCCCTTTGAGCTTGGCCGCTGCCGCGTCCGGGCCGCGCTCCACAATGAGCTGGATCAGGCTCATGTCGTCAAAGCTGGAAATCTTCTCGCTTTCCTCGGCCCGGATGTAGGTGTCAATCAGGTGCCGCATGGCCGGCTCATACGCCTTGAGGTCAATGTAATCACCGCTGGCCAAGCGCACTTCGTCGCGCACCTTGCTGGCGTGATCCACTTCTGCCCTGATCTTTGCAATCTGGTCTGGCGTGTACCCTGCCTCTGCCATTTCATTGGCAAGCGCCGCATAGGCCCGGATCAGGGTCGTGACAAATTTGTACAACTTGAGCCGCTTGGCTTCGTTGTCCTTGAGCTGGGTCGAATTGCCCGACTCCATCGCGCAAAAGTAATGGCCGTAGGCGGCTTGATCGCGTGGGGCCAGTACCGGCTCAAACAGCGCCTTGACGGCTTCACGCGCATCTTCCAAGTCCTGCCGGGCTTTCTTCAGCCGGTCTTCCAGCAGCCCTTTCACGTCATCCTTGTCGTAGCCGTCCAGCGCGCCACTGGTGTAGTCGCCCACGGCACCTTCCAGACTCTTGAACAAGTCTTTGTAGTCAATGATGTAGCCGTACTCTTTGCTCTCACCATCCAGGCGGTTCACCCGGCAAATGGCTTGAAACAGGCCGTGGTCGCGCATTTGCTTGTCGATGTAAAGGTAGGTGGCTGATGGTGCATCAAAGCCCGTCAGCAGCTTGTCCACCACAATCAGCAGCTTCATCTGCCCCGGCTCGTCGATGAACTTCTTTTTGACGGCCAGTTCAAACTTGTCCGACTTGGTAATGGCCACCTCGGCCGGCTCATTGAACCAGTCGGCCAGCATCTGGCCGTACACCGCGTATTTCAGCAGCTTGTCGGTCACGCCCTCACCCGTGGTTTCACCCTTTGTGTCGGCCACGGTGGGGCTGTAGCTGGTCACGATGGCGCACTTGCCCTTGAGTTCGGTCCTGGCAAACAGCTCGTAAAACTTGCACGCCTCATAAATGCTGCCCGCCACCAACATGGCGTTGCCGTGGCCGTCCATCAGGCGCGGGCGGGTAGCCATGTCCATCAGGATGTCGGCCACAATTTTTTGCAGCCGGTCTTGGCTCGACAGCACCCGTTGCATGGTGCCCCACTTTTGCTTGAGCTGCGCCTTGGCCAGATCGTTCAGTCCCTTGGTCTTGGCTTCAAACCACTGGTCAATCTTGTCGCGGTTGGTCAAGGTCTGGTCGATGTCGCGCGCCTCGTAGCGCAAATCCAGCACCACGCCCTCGCGCACGGCTTGGTCAAACTTGTACGTGTGGATGTAGCGGCCAAACACCTCGATGCTCTTTTGCTTGTCGGCTTTCAGCAGCGGCGTGCCGGTAAACCCAATGAAGATGGCATTGGGCAGCAGCGCCTTCATGGCCTTGTGCAGATCACCGCTCTGGGTGCGGTGGCATTCATCCACAAACACATGGATGTCGCCCTTGGCCACAAAGTCAGCCGGCAGCTGGCGCAGCGATTCAATGAACTCTCGGGTGCCTTCGCCGTCGGTGTCTTCATCCGCTTTGCCACCAAACTTGTGTACCAGCGAACAGATCAATGATTCCGTCGTGCCGTTGAGCGTGTCGATCAGGTCATGGCCATTGGCGGTGCGGTGAATGTGCTCATTCACGCCCGTGAACACTTTTTCAATCTGCTGGTCCAGCTCGGTGCGGTCGGTGATGATCAGCACCCGCGCCCCCGGCACGTTCTCGCGTATCCACTTGGCCAGCCACACCATGGTCAGACTCTTGCCGCTGCCCTGTGTGTGCCAGATGATGCCGCCCTCGCGGCGGTGAATGAACGCTTGCGCGGCCTTGACGCCAAAGTACTGGTTCTGGCGGCACAGCTTTTTGATGCCCGCGTCAAACACCACGTAATCGTGCATCAGCGCCAGCAGCCGGGTCTTGTTGCACACCTGCATGATTTGCCGATCCAGCGGGTTCGGCTCTGCGGCATAGGCGCCGGTGTCTTCCACCCAACGCAGGTAATATTTTTCCGGGGTCTCAATGGCGCCATAGCGCAGCCCTTCGGTGTCGTTGCCCGCCATCACCCACTGCATGGTCGAGAAGAACGGCTGGATGAATTCCTTCTTCTGGTTGTCCAAGTTCTGCCGGATGCCCTCGGCCACCGACACGGTCGAGCGCTTCAGCTCCAGCACGCCCAGCGCCATGCCGTTGATATAAATCACCACGTCCGGGCGCTTGGTGCTGGCCCTGGCATCGGCGCCTTTGACCGTCACCTCTTCAGCCACACAAAAATGGTTGTTCGTGGGCTGCTTCCAGTCCACCAACCAGACTGTGATGCGGTTTTCACCCACGCCGGGTAGCACCTTCACGCCGTAGCGCAGCAGCTCATAGACCTCTTTGTTGCGGTCGTAAATGCTTTTGCTGGTGTCGCTGGCCACCCGGTTGAGTTCATGCAGCGCCTTGCTTATCAGGGTATCACTCACGCCCTGTTTGGCCAGCCATGCCGTGAGCAGCTTTGGCTCGATGTTACGGTTGTCCAAGTCAGACTTGTCACCCAGATAGTCGTAACCCAGCCGCTGCTGAAACAAGGCGACGATGCGGGCTTGGGTGCGCTTTTCGATTTGGCCGACGGTGCTCATGGTTTTTCTTGAGCAGATGGCGTTGGTGGCGCCTGTCCCGTGAGTGGCGCAGAAATAAAACTCTCTTGCGAGAGGGCGTGAATCACGCCGCGCATGAGGTAGCTGTTGTCAAAGCCAAGTGTGTACTGGCGTGCGTTTGGCGCAATGGGATGCAACATCTTGCGCTCCACCAGTTTCTTGATTTGGTAGGTGCGCTGCGCTGCGCTCATGGCCGGCATTGCAGCGCTGAGGTCAGCCGCTTTGGCAACACCTGACTTCACCGTGGAAAGCAGCACTGCTTCTTCTTGCGCGGTAATCAAGGTTCGGCTGCGCGCGTAGGTGAGCGCAGGCACCAAAATCTTACTCTTCAGGTAGTCATACTGGGTGAGTTGATCCACCTTCTTCAGCTCAGTCAATACACCCTGCAACACATATAAACACCATTGCTCCAAGTTATCAGAGGTGCCAACATCAGCACAGGCCAGCATGGCGTAATACTGGTCACGGTCACTGCAAAATACTGCCGTGGGGTTCAACACCCGCCCTCCAGCCTTGACGTTGAAGCCGTACTTGATCATCAGCGCATAGGTCAACAAACGTACCACCCGCCCATTGCCGTTGCCAAAGGGGTGTATCCAGCCAAAACGGTGGTGCGCCAGCGCCACCTTGATCAGGTCATACTTGGGCGCATCCGCCCGGTTAATAAACGACACCAGCTCTTGCATGTAGTCCCCCACCAGCACACCGTCTGGCGGCAGATGCTCTGATTGGGCGATTTGCACTTGCCCTACGCGGTAGGCACCAGGGGTTGCATCGCCTTCGCGCACTAGTTTATTCACCGCCAAGACATGCAGTTCGCGAATGAAATGCTCGGACACCTCTTCGCCCGGCTGCATCGCGGATTCGATGTAGGCCATGGCCTCTTCAATGTTGGCAATCTCTGATAGATGGTCACCCGCTGTGGCAGTGCCTTCCAGCGAGCTCTCCACATAGTCGGCCAGCGTGGTGTGGTTGCCCTCAATACGGGCGGAGCCCAAGCTCTCCAGCATGTGGAATACGCGCTTGAGCTGAAAGAACACCGGCGCCGGTGTGGTGCCCGCCAGCTTCAGGCGCCGCAGGTGTTCCAGCTCAGTCAACACATCGACCAGAGGTGAGTCAAAAGCGGGGTTCAGAAGCGCCAGGTCAAAGTGATGAAATGCAGCCATGGCTATCCAATATCTTTACTGAAAGGTAAACATTTAGTGGACTCTATACCAAAAAATCAATTAAAAACATTTACTTGCGTAAATTGTTCTGAAAATTTATCTGTAATTCCACGTGATCATTATCTGTAATTCCGCTGATCAACATCTGGAAAAACTTCGCCTCTGGGCACGGCTAGAGGCTCCATTGATGCAGTTCCACCCGCCCACGTCCCAGCCAATGAAGAAAGACGGTGATTGCGACACGCCGTTCATACCAGGCGGATTTTTCCCGTCAGTAGCTCTTGCATCATGCCCTGCTTGAGCGCGCGGGTCTTGTCGCGGCGGGCTTCGAGGGCGGTGAGTTCGGTGTCCATGTCGGCGAGGACGGTGGCGATGGCGATTTGTTCGTCGCTCGGTGGCAGTTGGACTTCTAACTTTTCAATGTCGCCCATGCCAATGTTTCCCTGTGAGGACGAATTGGTGAGAAGGGTAATCTGCCGACTGAGAC
>NZ_JACUUE010000155.1 GCF_014859475.1 Rhodoferax sp.
GACAAAGTGTTGGGGTCAGAGCACGTCGCTGCGCGAGTGGTCTGACCCGCAAGCTGAACAGCCGGACATCCGACAAAGTGTTGGGGTCAGAGCACGTCGCTGCGCGAGTGGTCTGACCCGCAAGCTCTTATAAAATGTACCTGCTCAAATCTTCGTTTTGGCTGAGTTCTGCCAGGCGCGCATCGACATAAGTTGCATCGACCTCAATGGTCTGGCCGGACAGGTTGGCGGCGTCGAAGCTGACCTCATCGAGCAGGCGCTCCATCACCGTGGACAGGCGCCGCGCCCCAATGTTCTCGGTGCGCTCGTTGACATCGAAGGCGATTTGCGCGAGCCGCCCAATGCCGGCATCGGTAAATTCAAGGGTGACCTGCTCGGTGGCCAGCAGGGCCTGGTATTGCTTGACCAGCGAGGCCGTGGTTTGCGTCAGGATGGCCACAAAGTCTTCAACCGAGAGCGACTGCAATTCGACCCGGATCGGGAAGCGCCCCTGCAATTCGGGAATCAGGTCACTGGGCTTGCTCAGGTGAAACGCGCCCGATGCAATGAACAAGATGTGGTCGGTCTTGACCATGCCGTATTTGGTCGATACCGTGGTGCCCTCGACCAGCGGCAGCAGGTCGCGCTGCACGCCCTGGCGCGAGACTTCGGCGCCGCTGCCCTCAGAGCGCGAGGTGACCTTGTCTATTTCGTCAATGAAAACAATGCCGTTTTGCTCCAGCATCTGCAACGCCTGGGTCTTGATCTCGTCCTCGTTGACCAGCTTGGCGGCTTCTTCTTCGACCAGCAACTTGAGCGCTTCGGCAATCTTGAGCTTGCGCTTTTGCGTTTTGTTCTGGTTGAGCTGGCCGAACATGCCGCGCAACTGCTCGGTCATTTCCTCCATGCCGGCCGGGCCCATGATCTCGAGTTGCGGTGTGTTTTGTGCCACATCGAGCTCGATGTCGCGCTCGTCGAGCTGGCCTTCGCGCAGCTTTTTGCGAAAGGTCTGGCGCGCGGTGCTCTCTGGCTCATTGCCCTCTACCACGCCAAACTCATGTTTGGGCATCGGGATCAGGATGTCAAGCACGCGGTCTTCGGCCGCATCGGCTGCACGTTCGCGCACCTTTTTGGTTTCGGCCTGGCGCGTTTGCTTGACCGCAATGTCAGCCAGGTCGCGGATGATGGCATCGACATCCTTGCCCACATAACCGACTTCGGTGAACTTGGTGGCCTCGACCTTGATGAACGGGGCATCGGCCAGGCGCGCCAGGCGCCGCGCAATCTCCGTCTTGCCAACGCCCGTGGGGCCGATCATCAGGATGTTTTTGGGCGTGATCTCGGCGCGCAGGTCAAGGCCGACTTGCTGGCGGCGCCAGCGGTTGCGCAAGGCAATGGCCACGGCGCGCTTGGCCTGCTGCTGGCCGACGATGTGTTTGTCGAGCTCGGCGACGATTTGTTGGGGGGTGAGAGTGGACATGGTGTTAACGTGAAAGGGGGTCGTCATTGCGAACGAAGTGAAGCAATCCATCATTTGGGATGCTTGTGTTGCCATGAAGTTAGAGCGACTCGATGGTGTGGTTCATATTGGTGTAGATACAAATCTCACCAGCAATTTCCAGCGATTTCTTGACCATGTCGGTGGCCGACAGGTCGGTGTGGTTGAGCAGGGCGATAGCCGCGGCCTGGGCGTAGGCACCGCCCGAGCCGATGGCGACAATGCCGTTTTCGGGCTCCAGCACATCACCGTTACCGGTGATGATGAGTGAGGCCTCCAGGTCGGCCACCGCCAGCATGGCTTCGAGACGGCGCAGCACGCGGTCGGTGCGCCAGTCCTTGGTGAGCTCGATGGCGGCGCGCACCAGGTGGCCCTGGTGTTTTTCAAGTTTGGCCTCGAAGCGCTCGAACAGCGTGAAGGCATCGGCGGTGGCACCGGCAAAACCGGCCAGCACCTTGCCGTGGTAGAGCTTGCGCACCTTGCGCGCCGTGCCCTTGACGACGATGTTGCCCAGCGTCACCTGGCCGTCGCCGCCAATGGCAACCTGCATGCCCTCGGGCGTTTGCCGGCGCACGCTGATGATGGTGGTGCCGTGAAATTGCTCCATAAATAATCCTGTCCTGACCAATGCGTTAATGCGTTCGTGTGATCACGTGCGCGTGCTGATTGATGCCAATCAGGTTGAAAAATGAGGCGGCCAGAGGCGGGACATCCCTGAATTCAATCTGGCGGCCCTTGGCTTGGGCCTGGGCCACCCAATTCAGAATACTGCCCGCAGCAGAAAAATCGACCCTGATCAGGTCGGTGCAGCAGATCGATATCAGGCCATCCGGTTCGCCGTCCTGTTGGCTGGCCGCCTCCAACAGGGCCAGACCCGGCGCGTCTGCCCCCAGCAATTCTCCTGCCAGGGTCAAACTCACAGGACCGGGGCCTGCCGCAGCAGGGCCAGGCGGTGCCGCAGCGGGCGACGGCGCTGCTTGCGGCTGTGCATCATGGGGCGACCCCAAGTCTGTCAACCAAGCGTCGTCGGGGCCGTCAAGCTGCGCCGACTGACGCAGTTCACAAACTGCGGGACACCATGGATCGGGCGCTGTTTCGTAAGTGATGCAGTAGTCGAAAGCGGCCATTTCGAAATCATCTTGCCACTGCAAAATGCGCAGCAAATCCAAGCGCGCGGTCCACCAGTATTGTGCCGTTTGACGCACGCCTCTCGGTGTGGCGGCACGCAACAGGCTTTCCAGCACCTCTTCACCCTCGAAATGAAGTGCACCCTGCTGCTCGCTCCAGGCGGCCATCAAGGCGGCAAGGTCCGGGGCTGCCGACTCGGCGATCTGCGCCAGCCCCGACCAGTCCAGCGACAAACTGCTGCCTTGGGGCAAGTGGCGGGGCAGCTGGGCCAGCGCCTGGGCGTCAAGTTGCGCCGGACTGCGCCATGCAACGACTGGCAGCGCCTCCGGTAACGGGCCTCCTGGCATGTGAACGGTGCGCTGCCAGGTCGGGGCCGAACAGCCGAATTGCTGCGCGTAATTCAAGGCTTCACGCTCAAAATTGGCTTGCTGCCCCAAACTGCGGTAAAGGTCAAACAGGGCCTCGGCCTGGGCTTGGGCGACGGCGCTGAGAAACGGCTGGGAACGCAGCGCGCCAAGCAACACAGATTCGGCACCTGCCTCGTCGCCGTTGGCAAAACGCACCGCTGCCTCTTCGAGGTCGGGGTCCGCCAGGTTGTTGCCCATCCCGGAGGCAAACAATTTGGACGATTCAAAGCCTTTGTTGTCAATGGGCTGGCGCTGCCAGTCGATCACGGAAACTGGCGCCTCATCGCGCAAGAGGGAGGGCGCAGAAGACCCCTGGTCGAACAGGGTGGGTATATCGTCAAAATCGATCAGGTTGCTGACGAACTGGGTCGAGGCAAAAAAACTGTCTGATCTTTCTTTCAAGACATCTGCTGGCTCGGCATCCAGGAGTTGCGGGAAACCCGTCTGGGCCGGCTGGCTTTGCGCCTTCCACCACTGCTTGGACATTTGCGCTTCGATTTCGTCGATTTTACGAATGGTCAGGGTCCGGTCTTCCTGGCCAGTGGTGTCCGCGGAACTGACCAGCGGCGAGGACTCTTCGTTGGCCTCTGGCTTTGCCATGGGTGCATCGCGCCGCAATTGGCGCAGCTGGTCAAACTCTTGCTTGCGGACAGCGTCTTCATGGCGCTTGCGCTCGATCATGTCCTTGAGCGTTTGCCGGTTGTGCGCCAGTGCCGGCTCAGGCGGCACCTCAGCGGCGCGCCCGATATTGTCAAGGTCACGCCAATCAACATTGGGATGACGAACAAACTTGGCAACCTTGGAAAGAAGCCCTGATCTGGTGGGTAGTGTTGCCATACGCTTCAAACCGATGCCAGGTGGCATCGGGCCATTCTTAGTCGCCAAACATTTTTTGTTTGATCTCGCGGCGTTGCTGGGCTTCCAGCGACAGCGTGGCGGTGGGGCGCGCCAGCAGACGGCCCACGCCAATGATTTCGCCCGTCTCGTCGCAATAGCCATAGTCGCCGGCATCGATACGCGCGATCGACTGCTCGATCTTTTTCAAAAGTTTGCGCTCGCGGTCACGGGTGCGCAGCTCCAGGGCGTGCTCTTCCTCGATGGTGGCCCGGTCAGCCGGGTCGGGCACCACCACCGTGTCTTCGCGCAAGTGCTCGGTGGTTTCGCCCGCGTTGCTGAGGATGGCGTTTTTCAGATTAACCAGTTTCAACCGGAAAAACGCCAGTTGCGCCTCATTCATGTAAGTGTCGTCGGGCATGGCCAGCACCTCGGCGTCGGTCAAGGCTTCGACTGGTTTGGTTTTCCAGTTGTTGGCGAGTTTCTTGTCTTTCTTGATCGACGAGGCCAGTGGCGAAACGATGGGCGCCACTGGCGTCATCTGGGTAAAGCTGGACTTGGCGGCCGTCGAGGCCACCGTCTGCGCCATTGAAGGCACAGTCAATTGGGCCAGTCGCGAAGACGGCCGCCCGGTGCGCACCGGCACCCCGGATGAGGTCATTTGGGTGGCGGGCATCACCACCTTCGCAGTTGGTTTGGCCGCTGGTTTAACGGCTGCGGGGGCTACGGTTTTGGGGGATGCGGGGGCTTGAATAGTCACTTCTTGAGGCTTTTTCTTGGAGGAGGATAAAACAGGCTTGCTCACAGGCTCGGCACCGGCTTTGACCTTTTTGACGGCTGCTGGCTCGACCGCCGCAGCGTTGACGACTTTTGCCTTGGCCTGCGGCGCTTTGCCTTGCGGCACTTGCTGGGCAGACTTCACCGCCTGGGCTGGCTTGACGGCAGTGACTGCCTTGACCGGTTTGACGGGCGTGGCGGGCGTGGCGGCAGTCTTGGCAATCGTTTTTGATTTGGCGGCTTGTGCTTTCACGGAAGATCTCCTGGCGGGTTTATCCTGAACGATTTGAGCGGGGGCCGTGGCCACCACCTTGTCAACGGAACTTGTCTGGTGAGTCTTGCGGGCAACCACAAGAGCGGGCTTTGCGTCGGCGGGCGAGTGTACAGGCTTCGCCGGGGCGAAGCCCATGAGTTGCAAAATCGAGACAAACATCAGGCCTCCAGACCAAGGTTAGACAATCAACTCACATCAGGCTTTGTTCCATGCCCTGCAAGAATATATCTTTAGGCAGGTCGATGCCAATGAAAACCATCTTGCTGCAGGGTTTTTCACCCGGTGCCCAGGCCGGCCCCAGGTCGCTGCCCATGAGTTGGTGCACGCCCTGGAAAATCACCTTGCGGTCGGTGCCCTGCATGTAGAGCACGCCTTTGTAGCGCAGCATGCGCGGGCCGTAGATATTGACCACTGCGCCCAAAAAGTCTTCCAGCTTGGCCGGGTCGAAAGGCCGGTCGGAACGGAAGACGAAACTCTTCACATCGTCTTCATGGGCGTGGTGATGGCCATGCTGGTGCGACGGGTGGTCGCAGTGCTCGCCGTGTTCGTGGTCATGATCGTGGTGCGCATGTGCATGCTCCGCTTCCTTGAGGAAATCGGGGTCGATGTCGAGCTTGCTGTTGAGGTTGAAACCGCGCAAGTCGAAAACCTCACTCAAGGCCACCTCGCCAAAATGCACCGCTTGCTGCGGCGCGCGCGGGTTCATGTGCGTCAGGCGGTGCATCAGGTCGGCCGTTTCTTCAGCTGACACCAGATCGGTTTTGCTGATGAATATCTGGTCGGCAAAACCCACCTGGCGGCGCGCTTCCTGGCGTGTGTCGAGCTGCTGGTTGGCATGCTTGGCATCGACCAGCGTCAAAATGGAATCGAGCAAATAGCTCTCGGCAATCTCGTCATCCATGAAAAAGGTTTGCGCCACCGGGCCGGGGTCGGCCACGCCGGTGGTCTCGATCACCACGCGGTCGAAGTCGAGCAAACCCTGGCGCTTCTTGGCGGCCAGCAGTTGCAACGCCTCACGCAGGTCTTCACGGATGGTGCAGCAAATGCAGCCATTGCTCATCTGGATGATCTGCTCCTTGGAGTCGGTCACCAGAATGTCGTTGTCGATGTTTTCCTCGCCAAACTCGTTTTCGATGATGGCGATCTTCTGGCCGTGGGCTTCCGAGAGCACGCGTTTGAGCAGCGTGGTTTTGCCGGAACCGAGAAAACCGGTGAGGATGGTGGC
>NZ_JACUUE010000156.1 GCF_014859475.1 Rhodoferax sp.
TGCACCAGTGCGGTCTGCCCAAGCTGATGGCGCTGGAGCTGTTCAAGCCCTTCATTTTTGCGCGGCTGGAAGCCATGGGCATTGCCACCACCATCAAGGCGGCCAAGAAAGAAGTTGAAACCGGCACGCCGGTGGTCTGGGACATCCTGGAAGAGGTCATCAAGGAGCATCCGGTCATGCTCAACCGGGCACCTACGCTGCACCGTTTGGGCATCCAGGCCTTTGAGCCAATTTTGATCGAAGGCAAAGCCATTCAACTGCACCCGCTGGTCTGCGCTGCGTTCAACGCCGACTTCGACGGTGACCAGATGGCCGTTCACGTGCCCTTGTCGGTTGAAGCCCAAATGGAATGCCGCACCCTGATGCTGGCCTCCAACAACGTGCTGTTCCCGTCCAACGGCGAGCCCTCCATCGTGCCGTCGCAAGACGTGGTGCTGGGCCTGTACTACACCACCCGTGATCGCATCAATGGCAAGGGCGAAGGCCTGGTGTTTGCCGACACCGGCGAAGTGCAGCGCGCCTTTGACGCAGGCGAGGTCGAGATGAGCTCGCGCATCAGCGTGCGCCTGACCGAATACACCAAGGACAAGGTCACTGGCGAGTTCATGCCCAGCATCAGCCTGGTCGAAACCTCGGTCGGCCGTGCCCTGCTGTCAGAAATCCTGCCCAAGGGCCTGCCCTTTGCCTTCATCAACAAGGCCCTGAAGAAAAAGGAAATTTCGCGCCTCATCAATGCTTCATTCCGCAAGTGCGGCCTGAAAGAGACCGTGGTGTTTGCCGACAAGCTGCTGCAATACGGCTTCCGGCTGGCCACGCGCGCCGGTATTTCGATCTCGATCGAAGACATGCTGGTGCCCACCGAAAAGCCGGGCGTCATCGAGCGCGCCGAAGCCGAAGTGAAAGAAATCGCCACCCAGTACACCTCGGGTCTGGTGACCGCCGGTGAACGCTACAACAAGGTGGTGGACATCTGGGGCAAGGCCGGTGACGAAGTCTCCAAGGTGATGATGGGTCGGCTCTCCAAAGAAACCGTGATTGACCGCCACGGCAACCCGGTGCCGCAAGAGTCGTTCAACTCCATCTACATGATGGCCGACTCCGGCGCCCGCGGTTCCCCGGCGCAGATTCGCCAGGTGGCCGGCATGCGCGGTTTGATGGCCAAGCCTGACGGCTCGATCATCGAGACCCCCATTACCGCCAACTTCCGCGAAGGCCTGAACGTGCTGGAATACTTTATTTCCACCCACGGCGCGCGCAAGGGTCTGGCTGACACGGCGCTCAAAACCGCCAACTCGGGTTACCTGACGCGCCGTCTGGTTGATGTGACGCAAGACCTGGTGGTGACCGAACAAGACTGCGGCACCCACGCCGGCTACCTGATGCGCGCCATTGTCGAAGGCGGGGAAACCATCGAATCATTGCGTGACCGCATTCTGGGTCGCACCGCTGCCGAAGACATCCTGCACCCCGAGAACCGGTCGGTACTGGCCCCGGCCGGCACCATGCTCGATGAAGACACGATCGATGAGCTGGAAGTGGCCGGTGTCGATGAAGTCAAGGTGCGCACCGCGCTCACCTGCGAGACGCGCTTTGGCATTTGCGCCCGTTGCTACGGTCGCGACCTCGGCCGTGGTGGTCTGGTCAACGGCGGCGAGGCTGTGGGTGTGATTGCCGCGCAGTCGATTGGCGAGCCCGGTACCCAGTTGACCATGCGGACCTTCCACATCGGTGGTGCGGCATCGCGTGCCGCGATCGCTTCCAGCGTCGAAGCCAAGTCCAACGGCAACATCGGCTTTAACAGCACCATGCGCTATGTCACCAACGGCAAGGGCGAACTGGTGGTGATTTCGCGCTCCGGCGAGATCGTCATTCACGACGAACACGGCCGTGAACGCGAGCGCCATAAAGTCCCTTATGGTGCCATCCTGACCATCAAGGCCGACCAGGCCGTCAAGGCCGGCACCATTTTGGCCAACTGGGATCCGCTGACGCGCCCCATCATCACCGAGTACGCCGGCCAGGCCCGCTTTGAGAACGTCGAAGAAGGCCTGACCGTGGCCAAGCAGGTCGATGAAGTCACCGGCTTGAGCACGCTGGTGGTGATCGACCCGAAACGCCGCGGCTCGGCCAAGGTGGTGCGCCCACAAGTCAAGCTGATCGACGCCACCGGCAACGAGGTCAAGATCCCCGGCACCGACCATGCGGTGACGATCGGTTTCCCGATTGGCGCGCTGGTGCAGGTGCGTGACGGGCAGGACGTGGGCCCTGGCGAAGTGCTGGCCCGGATTCCGGTCGAGGGTCAAAAAACCCGCGACATTACCGGCGGTTTGCCGCGTGTGGCCGAGCTCTTTGAAGCCCGCTCGCCCAAAGACAAGGGCGTGTTGGCCGAGGCGACCGGCACCATTTCTTTCGGCAAGGAAACCAAAGGCAAGATTCGCCTGCAGATCACCGACCTCGAAGGCAAGGTCTGGGAAGAGTTGGTGCCCAAGGAAAAGAACATGCTGGTGCACGAAGGCCAGATCGTCAACAAAGGCGAAGTGGTGGTGGACGGCCCGGCCGACCCGCAAGACATCCTGCGCCTGCTGGGCGCCGAAGAGCTGGCGCGCTACATCGTTGACGAGGTGCAGGACGTGTACCGCCTGCAGGGCGTGAAGATCAACGACAAGCACATTGAGGTGATCGTGCGCCAGATGCTGCGCCGTGTGGTGGTCGAGGCCGCGGGAGACTCCAGCTACATCAATGGTGAGCAGGTGGAACGCTCGGAAATACTCAACACCAACGACGCCTTGCGCGCCGATGGCAAGATTCCAGCCACCTTCACCAACTTGCTGCTGGGCATTACCAAAGCATCACTGTCCACCGACAGCTTCATCAGCGCGGCTTCCTTCCAGGAAACCACCCGTGTGCTGACCGAAGCCTCCATCATGGGCAAGCGCGATGGTCTGCGCGGCCTGAAGGAAAACGTGATTGTGGGTCGTTTGATTCCGGCTGGTACCGGCCTGGCGTACCACGAAGCCCGCAAGGTGCGTGAAAACATGGACGACGCCGAGCGCCGCGCCATTGCCGAAACCGAAGCCGCCGAACTGGCGCTGGCCAGCGAGCAGGACCAGGATGAAAGCGCCGAAGTCAAGTAATTGACGCTCAATCAAAAAACGCCTCACGCCCTGCTTTCAAGGGTCTGAGGCGTTTTTTCATACTGAATCATGAACACGCATTCCCAGATTCCCCTTTGGCGGCAATTGCAGGCCAGCGCCAGGGTGTTGCAGGCGATTCTCGGCGGCGCGTCCGGCACGGCGGCTATCGGTGCTGTGGATGCAGCGCTGCGCCCTGGCGTGCAGGCGCTCAGCTTTGCGGTGCTGCGCTCGCTAGGGCGGGCCCAGGCTTTGCGCCGCCTGCTGGCGCCGCGCAAGCCATCGGCCCAGGTGGATGCCTTGCTGTGCAGCGCGCTGGCCTTGTTGTCGCAGGACTCAGATGCGCCTTATGACGCGTTTACCCTGGTCAATCAGACCGTCGAAGCCGCCAAGAAAACGCCAACACTGAGGCAACAGGCTGGTTTTATCAACGCCTGTTTGCGACGTTTTTTGCGCGAGCAGGCTGATTTATTGGCGCAAACGGCCCACGACCCGGTGGCGCGCTGGAACCACCCGGCCTGGTGGCTGGCCCGGATGCAGGTTGAGTGGCCGGCACAATGGCAGGCCATTCTGCAGGCCAACAACGCCCAGGCGCCGATGGTGTTGCGCGTCAACACCCGGCGCATCAGCCTGGCTGACTACCTCGAAAAGCTCCAGGCTGCGGGCCTGGCTGCCCAGCCGTTGGGGCTGGCGGGTGTGGTGTTGCAGCACGCCAGCGCGGTGCAGCAGATACCGGGCTTTGCCGACGGACTGGTGTCGGTGCAGGACAGCGCCGCGCAGTGGGCCGCGCCCCTGCTGTTGACCGGCCTGCGCGGCCAGGCGCCGCTGCAGGTGCTTGACGCCTGCGCCGCACCGGGCGGCAAAACGGCGCATTTGCTGGAGTTTGCCAACGTGGCGGTCACCGCGCTCGACATCGATGCCGAGCGTTGCCAGCGCGTTCACGACAACCTGCAGCGCCTTGGCCTGAATGCCCGGGTTGTCGCCGCTGATGCGGCTGATCTGCCGTCGTGGTGGCAGGGTCAGCCCTTTGATGCGATTTTGCTCGACGCCCCTTGTTCGGGCTCCGGCGTGGTGCGCCGTCACCCCGACATCCGCTGGCTGCGCCGCGCCACCGATGTGGCACAACTCGCCAAACAGCAAGCCCGCCTGCTGGCGGTGTTATGGCCCCTGCTCAAACCCGGTGGCCGCTTGCTGTATGCCACCTGTTCGGTGTTTCGCGCCGAGGGCCAAGATCAAATCGAGGCGTTCCTTGGCAACAACAATAACGCCACTTTATTGCCCTCGCCCGGGCATTTGTTACCAGGTCAGGTCGCGCAATGGCCGGGTGTCGATGACAATCCAAACCGTGAGCATGATGGTTTTTATTACGCGCTGCTGGAAAAGTCCGCTGCCTAGTTTGCTGCTGGGCTGGCTGGCTGCGGCTGTGCTGGGCTTCAGCGTGGCGCAGGCGCAGGCGCAGGCGCAGGCACCGTCTTCCGACGCACAGCAACTGTTGCGCCTGGAGCGTGCCGATGACGCGCTCTGGCTTTCCACTCAGCTTGACTTTGAGTTGTCGCCCGCGGTGATCGATGCGCTGCACAAAGGCATCCCAATCTATTTTGTGGCCGAAGCCGACGTGTTGCGCGAGCGTTGGTACTGGACCAACAAAAAAGTGGCCACAGCCAGGCGCCAGTTTCGTCTGGCCTACCAACCCCTGACGCGCCAATGGCGGCTCAATATTGTCTCCGGCCAGGTCGTCGAAGCTGAGCTGGGCCTGTCGTTGAACCAGAATTTTGACTCCTGGAGCGAGGCGCTCAACACCGTGCGCCGCATCTCCAGGTGGAAGATTGCCGATGCGGCCGAGCTCGCGCCTGATGCGCGGCACCTTGTCGATTTCCGTTTCTGGCTCGATCTGGCCCAACTGCCCCGGCCCCTGCAGATAGGCACACTGGGCCAATCGGACTGGTCTGTGGCGTTAAGCCAAGAGCAGGTCCTTGACGCCGAGGTGACCCAATGAGGCCGTCGCCAAGAGCCGCCGTCCAGACTGAAAAACATTCCAGAACGGTGCGCTGGTTGCTCGGGCTGGGTTTGGTCGTGATGGTGGCCATTGGCCTGATTCTGCTGTTTTTGTTGACCCAGGCCACCACCAACCGCGACCTTTACGAGCAAAACTATGCCCGTCTTTTTGCCGTCAACGTGGTGGTGGCGGTGCTGCTGCTGCTGGTCATCAGCTGGATCGCGGTGCGTCTGGTTCGGCGCCTGGTGCAGAAAAAATTCGGCAGCCGCTTGCTGGTCAAGTTGGCTGCCATCTTCGCCCTGGCCGGCTTTGCGCCGGGCGTACTGATCTATGTCGTGTCGTACCAGTTCGTCACGCGCTCCATCGAGAGCTGGTTCGATGTCAAGGTGGAAAGCGCGCTCGATGCCGGCCTGAATCTGGGTCGTACCACGCTGGAGACCTTGTCAGCTGATCTGGCTGGCAAGGCCCGCGCCGGTGCCGTCGGGCTGTCGGACACGCCCGATGTCAGCGCCGCCCTGCCGCTCGAGCGCACGCGCGATGCCATGGCCGCAGACGATCTGATTTTGTGGGGTACCTCTGGCCGCCTGATCGCGGCGGCCGGTCAGTCACGCTACCAGCTCAATCCCGAGCTGCCCAGTGCACAGCAGTTTCGGGCGGCGCGCGAGCAGCGCGTCATCACCTGGATCGAGGGGCTGGACGATGCCGTGCTGGGCAGCGCAGCGCAGGCCCGCATCAAAGCCCTGGCCCTCGTCATCAGCAATGAGCTGGGCACGTTCAATGAGCCGCGCTATTTGCTGGCCATCAAGGCGCTGCCCGACACCCTGGTGGCCAATGCCCTGGCGGTGACCCAGGCCAACCGTGAATACCAGGAGCGCGCGCTGGCCCGCAACGGCTTGCGCCGCATGTACATCGGCACGCTCACGCTCAGCTTGTTCATGGCGGTTTTTGGCGCGGTGCTGCTGGCCGTGGTGATTGGCAACCAGCTGGC
>NZ_JACUUE010000157.1 GCF_014859475.1 Rhodoferax sp.
CAGCCACCAGCCGAGCGACCCGTTGGATGGGACTGCGCCGATGCGCTGCAACCATCGCCCGAGGACTCTACTGAGGCCGACTTCGATGTGCATGGCTTTGTTCTATCGGGCCCCAGGGTTGTCTTGCAACAGAGCAGCTCCGCAATCGCAAAAGGCGCGGCCAAAGCTGCCAGCGCACAGTTGTTCAAGAATCTGGACTGGTCAACCGAGGACGGCATTTGCACCGCCTTCAGCCGGCACTTTGGCAAGGACTGGCGTTACTGCGCGCAGTGGGGCAAGTGGTTCGCATGGAACATGCAGCGCTGGAACGAAGACCTGGTGCTCTATGTGAACCACATCATTCGTGGGGTCTGCCGCGCCGCATCCAATCGCGCAAGCTCGGATCGCACCAAAACCAAGCTGGCGAGTTCTTCAACCATGTCAGCTGTGGAGCGCATGGCGCGCAGCGAGCCCACCCATGCTGCGCTGGCCAACGACTGGGATGCCAATGTCTGGCTGCTCAACACGCCCGCCGGTGTCGTTGATCTGCACAACGGCCAATTGCGCCCACCCCGGCGCGAAGACCTGATGACCAAGATCACCACGGCCAGCCCAGTGTGGGGCTCGGGGTGCCCGAATTGGCTCGTGTTTCTCGATCAGGTCACCGGCGGTGATAAAGACCTGGTGAGCTACTTGCAGCGGGTCTTTGGCTACTGCTTGACCGGCTCCACCCATGAACACGCGCTGTTCTTCCTGTACGGCACTGGAGCCAACGGAAAGTCTGTGTTCATTAATGTGTTGACCACCATTCTTGGTGACTACGCTACCAACGCACCGATGGACACCTTCATGGAGTCGCGCGGCGACCGCCACCCCACCGATCTGGCCGGGCTGCGTGGCGCGCGCATGGTCTCGGCCACCGAGACCGAGCAAGGCAGACGCTGGGCGGAGTCCAAGGTCAAGGAGATCACCGGTGGCGATGCGGTAACGGCACGTTTTATGCGCCAGGACTTCTTTACCTTCTTCCCCATGTTCAAACTGCTCATCGCAGGCAACCACAAGCCCACGATTCGCAACATCGACGAGGCCATGCGGCGCAGACTGCACCTGGTGCCGTTCACCATCACCGTGCCACCGCAAAAGCGTGACAAACACCTCCAGGCAAAACTGCTCATGGAACGCGATGCCATCCTGGCGTGGGGCCTGCAGGGCTGCCTGGAGTGGCAAAAGTCAGGACTGAATCCGCCCAAGTGCGTGCGCGATGCAACCGAGGAGTACTTCGAGGAGGAGGACGCTGTGGGCGAGTTTATTGACGACGAATGTCAGCGCTCACCCCACTCCAAGGAACCCATCTCGGCGGTCTACCAACGCTGGAAAGACCGCGCTGAAAGCCGGGGCGAGTTCGTCGGTTCGAGTCGCTGGTTGACCCAGCAACTCTTGTCGCGCGGATTTGAGCGTGATCGACTTGGTACAGGCGCGAAGGCCATCAAAGGGCTGTTTTTGCGCGCAAAAACCTCGCAATACGCGAGTCAATATGCGGATAACTAACGACCAACTTCGGTCGAAAAAGTTAGCTAACTCATTGATTTATATACATCACCGACCGAACTGCACCGTAATTTCCATTCCCGCTCACGCCTGCGCGCGGCCGAGACAACTTATCGGAAATTCGGTGCAGTTCGGTCGGAACTCAAAAGGACACGTCATGAACACCCTATCCCTCACCCAAAAACTCAACACCCTCGTGGCTAACTTCGAGTGGCAATGCGGACGCACCATCCCCGCTGTGACGCCAGTTCTGGACCTTTACAGGGAGTACTGCGACTGGTCAGAACTCCATCACCAGCCGATACAGGGTATCGACGAGTTCTTGCTGCAATTGACGCTTCGTAATGACTGCATTCCCTGCCGTTTACCCGACGGCAGCGTGGCGGTTCTGGGCATCGCGCTGAAGATGGCCAGAGGAGTTGTGCAATGAGTGCCACCACCATCTTGGCCCTTGACCTGGGCACAACCACTGGCTGGGCTCTGCGCCCTCAGCACGGCCCCGTTGCCCACGGCTTTGTCAGCTTCAAGTCCCAACGCTTCGAAGGCGGCGGCATGCGCTTCCTGCGCTTCAAGCACTGGCTCGCAGAAATCAAAACGATGACTGGCGAGATCAACGCTGTCTACTTCGAGGAAGTGCGCCGCCACGTTGGTGTCGATGCCGCCCACGTTTACGGCGGCTTGATGGCCACACTGACCACCTGGTGCGAGCACCACCGCATCGCGTACCAGGGCGTGCCAGTGGGCACGATCAAAAAACACGCCACGGGCAAAGGCAACGCTGGCAAGGCAGAGGTCATTGCCGCCATGTGTGCACTGGGCCACCCCGTCACCGACGACAACGAAGCCGATGCCCTGGCCATACTGCACTGGGCGATGGATACGCAGGAGGTATGAAATGAAAGTCCCAACCCACCCCTACCAATGCCCGCTGGGTCGCTTGCAGCCCAGCGTGACCGACCTCGACGCGATGAAGCAACGCGGCTGGCGTGACCAAAACATCCTGGTCGTCAACGCACATGACACACGGCTGGACTACCTCGAGCGCGAACTGGTGCGACGCATCGGCGAGCGACTCTATGGCCAAGGAGATCGTCATGCAAAGGCTTAAATCGGCTCCTGAGGCCAAAACAACCGGACGCCCTTATGTGGGTAGCCATGATGCAGAAAAATCGCTTGCAGGCCCGTTTAAGCCTTCTTGCAAGCATACCGGTGTCTGGAGCGCACAGGCCGTGGCCAACCGCTTCGAGGACGCTGCGGTCACCGCCAGACGTCTGCCCTCGGCCAACGTGCAGGGCTACTTCAACGCCTGGCCCACCATCGTGCGCTGCCAGTGGGAGTTGCTCGCCCGCGATGAGCGTGTGGTCTGCCGCTTCCCACCAACCCCACAAGACGTGCAGGACATGCTCGAAGTCATGCTCTGGGTGCAGTGGCTCGAAGTGCCGCAGCGTCACCTGGTCTGGATGCGCGCCAAGCGCTACGGCTGGCGTGACATCTGCACGCGCTTTGGCATGTGCCGCACCACTGCCTGGCAGCACTGGCAAAAGTCACTGCAATTGATCGCTGACAAGCTCAACGCGAGTCGCAAAAGCTGATGTTTAAGACGGCAAAGCGACAAAAATGGTCCAAGACAAAAGGCCAGGGAGAGCAACGCATTGGGCACTTGTCCAAAATTTAGCCGCTTTGTCCTTTTGGCTTTCAAAGCACACTTAAACAACCAGGCTTTTTTCCGGTACATTTACAGCTATGGATTGAAAAAACCGTCGGTAATAAGCCACTGCAGTTCGAAAGCGAGGGGTCCTTCCTTGCCAAAATCCTATGCGGTTGGTTGGAGCGCAAGACTCGCCCACCGATAGAGTGCAAACCGAGGTTTGCAGGGGTTTGCAGGGGTTTGCACCAGCAGCAGGTTTGCACCTTGGTACCAAAGGGGGGTGAATTCCATTCACACCCTTTGCCGACCTGACATCCAGGTTTTCGTTTCCTGATTTTTTCTGAACCCGCCCTCGGCATCGTCTGACGGCGGGTTCTCTCGTTGAACTCCTGCGCTTGGGTAGTCCCTTGCGATCCTGGCGGCCCGTCATAGGTTTCACAGACCTGTGCGGGCCGCACCTTTTTGGAACGTAAGCCCCCGGTCGCCACCATCTTGCGCCATTGCGCCGTTTGATTTATGGCAGAGGATCAGCCTGCTGGCTGCCACCGCGTGGGCAGCAACTCGTCAATACGGCTGTTCGGATGCGTAGGTAACCGTGTCAGCACATCGGTCAGATAAGCCAGCGGCTCGATGCCATTCATCTTGGCCGTCTGAATCAGGCTCATGATGTCGGCGGCGCGCGCACCGGCGGCCAGACTGCCGCTGAAGAGCCAATTCTTGCGCCCCACAGCCCAGGGCCGAATCTGGTTCTCGATGCGGTTGTTGTCAATGGGCAAGCGTGCATCACTGGCATAACGCACCAGCGCTGGCCAACGCTTCAAGGTGTAGTCCATCGCCTTGGCGGTAGCCGTGCCATCGGTGACCTGCTCGCGGCTGGCCTTGAGCCAATCATGCAGGGCTGCCAGCCGGGGTAACGACTGGCCCTGGCGACGCTCCAAAGCCTGAGCCAAATCCAGCCCTTCATCGCGAATCTCGCGCTCCAGCGCATACAAGGCCCCGATATGCGCCAGCGCAGTCTCAGCCAGCGTGCTCTTGGCCGCCACATGCAGCTCAAAGAACTTGCACCGCACATGCGCCCAGCAGCCCACCTCAATGATCGAGGTGTCGCTGTTGCCGTCGCCATTGCCGGTGTCGCCACCCACAGCCGCGCCCGGCACAAATAACGCCTTGTACCCACCATAATCGTCAACCACCAGGTGACCCGACCAGCGCTTGATCGGTGGCGGCGCATGGGCATCCTGATTGAGCGCGCGCACAGGTGGCGCATGCTGCAAGAAATCCCTGGCATGCCGGCCACTGCGCCCCTCCTTGACCTGGAACACCACTGCGGCAACGCTTTCATGCACGCCACAGGCATACGCCCAGATGTAGCCGCGCTTCTTGTCGCCCTTGCCCCCCAGGATGGTGATCGGCGACTCATCGGCGTGCAGCACCTGGCATTGCAGCAACTGCGCTTTGAGCGCCTGCGCAATGGGTGCCAGCGCCACACCGCAGGCGCCTACCCAGTCCGCCAGCGTTGAGCCGCTGATATCGACACCCGAGCGGGCATAAATCTCGTTTTGACGGTACAGCGGCAAATGATCGTCATACTTGGCAATCAGCACCTGGGCCAGCAGTCGGGCGGTGGGAATACCCGACTCAATGACTTGAGCTGGCATGGCCTCTTGGCGCAGGTGCGCACAGCACTTGCACGCCCACACGCCCCGGACATGACGCTCCACCCGAAACACGCCAGGAACATAGTCCAGCCGTTCCGAGACATCTTCACTGATGCGCTTCATGGGCTCGCCGCAGGCGCAGGTGGTGTCATCTGGCTCATGGGCAATATCGATGCGGGGCAGGTTAGCTGGCAAGCGCTGGCGAGCCGGGCGGCCTTTGGGGGCAGCGGGTGCGGGCTTGATGCCCAGTTGTGCCAGGCGTTGCTGGGCATCGGCCAGATCTTCTGCGTTGGCTTCTTCAAAGAGTTTGACCTGCAGCGCATCCATGGCTTCGGTCTTGGCGGCAAAACGCAGGTGGCGCAGCAGACGGATTTCATGGGTCAGTGCGTCGATCTTGGTCTGGCGCAGTTTGAGCTCTTGGCTCTGGGCTTGGATGTTTTTGGCATCCTCGTTGATGCGCTCAATCAGGCTAAGGGCCAGCGTCTGTAACTGGGTTGGGGTGAGTGTCTCGAGGTGGATGTCACCGAGCTCGCAAGCGGGTGAATCTGGCGGTGAATTGGGTTGCGGATTTGACTGCATTTTTGCGGCCAAACCTGATACTGATCTGGCAGTGATTGGGGTTTCCAAAGACATGGCGTAATTGTCTCAGAAACAGGCAAAAACAGCAATGAATTCAAGCAGTTTTTGCTACTTTTTTAGCGCCTTTTTCGTTGCTTTTTTTGCCATTGTTTTGCCTGTCTTTTTGAGCTGCTTTTTTGGCCTTTTGTTGAACCAGTTTTGAGGTGCTTTTTGATCTGCTTTTTTTCGTCACCGTTGAGCTCAGTTAGCTCAAGGTGATGCGCATATCTGCCTGTAGTCGCCGCCAGGGCAGTCCCACGGTGAGGGCTTGCCATTGTTGTTGGTTCAGGCTGACTTGGGGCGTATCCCCATCAGGCCAGTGCAGGCTGCCTTGATGCAGTCTGCGCGTGCATAGCCACAATCCAAAGCCATCGTGGATGAGGACTTTCATGCGGCTGGCACGCAAATTGGCAAAGGCATAGGCGGTGTGGGGTTGGGCGCTGCCAAAGACTTCAATCACGCGCGCGAGCAGCGTGTCCATGCCAGCGCGCATGTCCAGCCGGGCACTGGCCAGGTACCAAGCGTCGATGCGCATCATGCCAGCACCTCGCGCAGCCAGGCGCTGCTCATGCCCATTTGGCCGACGGGCCAGTGGATGCTCGCTTGCAGG
>NZ_JACUUE010000011.1 GCF_014859475.1 Rhodoferax sp.
GCCCTGCGCCGCGACGGCACCATCCGCGACACCGTGATGTACAGCATGACGTACGGTGAATGGCCAGAAGCCCGGGCGCAGTTGCTGTACCTGCTGAGCAAGCCGCGTTGACCGACATCCGCGTTTTGTGCACAGAAATTAATCACCATATACAATTTGTATATTGCAATTCCAGGAGCACACCATGACCACCACCGCCGCCGTTTTCATGTCGGGCAACAGCCAGGCCGTGCGCTTGCCCAAAGAATTTCAATTGCACTCCAAGCGCGTTCTGATTGAACGCAGGGGCGACGAGATCATCTTGCGGGAAAAAAAGGCCACGGTGCGGGATATTCTGAAAGGTCTGCCGCCATTGAGCATTGATGGGGCCCAAGCATGGGCCGGGGTTGAAGCCCAAATGACGGACGCCGCACCCCAAGAGCGCGACTGGAGCACCCTGCTGGGGTCTGACGTGAACCCGACCAAATGAAATTCCTGCTCGACACCAACATCGTCAGTTACTTTCTGCGCGACGCGTCGGCGACCTTGAGCCAACGCATTCTGGACAGTAGCCCCGACACCCTGGCCATTTCCATCATCAGCGCGGGTGAGTTGCGTTATGGCCTGAGCAAGCTCCCGCCTTCGCGGCGCGCCACAGACTTGGCACAGCGCCTCAACGCCGTGCTCACCGCCATTGCCGTCTTGCCATTGCCTGCCGATGCCGGACCGCACTATGGTCACACCCGGGCGCAACTGGAGTCCCTAGGCACGCCCATTGGCAACAACGACCTATGGATTGCGGCCCATGCCCTGGCCATGGATATGACGCTGATCACCAACAACGTCGGTGAATTCGAGCGTGTGCCCGGGCTGCGGGTCGAAAACTGGCTCTGAGCCCCTTGCACCAAGACCATGCTGATCGACTTTTTTTACACCCTGCGCGCTGCGAAACTGCCGGTCTCGGTCAAGGAATTTTTGACCCTGCTGGAAGCGCTGAAGCTCGGCGTGGTGGGGCCCAAAACCGCGCCATCCGACGACGCATCTGCCGAGCCCAGTGGCTACAAAATTGACGACTTTTATTATCTGAGCCGCGCCACGCTGGTCAAGGACGAAAAGCATTACGACAAGTTCGACCGCGCCTTTGCCGCCTATTTCAAGGGCATCGAGCTGGTGACTGATTTCACCAAGGATGTACCGCTGGACTGGCTGCGCCAGACCCTGGAGCAACACCTGAGCCCCGAAGAAAAAGCCGCCATCGAGAAGATGGGTTGGGATGAGCTGATGGAAACTCTAAGGAAGCGCCTGGAAGAGCAAAAAGAGCGCCACGAAGGCGGCTCCAAATGGATTGGCACCGGCGGCACCAGCCCGTTTGGCAACAGTGGCTACAACCCGCAAGGCATCCGCATCGGGGGTGCCAGCAAGAACAAGAGCGCCGTCAAGGTGTGGGAACAGCGCGCCTACAAGGACTACGACGACACCCAGGAACTGGGCACGCGCAACATCAAGGTTGCGCTGCGGCGACTGCGCAAGTTCGCCCGCGAGGGCCATGTTGAAGAGCTGGACTTGCCTGACACCATCCGCGCCACCGCCGCCAACGCGGGCTGGCTCGACATCAAAATGGTGCCCGAGCGCCACAACAACGTCAAAGTACTGCTGCTGATGGACGTGGGCGGCACCATGGACGAGCACATTGCCCGGGTCGAAGAGATGTTTTCCGCGGCCAAGTCGGAGTTCAAGCACCTGGAGTTTTATTACTTTCACAACTGCGTCTATGACTTCATGTGGAAGAACAACCGGCGCCGTTATGCCGAAAAATTTGCCACCTGGGACATCATCCGCAAGTACAACAAGGACTACAAGCTGATCTTCATTGGCGATGCCACCATGAGCCCCTACGAGATTTTGCAACCCGGCGGCAGTGTCGAGTACAACAACGAAGAGCCCGGCGTGGAATGGCTGGGGCGACTCACCAGCGCTTTCCCGCGCTTTGCCTGGATCAACCCCGAGCCGCAAGGGGTTTGGCAATACCGCCAGAGCATCAGCCTGGTACAGCAACTCATGAGCCAACGCATGTTTCCGCTCACGCTCAAGGGGCTGGAAGACACCATGCGGCTGCTGAGCAAATGAAACGTTTCTTTTTGGCGGCTCTCTTGCTCGGCAGCTTGCCCTGGGTCTTGGCCCAGGAGGCCGCCGTGCCAACATCAACGCCAACGCCGGTGCCAAGCGCGGCGCAGTCCAGTGCCGCCTTTGTGATCGACATCAATGCGCCCGATGACATCAAGGCGCTGCTGACACGCCACCTGGAGTTGCAACGTTACCGCGAACTCACCGACCTCAGCGACGACGAATTGGCGCGCCTGATGCGCCAGGCCGATGTGGATGCACGCCAACTGATCGGCACGTTGGGCTATTTTTCACCAGACATCCATCTGGAACGCCAACCGGCCAGCGCCGACACGCCCTGGCCGGTGGTCAAAATTGTCGTCAATCCAGGCGAAGCCACACGCATCCAGCAAGTCAGCATCACGTTCACCGGCGCCATCGCCAGCGACGAGGCGGCGGCATCGCAGCGCGCGCAAATCCAGGCCAGTTGGTCGCTGCGCGAGGGCAGCCGATTCACCCAAAATGCCTGGGACAGTGCCAAACTGCAGGCGCTGCGCCAGCTCACCACCCAGCGCTACCCCACCGGGCGCATCAGCCACTCGCTGGCCGACATCGACTCTGAAACAGCGCAAGCGAAGGTGCAGATCACGCTGGATTCGGGCCACCTGTACCGTCAGGGCGATCTGGTCATCGAGGGTTTGAAGAACTACGACGCCGAACTGGTGCAGCGCCTCGCCCGCCTGAGTCCGGGTGCGCCATACAGCCAGGCCGAACTGGTGGCTGCCCAGCAACGCCTGACCGACAGCGGCTACTTTGACTCGGCGTTCATCACGCTCGACACCAGCGCCAGCGCCGACGCAGCCCCACTGCAAGTCAACCTGCGCGAAGCACTGCGGCAAAAGCTGGTGCTCGGCGTGGGTGCCAGCACCGACAGCGGGGCGCGGTTTTCAGCCGAGCACACCCACCACAAGGTACCCGGCATTGGCTGGCGCGCGGTGAGCAAAGTGCTGCTGCAGCGCGACGACCGCTCTATCGGCTCAGAGCTGACCTCACCACCAGACGATGACAACTGGCGTTGGGCGGTCTCGGGTTTACTGCAAGCGCAGCTGTTGGGCACGCAGGATGTCACCAGTCAGCAGTTGCGCGGCGGGCGCAACCAGCGCAACCAGCGCATCGACCGGAACATGTTTGTGCAATACGACCGCTCAGACGCCTACGACCCGGCCAATAGTCAGTTTGATGTTGCCCAATCGCTCAGCGCCAACTACGCTTTTGCCGTGCGTTACTACAACGCGCTGCCGTTTCCGTCGGCGGGCTGGGGCTGGGGCGCGGAAGTGGGGGGCGGCACCACGCTGGGCAATCAACGCCAGGTGTATTCGCGCCTGCTGACCCGCTGGCAGGGTTTTATGCCGCTCGGTAAAACCAGCACGGGCCGCTTGTCGATGCGCGCCTCAGCCGGTGCCGTCATCGCCAAAGAGGGCATCAGCCTGCCCAGCACCCAGCTATTTTTGACTGGTGGCGACAACAGCGTGCGCGGCTATGGTCTGAATGACATCGGGGTCACGCTGGCTGATGGCAGCGTTGCGGCCGGGCGCTACCTGAGCACCGGCAGCATCGAATGGCAACGCCCGATCCGTATCAACGGCAACCCGAGCGACTGGGAAAGCACTGTGTTTGTCGATGCTGGCGCCGTCGCCAACAGGCCCGCTGACCTCAGTGCCCAAGTGGGCGTGGGTGTCGGTGCGCGCTGGAAAAGCCCGGTGGGCCCACTGCAAATTGACCTGGCCTACGGTATCGATGCAGAGCGCTTGCGCTTGCACCTGAACCTGGGTTTCACCTTCTGATGAATGCTTGAACCAATGAACGCCCTGCGCCTGAGCCTGAAACTGCTTGCCGCCGCACTGATCGCCGTGCTGGCGCTCACGGCAGCGCTGTGGCTGTGGAGCGGCAGCGACAGTTCACTGGCCACCTTATTGACGCGGCTGCAGCGCTTTTTGCCAGCCGGGCAAACGCTGGAGGCCAAGGGCGTGCAGGGCTCGCTACGCACTGGCGGCCATATTGACTGGTTGCGCTGGCGCCAGGGTGAACTCAGCGTGGAAGCCAAGGACATCGGCGTAGCCTGGACCCTCGCCCCGCTGCTCAACAAGCGCTTGCGCTTGAGCGAACTCAGCGTTGGGTCCATGCACATCGACGACCAGCGCAGCCAAACCAGCGCGGCACCCGCCACGCCGCCCAGCAGCTTGCGGCTACCGATCAGGGTGGATGTGCCATTCACGCTGGCCAGCATCGACTTGACCGGCGCAGTGGCACTGCAAGCCACTGCGATCAGCGGCCACTACACCTTTGAGGACGATCTGCATCGCCTGGAAGATGGCCGGCTGCAAGTGGCATCGGGGAGCTACCAGATCGACACAGAACTCCAGGCCGTCGCGCCGATGGCGCTGCAATTGAAACTCCACGGCGTGGTGCAAACCACCCTGGCGTCCGGCCAACAGCCGCTCACGGTCACTGCCGACGCGCTACTGGAGGGGGCGCTGGCCAGCCCGGATGCCACGCTGGCGCTCGTTGCCAGCCTGAAGCCCGACGCCGTTGCGGGTCCACCCGCACCAACCAAGCCGTCTGAAGCCATGCAAGCGGATGTGTCGGCGCAAATTGGCCCTTGGCAGGTTCAGCCACTGATGCAGGCCAATGCCCGCTGGCAGGCCCTGAATCTGGCCACCCTGTGGCCGCAAGCACCTCAAACCCGGCTCGGCGGCGAGGCCAGCGTGGCCCCTGCAGGCCAGGGCTGGCAAGGCAAGGTCGAGCTGGCCAACGCCCTGCCCGGCCCGTGGAACCAGCAACGTCTGCCACTCGACACCTTGCAGGCCGAAGTCACCTTTGCGCAGGCCCGGTGGCAGCTGCAAGCCTTGCAGGCCAATGGCGCTGGCGGCAGCATCACGGGCTCGGGCCAATTCAGTTCCGGCCAGTGGCAGGGCCAAGCCAGCCTGCGCAACATCAACCCGGCAGCCATTGACACGCGTCTGGCCAGCGCCGCCATGGCAGGCGAAATGTTAGCCACGCAAACGCCTCAAGGCCTGAGTTTCAACGCGAAGCTGGCAGACGCATCCAAGCAGGGCAAGGCGGGCCAATCAAGCCCAGCGCCTGACAGCCTGCAAACCCTGCCACTCCAAAGCCTGCAGGCCGAAGGCGTGTGGGCAGCACCCCGCTTGACGCTCAAGACGCTGCGCATCGACGCGCTGGACGCCCATGTCGAAGGCCAGCTGGCCTACAACCTGGACACCCAGGCCGCCAATGGCCAGCTGACGGCAAGCTTGCCCGGCCTGCAGGGCGCAATCGACGGCCAACTGGCGCACAACAACGGCCAAGGCACGCTGGCGCTCGACCTCAGCGATGCCGCACTGGCCAGCCAGTGGCTCAAGCGCTGGCCTGCTGTGGCGTCGGCGCTGCAAGACCAACGCTTGCAAGGCAGCGCCCGGTTGGAGGCCCGCTGGCAGGGCGGCTGGCAACAGCAGGGCCGGAACCTGCGCATCGATGCCAGCTTGCGCGCGCCAGAACTTGGTTGGCGCAACAGCCAAAGCAGCCCGACCGGACAGACCAGCGTGCCCGTTGACGGGCGGCTGCGCGAGCTGCAAGTGACACTGTCCGGCACCCTGCCCGCGCTTGAATTCAGCACCCAGGGCCAGGCTGATATCGGCACCCGGCACATCGACTGGCAGGCACAGGCCAACGGCGGACTGCGCGAGATCGGCCATTGGCAAGGCAGCTTGAGCCAGTTCCAACTCAGCGCCAAGGACATCCTGCGCCCCGGCCAATGGTCGCTGCAAACCGGCACAGCGAATCAGCAATCCATCACACTGGATTGGCGCGCCAGCCAAGCCGGTAACTCACTGACCGTGTCGGCAGGCAGCGCCCGCCTGCTGGGCCCACAGCCTGGCGAGGCCAGCCTGAGCTGGGAGCCCGTCGCGTGGAGCCAGCAGCTCGTCAAAACGCAAAACGCAACGCAAGCCAAGGCCCAATGGCAAAGCCGGGGTCAGATCATCAACCTGCCACTGGCCTGGCTGGATGCCGTCAGCAGCAAAACGCTGGCCGATCTGGGTCTGAGCAGCGACCTGATCCTGAGCGGCAGTTGGGATGCCAGGCAGACCGACGCCCTGCACCTGAGCGCAATGCTCGAGCGCAGCGCGGGTGACCTGCGCGTGCACGCGGCCGACGGCCTTCAGCAAGACTTGCCGGCCGAGATGCGCGAGGCCCGGCTGGAGGTCAATCTGGACGATGGCTACCTGTCAAGCAGTCTGCGCTGGGACAGCGCGCGCGCGGGCAAGGCGCTGGCGGCCTTCAGCACCCAACTCCAGCCGCAAGCGCAAGGCTGGACACTGGCCAAAAATGTGCCAATTGGCGGCAGCCTGCAGATTCAGCTACCGCCGGTCGATGCCTGGTCGGCGCTGGCACCGCCCGGCTGGCGTCTGCGCGGCACCATGGATGCCAACATCAGCCTAAGTGGCACGCTGGACCTGCCCGAATGGTCGGGCCGCCTGCAGGCGCGCGACCTGGCGTTGCGCTCGGTGGTGGATGGCATCGACTTCAGCCAGGGCACGCTGAACGCCAAACTGCACGGACAGCAGATCGACATTGAAAATTTCACCCTGCAAGGCGCCTCCGCTTCAAAGGGCGGCACCGGTGGCCAGTTGGTCATGAACGGATCGATCTTCTGGCTGCCTGGCAACACCGAAACCGATTTTTTGTCGCACCTGTCGATGGCTTTCGAGGTGCAAGCCAAAGCCCTGCGCCTGAGCAGCCGCTCCGACCTGCGCGTGGTGGTATCGGGCAAGGTTTCCGCGCTGCTGAAGGATTCGCGCCTGAGTTTGCGTGGCGCGCTTGCCGCCGACCAGGCCTTGATCACGCTGCCCGATGACAGCGCGCCGCAGCTGGGCGATGACGTGATCGTGCGGGGCTTGCCGACCACGATGACCACGCAGCCACAGCCTGTGTCGGCTACAAAACCCGGCACAGCCAGTTCGTCCCGCCTGGTTTCGGACGTGCTGGTCACGCTCGATCTGGGTCAGGACTTTCATCTGCGCGGTCGCGGTCTTGACACGCGCCTGGCGGGCCAGCTGTCGCTGCACGCCATCGACAACGGGCCCCCCAATCTGACCGGCACCGTACGCACTGTGCGCGGCACCTTCCGCGCGTATGGCCAGCGCCTGGACATCGAGCACGGCGAGCTGCGCTTTGTCGGCGCGTTCGACAACCCGCTGCTCAACATTCTGGCGATTCGCCCCAAGCTCGCCCAGCGCGTCGGGGTGCAGGTGAGCGGCACAGCGCTGTCGCCGGTCATCCGGCTCTATGCCGAACCCGAATTGCCGGAGGCCGAAAAGCTGGCCTGGCTGGTGCTGGGCCGCTCGGCCAGTGGCAGCGGTGGCGAGGCCGCCTTGCTGCAGCAAGCAGCGCTGGCGCTGCTCGGTGGCCAGGGCAAGGGGCCGAGCACGAGTTTGATGGAGAGCCTGGGCCTCGATGAGTTGAGCCTGAACAGCAATGAGGGTGACGGCGGCGCCGCAGGTGCCACGGTCACCTTGGGCAAACGGCTCAGCAACGACTTTTACGTGGCTTATGAAAGCGGCCTGGCCGGCACCATGGGTGTCTTCACCATCTTTTACGACTTGTCCAGAAACCTCACCTTGCGCGCCCGCACCGGCGAGCAAAGCGCGGTGGATTTAATCTGGACAAGGCGCTACGACTAAGGGCTCGTAAAGTAATAAGTTGTGCAGTTCGTCCGGGTAATTTGTGGGTAGATTTTGACAGATCATTGTGTATTTCCCCGGCTGCTCAGAAGATCCGCCCTCGTCGACAAGCCACCGCTCGCCGTTTGGAACCTTCGGCGCGCTAGCGCTTTCCAACAGCCGTTGAAATACAAAAACCGCGCTGCGCAGGCGGCCTGGTTCATGGTGCTGTAGGAGAGGTGGCACTTGCTGACCATGTCCAGCAAATACGCGCTGACCTCGTCTTTGCCCAGCAGTGCCGGGCTGCGCTGGTAGTGGCGCGCCAAGCGCGCGATGGCCTCGACGTAGCTTTCTTGTGTGCGGGCCGCAAATCCGCGCGTGACCATGGCATCGATCATGCGTTGGCGTAAGGGGGTCATGACAAATCTCCTTCAGAACCGGGGAACATTCCCCAGCCTGAAGGCTTGCCCTTGCCGAGCGTTTGCGCAAGTCGTGCGCCAACAAAAACGCGGTGGCAGCCTGCGCGGACCAACCACCGCGTCAGCGGTTTAGTTCAACGATATAATGTGCGGCTGTCTGGCGTGTCGCATAACCGGGTGGTTATGTCGCGTGTCTCAAACGCCAGGTTAAATGCCAATTTTCGTGGAAGTCATTCCACTTCCCCAAAGGATACATCATGGTCGTCATTCGACTCGCCCGTGGCGGTGCAAAAGCTCGCCCGTTTTTCAATATTGTGGTGGCCGACAAACGCACCCGTCGCGATGGCCGCTTTATCGAGCGCCTTGGTTTTTATAACCCGATCGCCACTGCCAACGAAGAAAGCATCCGCATCGCCCAGGACCGCTTGACCTACTGGCGCAGCGTGGGTGCGCAAGCATCGCCCACCGTTGAACGCCTGATCAAGCAAGCTGCCGCCAAAGCAGCCTGATTGTTGCTGATGCTGCCCGGCCTGGAGGCTGCCGAATTACCGGCAGATGCCGTCGAAGTCGGGCGCATCCTTGATGCCTGGGGCATCAAGGGATGGTTCAAGGTTCTCCCCTACAGCGCCGATCCCGAGGCGCTTTTTTCTTCCAAAAACTGGTTTCTTCTTCCCACCGAAAAAGGTGTCAAAACCTTTGAAGGCGTCGGCTTGTTGAAGGTCAAGGAAGCCAAAACCCATTCGAATAGCGTGGTCGCCTGCACTCAGGACATCAACGACCGCAGCGCTGCGGATGCCCTGCGCGGTGCGCGTATTTTTATTTCGCGCAGCAGCTTTCCCGTCGCACAAAAAGACGAGTACTACTGGGTTGACCTGATCGGGCTCGATGTCATCAATCGCGAACGCGTGTCCCTGGGTCAGGTGCGCGACCTGTTAACCACCGGCCCACAAACCGTGTTGGTGATCGACCAGGTGCAGGGCGGCAAAACGGTGGAAATCATGATCCCGTTTGTGGCGGCCTACATTGATGATGTGAGCTTGGCCGAGCGCCGCATTCTGGTGGACTGGCAAGCTGATTATTAAGAGCCTTATGCGATTTGATGTGGTGACGCTGTTTCCGGAGTTGTTGGCGCCATTTTTGCGCACAGGCATCACCCGGCGCGCATTTGAATCCGGTCAAGTCGATGTGCAATTGCGCAACCTGCGAGATTTTGCACAAGGCAATTACCGCCGGGTTGACGACCGCCCCTTTGGCGGCGGTCCTGGCATGGTGATGATGGCCGAACCGCTCTCAGAGTGCCTGGCAACCGTTCGTGCCGAGCGCCCCGACAACGCACCTGTTGTGCTGTTTTCACCCATCGGCAAGCCACTCAACCACGCCATGGTCACGCGCTGGGCTGGCAGTCGTGGCGCGGTGCTGATTTGTGGTCGCTACGAAGGCATTGACCAGCGTTTTATCGACACCCATGTCAGCGAGCAGATCAGTCTGGGCGACTTTGTGCTCTCTGGTGGAGAAATCGCCGCCATGGCGCTACTTGACGCCGTGGCCCGGTTGCAACCCGGCGTGCTGGGCGACGCCGACAGCCACGCACAAGACAGTTTTAACCCAGCGCTGGATGGCTTGCTGGATTGCCCGCATTACACCCGCCCTGAAGTCTGGCAAAGCCAAGCCGTACCAGACGTGCTGCTGAGCGGCCACCATGTCAACATCGAGCGCTGGCGTCGCGAACAACGCCTGCTACTGAGCCAGCGCCTGCGGCCAGACCTGATCGAACAGGCCCGCCACGCGGGTCAGTTAAGCCAAAGAGACGAGTCCGTGCTGTCAGGCTATAATCGCGGGCTTCCCGATCCTCTGTAAGACCGCCGTTGTGCTTTGCACATTGGCATACGTCATGGTGACGCTGGTGCTGACATGATCATTGAAAGAAACTATGAACCTGATCCAAACCCTTGAGCAAGAAGAAATTGCTCGTCTGAACAAAACCATCCCTGAATTTGGCCCCGGCGACACCATCATTGTCAGCCTGAACGTGGTTGAAGGCACCCGCAAGCGTCTGCAAGCCTACGAAGGCGTGGTCATTGCCAAGCGCAATCGCGGCCTCAACAGCGGCTTTACAGTGCGCAAAATCTCCAGCGGCGAGGGTGTCGAGCGCACCTTCCAAACCTACAGCCCCTTGATTGCCAAGATTGAGGTCAAGCGCCGTGGCGATGTGCGCCGTGCCAAGCTGTACTACCTGCGCGAGCGCAGCGGCAAGTCGGCACGCATCAAGGAAAAATTGCCAGCGCGTAAAACGGTGGTTAGCACCGCCGCTTGATACGCCAGCACGCTGCCTAAAAAAACCGCCTCAGTTCACTGTGGCGGTTTTTTTTCGACTCTGTGTCGCCAGATAACCATGACCATTGCCAAACTTGATCCGCGAACAGTGCCGGTGACGCGGGTGGACCGCCATCTGCCAGCTGTGCACCCCGCGGTACTGCATCCTGACGCCTTGCGTTCACGGTTTGCCGCACCGCCCGCTTGGCAAGCAGAGTACCTGCTTGAAAAAAAATTCATGGATCGCGCCCCCATGCCCGCCGCAGTGCTGCTGCCCATTGTGCTGCGCCCGGAACCGACCGTGCTGCTGACCCTGCGCACGCAGCACTTATCGACCCATTCGGGGCAGATCTCCTTTCCGGGCGGCAAGGTGGATGACACGGATACGGATGCGGTTGCGGCCGCCCTGCGCGAGGCCCAGGAAGAAATTGGTCTGGCGGCGCCCTTTGTGGAAGTGCTGGGCCAGTTGCCGGTCTATGTCACGGGCTCGGCTTTTCATGTCACACCGGTGGTGGCCCTGATTTCTCCTGACATGATCTTGTGCCCCAACCCGTTTGAGGTCGCCGATGTGTTCGAGGTGCCACTGGCCTATTTGATGAATCCGGCGCACCATCGCCACCATCGGGCGACTTGGCAAGGCGTCCAGCGTGAATGGTTGTCGATGCTTTACCACGATGCGACCACCGAGCGCTTCATCTGGGGGGCAACAGCAGGCATGTTGCGCAACTTTTACCGTTTTTTGCAGGCCTGAGCCCTGCAACCGCTATGATTCAAGCATGAGCTTTATCTCTGTGCTGTTTGCCCTGCTGCTGGAACAGGCGCGCCCCTTGACCAGCGGTAACGCCATCCATGTAGCCATGCGTTCCTGGGTGCGTTTCTGCAGCCTCAACCTGGATGTCGGCAAGCCTCTGCACGGCTGGCTGGCCTGGGGCTTGGCCGTGCTTGGGCCTTCCGTGATGGCTCTGCTGATCTATTGGTCGCTGGATTTTTGGTTCGGCTGGCCATTGGCACTGCTCTGGAGTGCGCTGGTGTTGTATGCATCGCTTGGTTTTCGCCAATTCAGCTTTCATTTCACCGAGATCCGCAATGCCCTGGCCAACGACGATGACGCGCTGGCGCGCACGCTGCTGGCGCAGTGGCAAAACATCGACGCCCAGTCCTGGTCGCACAGCGAAATGATTGGCCGCCTCATTGAACTCTCCGTACTGGCCGCCCATCGCCATGTTTTTGGGGTGCTGGCCTGGTTTTCTGTGCTGGCGGCGCTTGGTTTTGGCCCCATGGGTGCCGTGTTGTACCGCTTGGCCGAATTCGTCGTTCGCTATTGGCAACACAAGGGCCAGGCATTGCAGCAGCCCGTCAGCCAGGCCCTGCAAACCAATGCACTGGCGGCATGGCACTGGATTGACGCCTTGCCGGCAAGGATCACGGTGCTGGGCTTTGCTGTGGTCGGCAATTTCGAAGAGGCCATTGATGGCTGGCGCCGTTACACAGCGCAATCAGGCACTGACAACGATGGCCTGGTGCTGGCCGCCACTGCCGGCGCCATCAACGTCCAGCTCGGGACAGTGCAAGGCGCCAACCCACCCGCAACTGCCGGATCGGCGTCGGCCCAAGGCTTCAGTCTGCGCCCGCCTCCCGAATTGGCGCACTTGGCCATTTTGGTCGGTCTGGTCTGGCGCGCTGTGGTCATGTGGCTGGTGCTTTTGGCCCTCTTGACACTGGCGCGACTCATCGCTTGATCCTGAATGAAAACCCCAACGGCATTGCCGGTCATCAACAGCGACAACTTTTAAAGAGAACCCCGTCTTGAACCCCCAATTGATCAGCCCCATCGTCGGGCAACTGGTGCCTTATGTGCCTGGCGAGCAACCCAAAGTGGCCAATCTGGTCAAGCTCAACACCAACGAAAACCCCTATCCGCCCTCGCCACGCGTGGTGTCGGCCATCAGCCAAGCCGCTCAACAGGGCCTGCAGCTTTACCCCGACCCCGACGGCACGGTGCTGCGCCAGGCCATTGCCAACAACTTTGGCCTCAAGCCGCAGCAGGTATTTTTGGGCAACGGCTCCGACGAGGTGCTGGCACATGCCTTTTTTGCCTTTTTCCAGCAGAATTGCCCGCTGCTGATGCCCGACATCAGCTACAGCTTTTACAAGGTGTATTGCGGCTTGTACGGCATCGCGGCACACACCGTGCCACTGCGCGAAGGCCTGCAATTGCATGTGGCCGACTACGCCTGTGCGGCCGACCAAAGCGTCGCCGGCGTGGTGATTGCCAACCCCAATGCACCCACCGGCATCGGCCTGCCATTGGCCGACATAGAAACCCTGCTGCAAATGCACCCGAACCGGGTGGTGCTGATCGACGAAGCCTATGTGGACTTTGGTGGCCAGACCGCCATGGCCCTGATTGATCGCTACCCTAACCTGCTGGTGGTGCACACGCTGTCCAAGTCACGCTCGCTGGCTGGCCTGCGCATCGGCTATGCCTGTGGTCAGGCGCACTTGATCGAAGCGCTGAACCGCGTCAAGAACAGCTTCAACTCCTACCCACTGGACCGGCTGGCGCTGGCCGGTGGTGTCGCCGCCTTTGAAGACCAACCCTATTTTGAGCAAACCCGCCAGGCCGTGATGAGCAGCCGCGAAGGCTTGGTGCTGGCGCTGGAAGACCTGGGTTTTGTGGTGCTGCCCTCGCAAACCAATTTTGTCTTTGCCCGTCACCCCGGTCATGCGGGAGCTGAGCTGGCAGCCGGGTTGCGCGCGCAAGGCGTGCTGGTGCGGCATTTCAAACAGCCGCGCATCGACCCTTTTTTGCGCATCAGCGTGGGCACACCCGCGCAATGCGAGCAACTGGTCAAGGCGCTGGCGCAACTGGTCAACGCCCAGGCTTGATCTCTTAATAACGCCGCCTCTGCTTCAGCTCGGCATAAAGGTCGCTGTAAATCTGATACCGATTCACACTGATGCTGTCAGGCTTGTCGTCTGAATTCACCGCAGCAATCACGCCACAGCCCGGTTCATGCAAGTGGCTGCAGTTGTAGAACTTGCAGTTTTTGACATGGGGCTTGATGTCGGGCATGTAGGCTGCCAGTTGCGCCGGGTCGATGTGGTTCAGGCCAAATTCCTGGAACCCGGGCGAATCGATCAAGGCCGTTGTTTTTTTCGCATCCACCCAGTACCAGGTGGTGCTCGTGGTGGTGTGTTTGCCGCTGCTCAGGGCTTGTGACAAAACGCCGGTTTGCACCAGCGCGCCGGGAATCAGGCAGTTGACCAAGGTGCTTTTTCCCGCCCCTGACGGCCCCAGCACCAGCGTGGTTTGACCGGCCAAGCGCTGGCTCAGGGCAGCGCGCCCCGCGGCTTCGTCCATGAGCGACAGTGCCAGCACCTCGTAGCCCATGTGGCGGTAAGGCGCCAGCCAGTTCCAGGCACGGGCAAAAGGCTCGGTGAGGTCGCTTTTATTCAGCGCAATGATCGGCCTGATGTGCTGCTCTTCGGCCGCGATCAGGGCACGGCTTAGTTGGCTGCTGGAAAATTCGGGTTCGGCGGCAATCAGGATCAGCACCTGGTCCAGGTTGGCGGCGAACATCTTGGTGCGCACATCGTCCTGACGGTAAAACAGGTTGCGTCGCGGCTCGATTTTCTCGATCGTGCCCTCGTCTTGCGAGGCTAGCCAAAGCACCCTGTCCCCCACCACGCCCTGGCTTTTTTTGCCTCTTGAGTGGCAAATCAGACGCTCACCCGCATCGCTCTCAACCAAAAAGTGGCGCCCGTAATTGGCCACGATCAGGCCGGGTACCGATTTCGGATGGGTCATGAAAGCTTTGGTCCGTCAGCGCCCGGCAAAGCGTCCACCGCAGCCGCGCAGTCAAAGTCGGCCTGCGAGAGCCCTGCTACATCGTGCGTGCTGTAGCGCACCGTGCAGCGGTTAAATTGCACGACCAGTTCGGGGTGATGGTTGCGAGCCTGGGCTAGCCAGGCCACGGTATTGACAAACAGCAGGGTCTGGGCGTAATCGGCAAAACGGAAGGTTTTCTCGATCACCACCGCAGCGCCATCCCCGCTCAGATGCCAGCCCTCCAGCTTGACCAGTTTGGTCACAATTTCAGTCGCCGTGAAGGCACGTGCTGGGTGGTTTAAAGACATGGTGAACTCAAAAAAATCAATGCGGTACCGCGGCACCAACCTGCATGCGTTCCAACCGCTCCGTTGCACCAGGGTGCGAGTAATAAAAGCGCACATACAACGGGTCTGGTGTCAGGGTAGCAGCATTGTCCTCATAGAGCTTGAGCAGCGCCGTCGATAAATCCTGCGCACTGGTTTGGGAGACGGCATAAGCGTCAGCCTCAAACTCATGCTTGCGCGACAACTGGGCAAAAACGGGGGCGATGAAGAAACTGAACACCGGCATGGCCAGCATGAACAGCAGCAAGGCCAGCGCATCGTTGCTTGATGCCACGTTGGGCTGAACTCCCAGCCCGGTGTAAAACCAGAGCTGCTGCGTCAAATAGCCCAGCAGCGCAAAACCGGCCAGGCTCAGGGCAAACATCGAGACGATGCGTTTGATGATGTGTTTGTGCTTGAAATGCCCCAGCTCATGCGCCAGCACCGCGTCCACTTCGGGGGCACTGAGTTTGGCCAGCAGCGTGTCGTAAAAGACCACCCGCTTGGCAGCGCCAAAACCGGTGAAATAGGCGTTGGCATGGGCGCTACGCTTGCTGCCATCCATCACGAACAGGCCTTTGGCAGAAAAGCCGCAACGCTGCATCAAGGCTGTGACGCGAGAGCGCAAAGCTTCGTCTTCCAGTGGGGCAAACTTGTTGAACAGCGGCGCAATCAGGGTCGGGTAGATCACCAACAACAACAGATTGAAACCCATCCAGAACAACCAGGCCCACAGCCACCACAGGCTGCCGGTGGCGGCCATCATCCAGAGAATCAGGGCGGCGATCGGCAGACCGATCAGGGCACCGATCAGGCTGGATTTAAGCAGGTCGGCCAGCCACAGCTTGAGCGTCATCTTGTTGAAACCAAAGCGCTGCTCCAGCACAAAGGTCTGGTACCAGGACAGCGGCAGATCGATCGCGCCACTGAGCACCACAAAGGCCATCAGCAAGGCCAGTTGCTGGGTCATGCCATGGCCCAGCAATTGCACCAGCGCCTGGTTCAGGGCAGAGAGCCCGCCCAGCAGCGTCCAGCCCAACAGCACGGCGGCGCCCAAGGCCATTTCGAGCAGACCCAGGCGCGCTTTGGCCAGCGTGTAATCGGCCGCCTTTTGATGCGCTGCCAGGGAAACGGTGGATGCAAAAGCTGCGGGAACCTGCGCGCGGTGTTGCGCCACATGGCGAATCTGGCGCGAGCTGAGCCAGAACCGCAGCCACAAGCCCAGCCCCAAGGCGGCGGCAAACAACGCGGTCAAGCCAAGCGAGGCAGTCAATAGCGAGTCAGTCATGGGCGCGGAGTTTAGGGCATCGGTGACAATTCAGGCCATGCACAACGCCAACACCCCCACTGAAGCTGCGCCACTGGCCAAATCGGATCTCAACCTGGTCTGGCTGGATTGCGAGATGACCGGCCTGAACCCGGAGCACGACCGCATCATTGAAATCGCGGTGATCGTGACCGACGCACATTTAAAACAACGCATTGAGGGCCCGGTGCTGGTGATCCACCAAAGTGACGCCATGCTCGACGGCATGGACAAATGGAACACCAGCACGCACGGCAAAAGCGGCCTGACTGACAAGGTCAAGGCGGCCACATTGACAGAAGAAGAGGCCGAACAACAGCTGCTCACATTCCTGGGCCATTACGTGCCCAAGGGCAACGTCCCGATGTGTGGCAACAGCATTGGCCAGGACCGTCGTTTTCTGGCCAAGTACATGCCCAAACTCGAAGCCTTTTTCCACTACCGCAACCTTGACGTCAGCACCCTCAAGGAACTCTCCAAGCGCTGGGCGCCAGGGGTATGCAAGGGCTTTAAAAAGAAGCAGCGGCACACCGCATTGGCCGACGTGCACGAGTCCATCGACGAGTTGGAACATTACCGCACGCACTTTCTGAAGCTGCCCGACTGATCTCATTTGAGCCGCTTACAAAATTTACGGCTCGGTAGAAACCCGAATCTATGGCATAATGCAAGGCTTCGCTGAAATCACAGCGTATTTGTACATCTCCCAACATTCACTGGGTCTCGTGCCAGGTTTTTTTCAACCTGCCTTAAAAAGACCCCCCAGCTCCTCGACGCACTCACCTTGCTGAGTCAGAGCCGGTTCCGTTTGATGGTTGATGTTTTTTAACCATGAACGCGGCCACCGCACAACCTGCGGCGCTCTTCGTTTTTTAGGATATTTCATGACTGACGCTACCTTAGCGGCGGGCGAACTTTCGTCTGCCGAAAACATCACCACTGACATCAACGTGTTGCCACACGACATCGTCGAAACCCCCGATGCCATCGACGTGCCAGCGGCTGCAGCCCCGGCTGCGGCAGACATTCCCAACGGCTTTGTCACACTGGGCCTGGCCCCGGAGCTGATCCAGGCGGTCAAAGACCTGGGCTTTACCCAGCCCACCACGGTGCAACTTAAAACCATTCCGCTGGCCATGCAAGGTGTCAGTGACGACGGCAACAGCGCCCGCTTCATCGACCTGATGGTCTCAAGCCAGACCGGCAGCGGCAAAACCGCCGCCTTTTTGTTGCCCATGCTGCATACCTTGCTCAAACAGCAAGAACAAGTTGAAATCGATGCCCGTGCCGAATACGAGCGCGCTGTGGCCGAAGCCACCGCCAAAGGCGAGGCGCCTCCCAAGCGCGCCAAGCGCAAAGACCCGACCAATCCGCGCCATTTCAGTGCCCCTACCCCGGGTGCCCTGATTGTTTGCCCGACGCGTGAACTGGCCCAGCAAGTGGCACACGACGCCATCGACCTGGTACAGCATTGCCGTGGTCTGCGCGTAGCCAACATCGTCGGCGGCATGCCTTACCAGTTGCAGATTGCCAAGTTGCAAAACGCCAACCTGGTGGTGGCCACCCCGGGCCGTTTGCTCGACCTGCAACGCTCAATGCAAATCAAACTCGACCAAGTGCAGTTTCTGGTGGTCGATGAGGCCGACCGCATGCTTGATCTGGGTTTCTCAGACGACCTGGCAGAAATCAACCAGCTCACCATCGACCGCAAGCAGACCATGATGTTCAGCGCCACCTTTGCGCCGCGCATCCAGCAACTGGCCTCCCGCGTGATGCGCGAACCGCAGCGCATCACCATCGACAGCCCGCAAGAAAAGCACGCCAACATCAAGCAGGTGCTGTTCTGGGCCGACAACGCCCAGCACAAGCGCAAACTGCTCGACCACTGGCTGCGCGACAGCACCATCAACCAGGCCATCGTCTTTGCCAGCACCCAGATCGAGTGCGACGGCCTGGCAAACGATTTGCAGCAAGAGGGCTTCGATGCGGTGGCGCTGCACGGTGCCCTGAGCCAGGGCCTGCGTAACCGCCGTCTGATGGCGCTGCGCCAGGGCCATGTCCAGATATTGGTGGCGACCGATGTGGCAGCCCGCGGCATCGACGTGCCCACAGTCACCCACGTGTTCAACTTTGGCCTGCCCATGAAAGCCGAAGACTACACCCACCGCATTGGCCGCACCGGCCGCGCCGGCCGTGACGGCCTGGCCGTGACGTTTGCCGAACTGCGTGACCGCCGCAAGATTTTCGACATCGAATCATTCAACCGCCAGCCCATCAAGGCCGAAGTGGTGCCAGGGCTGGAGCCCAAGCAGCGCATCCCCGAGTCACGCCCCAGCGGCTTTGGTGGCCGCGACAACCGGGGTGGTGGCGACTTCAACAGCCGCGACCGCAAATTTGGTGGTGGCGGTCGCAGCGCTGGCTTCGATGCCCCGCGTGGCGGCTTCGGCGACCGCAATACCAATGGCCCCCGCGTGGTGGGCGCAGGCAATTACCAGGGCAACGGCGGCGGCTTTGCCGGCCGTGAAGGTCGCTCTTTCGCACCGCGTGAAAGCGCCCCGCGTGAAGGCTTCAACTACGAGCGCAAGGGGGGTTTTAACGACCGCTTTGCCGGCGACCGCAACACATCTGCTGCACCGCGCGGTGATTTTGCTGCCCGCAAACCAGCCTTTGGCAAGCCCGCGTTTTCAAAACCCGCAGGTGGTGGCAAGGTGTTCGTGCCGCGTGACGCGCAAAAGCGCTTTTCCAAAACCGATCGCTAACTGACCCCGACTTCAGACAAAGCCCGCTGATTGCAGAGTCAGCGGGCTTTTTTGTGGCTGTCAGCAGCACAGCGCACGGCAGCACCAATCAACCTAGATTCCTCAGTTGGACGCGTCCGAGTGGGCTGCTGGTGGCGTGTCTGGGTAGGCGCGACGACGCAGCGGGCTACTGCCCGTAAGGAGGAGCAACGACCCCAGGCACGTTGCCAGCGGCGCTTGTCGCTCGCGTAGCGCTTTCACCCAAAAGGTGAACGTTATCGAAGTCACTTTTTCTAATCAGTTCAATGCCTTATCGAAGTTTTCAAGCAGTCAACTGAGGAATCTAGGTTCAAGCTTTGGCTCAAACTATCTGCAAAGCCATCGCCTGCAGATTCCCCAACACAATGGCCGCCACCTGCAACAGCAGCAGCAACACCAATGGCGACAGATCAATACCACCCACCAGGGGAAGCACGCTCCGAATGGGACGCAACAGGGGCTCTACCAAACGTGCCATCACCCCACCAAGAACCGACGGCGTTGGCAGCCAGGACAGCACGGCATAAACAATCACCACCACCGTCAGGCCGGAGATGGCCATGCTCAACAGACCAAACAGCGCCAAAACAGGCAACGCAAACAGTCCGCCGCCCGCCCCGGCAAGCAGCCAAAGCACGGCAAATTTGGCCAGTTGCAACAAGAATGCAGCCGCCAGACTGGCACTGTCAAGAAGCCCGAGCGCCGGCAACACGCGCCGCAGCGGCAACACGATCCAGTCGGTCAGGGCAAACACAAAACGCCCCAGCGGGTTACCCGAGCGCACCGACATGGGCACACGCAGCGCCTGCATGTAAAGCCGCAGCAGACAGGCACCGCTGACCAGGCCTGCAGCCACCTCAAGCAACAAAGAAACAATCTGATAAAGCATGGCACCCATCCACGATTGAGAAGCAGTGAGCATCATAGCGTCGGCATGGGGGCGGCATGGCGGCGGCATAAACATGAGCACGCAAGCTCTTAAAATAGGCGGCTTTGCCAGATCTCTTTTTGCCTTGCTGCCGACCCTTTGGCTGCTTTTATGGATTGCCCCACATGTCTGACCACACCACCGCCGCACCCAGTCCGATGCCTCAGGACGAAAACCAGCTGATTCTGGAGCGGCGCGAAAAACTCAAAGCCCTGCGCCAGGCTCAGCTTGATGGCAAGGGCCCTGTTTTTCCGAACGACTTCAAGCCCAGCGACCATGCTGCAGACTTGTTTGCCGCCCACGCCGGGCAAACCCCGGAAGGCTTGATCGAGCAAGGCGCCACAGCCAAAGTGGCCGGTCGCATGATGCTCAAGCGTGTCATGGGCAAGGCCAGTTTTGCCACGCTGCAAGACAGCACCGGGCGCATTCAAATCTACATCAAGCGCGACGACGTGGGCGAAGACATCTATGCCGCCTTCAAGCACTGGGACCTGGGCGACATCGTCGCCGCCGAGGGCCTGGTGTTCAAGACCAAGACCGGCGAGCTGTCGATTCACGCCAGCAGCATCCGCCTGCTCACAAAAAGCCTGCGCCCGATGCCTGACAAGTTTCACGGCATGGCCGACCAGGAAATCAAATACCGCCAGCGTTACGTCGATCTGATGACCGATGAAGAGACCAAAAAACGCTTCATCGCACGCAGCAAGGCTGTCAGTGGCATTCGCGAATTCATGGTGACGCACGACTTTCTCGAGGTCGAAACGCCCATGCTGCACCCGATTCCCGGCGGTGCCAATGCAAAACCGTTTACCACGCACCACAACGCGCTGGACCAGCAAATGTTTTTGCGCATCGCGCCCGAGCTGTATTTAAAGCGGCTGATCGTCGGCGGCTTCGAGCGCGTGTTCGAGATCAACCGCAGCTTTCGCAACGAAGGCATCAGCGTGCGCCACAACCCCGAATTCACCATGATGGAGTTCTACGCGGCTTACTGGGACTACCAGGACCTGATGACCTTCACCGAAGCGCTGATCCGCGATGCCGCGCAACGCGCCGTGGGCAGTCTGCAACTCGGCTATGCGGGCCGGGCCGTTGACCTGGAGCAGCCGTTCGAGCGTCTGACCATCCATGAAGCCATTTGCAAGTACACCGAAGCGGGTCAGATGCTCGACGACGGCTCGGGCCTGAGGGTGGACAGCGCTGCCTGGTTGCGCTCGGTGCTGCCAAAGCTGGGCATCACCGAGGCCAAGCATCACATCTCGACGCGCAGCCTGGCCAGCCTGCAGGTGCTGTATTTTGAAGAAACCGTGGAAGAACAGCTGTGGCAGCCCACTTTCATCATGGAGCACCCGACCGAAATTTCGCCGCTGGCACGCGCCAACGATGCCCGCCCGGAGGTCACCGAGCGCTTTGAGCTCTACATCACCGGACGCGAGTTCGGCAACGGTTTCAGCGAATTGAACGACGCCGAGGAACAGGCCGCCCGCTTCCAGGCCCAAGTGGCTGCCAAAGACGGTGGTGACGACGAGGCCATGTACTACGACCACGACTTCATCCGTGCGCTGGAGTACGGCATGCCGCCCACCGGCGGCTGCGGCGTGGGTCTGGACCGGCTCATGATGCTGCTCACCGACAGCAGCAGCATCCGCGACGTGATTCTGTTCCCGGCGCTGCGCCGCGAAGCGCAGGAAAAATAAACCATGGCACACGCCCAGCCCTGGCCCTACCCGCGCTGGATCGCCCACCGGGGCGCTGGCAAACTGGCACCCGAAAACACCCTGGCAGCCTTTCGTGTCGGCGCCAGCCACGGCTACCGCATGTTCGAGTGCGACGTCAAACTGAGCAGCGACGGCGTGCCTTTCCTGCTGCACGACGACACGCTCACGCGCACCACCAACGCCCTGGAGATGCTGGGGGCGCAGCACAACGCCACGGCAGGCGACCATCCCTGGGGCACGCTGGCCCGGCTTGATGCCGGCAGTTGGCATTCACGCGCCTTTGTTGGCGAGCCGCTGCCCACTTTTGAGGCCATTGCCCGCTATTGCCTGCGCAATGGCTATTTTTTAAACATCGAAGTCAAGCCCACACCTGGCCTGCAATGCCAGACTGGCGACGTGGTGGCCCGACACGCTGCGCGTCTTTGGAAAAATGCGCCCGTGCCACCACTGCTGACCTCGTTTGATGTCACCGCACTGCAAGCCGCCAGAGATACGCAGCCGGAACTGCCACGGGGCTTGCTGCTAGAGACGCTGTGGCCCGGCTGGCTGGAAACTGCGCTGCGCCTGGGCTGTGTTGCCATCATCTGCGACCACGTGTTGTGGAATCAGCAGAGCCTGACGCAGGCCCAAAACGCTGGCTTCAGGGCCCTGAGCTACACCGTCAACGACGACGCCACGGCCCGACGCCTGCTCGACCTGGGTCTGGATGGCATCATCACCGACCGGGTGGACTTATTCATTTGAGCATGACCCATTGAACGGTGGCGGCAATGCACACCAGCGCCAGATAAGTCACCATCTTGCCATCCTGACCCAACAGCGCCAGGCCGAGCAACAAGACCAACAGACTCGCCATAAAAATGAAAGCAGCCTGCTTGCGCAGAGGCAAGCGTGACGCTCTTTTTCTGATCACGAATCGGGCCAGCCACGGCAACAGCAACGCCAGCCACACAGCAGGCGCCGCAAAGTTGAGGACATGGTTGAGCAGTGCCAGCAGATCCATCAAACACCTTGGGGGAAAAAGAAAAAATGATGCAAGTCAAAGCGCATGGCGGGTGATTTTATAATCCGGCAATGGCAGTCTGGGCATTAGGCATCAATCACACGACCGCGCCGCTCGACCTGCGCGGTCGCTTTGCGTTCGCCATCGACCAGATCGAACCCACTTTGAGAGGCTTGCGCGAATCGCTGCCAAATCAGCCCGAAGCCGCGCTGATATCCACCTGCAACCGCACCGAGATTTATTGCGCCGGTGAAAAACCCCAGCTGGAGCACACCCTCGACTGGCTGGCCCAGACCGGTGGAGTCTCCTCTGCCCTGTTGCGTACCCACTCCTACACCCTCGAAGACAGCCGGGCCGCGCGCCATGCGTTTCGCGTCACCAGCGGCCTGGACTCCATGGTGCTGGGGGAAACCCAGATTCTGGGCCAGATCAAAAACGCGGTGCGCGCGGCGGAAGCCGCCGGCGCTTTGGGCAACACGCTGAGCCAGTTGTTCCAACGCTCATTTGCCGTGGCCAAAGAGGTGCGCACCTCGACCGAAATCGGCGCGCACTCCATCAGCATGGCCGCGGCCGCTGTGCGCCTGGCCGGGCAATTGTTCGAGGACCTCGGTGAGGTCAAAATGCTGTTTGTCGGTGCGGGCGAAATGATCGAGCTGTGCGCCACCCACTTTGCCGCAAAAACGCCCAAGTGCATGGTCATTGCCAACCGCACCCTGGAGCGTGGCGAAAAGCTGGCCAGCCGCTTCGGCGGCGAGGTCATGCACCTTTCCGAGCTGCCCGAGCGCCTGCACGAGTTCGACGCTGTCATCAGCTGCACCGCCAGCACGCTGCCCATCATTGGCCTGGGCACGGTGGAACGTGCCTTGAAAAAGCGCAAGCGTCGCCCCATGTTCATGGTCGATCTGGCCGTGCCACGCGACATCGAGCAAGAAGTCAAGGCGCTCGAAGACATCTACCTGTACACCGTTGATGACCTCTCCAGCGTGGTGCAAACCGCGCAGGCCAGCCGCCAGGCGGCGGTGGCGCAGGCCGAGGCCATTGTCGATGCCGGTGTGCAGAGCTTCATGCACTGGATTGACCAGCGCGGTTCGGTGCCGCTGATCCAGCAGCTCAACGCCCAGGCCGACGAATGGCGTGCCAATGAGACTGCCCGCGCCCGCAAGCTCTTGGCCAAGGGCGCAGACGTGGACACCGTGCTCGAAGCCCTGTCCAAAGGGCTGACCCAAAAAATGCTGCACGGCGCCATGGCCGAACTCCGCGCCGGCGATGCGCAAGCACGCGAACATGCCAGCACCGCCATTCGGCACTTCTTTTTGCGCAAAGAACGTTAGCTGTTGCTGCCATCCCGGATCGGGTTTGCACCGATCGCAAAATGCGTGGATTGCGGGTCGCGCCCGCCATGACAACCAACCCATCGCCCAGCCACATCATCGCCCCCATCACCTTGCCCACCGCCACATGAAACTCTTTCTTCGCCAGCAACTTGCCCGCTACGCCGACCGTCTGGGAGAGCTGGAGTTTTTGTTGTCACGCCCCGACATCATGAACGACATGGCGCAATTTCGGCTGCTGTCGCGTGAGCACACCGAAGTGGCCGCCGTGGCCAACCGCTGGCAACGCTACCAGCAGCGTGAAGCCGATCTGGCGGCCGCCCAGGATCTGCTTAAGAACTCGGCAGATGACCCGGACATGGCGCAGATGGCGCAAGAAGAAGTCGATGGCGCCAGCGTCGAAATAGAGCAACTCGAAACCGAGTTGCAGCGTATGTTGCTGCCCAAGGACCCCGACGATGCGCGCAACGCTTTCATTGAAATTCGTGCTGGTACCGGCGGTGACGAATCGGCCCTGTTTGCCGCCGATCTGGCACGCATGTACCTGCGTTTTTGTGACCGGCGCGGCTGGCGCGCCGAGATTTTGAGCGAATCGCCCAACGAGCTCGGCGGCTACAAAGAGGTGGTGATCAAGGTCGAAGGCGACCATGTGTATGGCGCGCTCAAATTTGAGTCCGGCGGTCACCGCGTGCAGCGCGTGCCGGTCACGGAAACCCAGGGCCGCATCCACACAAGCGCCTGCACCGTGGCCGTGCTGGCCGAGCCCGACGAGGCTGAGACGATCCAGATCAACCCATCGGACCTGCGCATCGACACCTACCGCGCCAGCGGCGCCGGCGGTCAGCACATCAACAAAACTGACTCGGCCGTGCGCATCACCCACCTGCCCACGGGTATCGTGTCTGAGTGCCAGGAAGGTCGCAGCCAGCACAGCAACAAGGCAAAGGCGCTTCAGGTGCTGACTGCCCGCATTCAGGAGAAAGACCGCAGCGCGCGCGCGGCACGAGACGCAGCCGAGCGCAAAAGCCTGGTCGGCAGTGGTGACCGCAGCGACCGCATCCGCACCTACAATTTTCCGCAGGGGCGGCTTACCGACCACCGCATCAACCTCACGCTGTACAAGCTGCTCGCCATCATGGAAGGCGACATGGACGATGTCTTGAACGCCTTGCAGGGCCACGAAGCCGCCGCACAACTGGCTGCTCTCGAACTCAATGCCTGAAGCCTCATGAATATCGCCAACCTGGCGCCTGCCACTGTGGGGCAAGCGCTTGCCAGTTTGCAACGCAAGGGGCTCGATCGGCTGGATGCCCAATTGCTGCTGCTGCATGTGCTGGACAAGCCTGCCAGCCAGCGCGGCTGGCTGCTGGCGCATGACAACGATGCGCTGCCGCCCACGCGTGCCGCTGCCTTGGAACTGCTGGTGCAACGCCGCCTGGCAGGCGAGCCGCTGGCCTACCTGAGCGGCCACAAGGCGTTTTTTGGGCTGGACTTGCTGGTCGACGCCCGTGTGCTGGTGCCCCGGCCCGATACCGAAACGCTGGTCAACTGGGCGCTGGAGACGCTCAACGGCGAGCAGCGTGTGCTCGACATGGGCACGGGCAGCGGCGCCATCGCCCTGGCGCTCAAGGCCAGCCAAGCCACGCTTGATGTCCACGCCACCGATGTCAGCCCCGGCGCGCTGGCTGTGGCCCGGGCCAACGCGCAGCGGCTCAAGCTGAGCGTTAGTTTTCATCAGGGAGCCTGGCTTGCCGCACTGCCAAAAATCACCGAAGCCTTCGACTGCATCGTCGCCAATCCGCCCTACATCGCCGAGCGCGATCCGCATCTGACAGCGCTTACGTTTGAGCCCGCACAAGCACTCAGCAGTGGCGCAGACGGCCTGGACGACCTGCGCCACATCATCGCCCAAGCACCCAGGCACCTGGCAGCGGGCGGCTGGCTGCTGCTGGAACACGGCTACGATCAGGCGCAGGTCGTGCGCGGCTTGCTAAGCGCTGCTGACTTGGCACACGTGCAGTCACGCCGTGACCTGGCAGGCATCGAGCGCTGCAGCGGCGGACAACTCAACCCGACAAAAAAACCATGACGACACCGACTCAGACCGACGACCGATTAACCCAACTGGAGGTCAAGGCCAGTTTTACTGAGGACCTGCTGGACAAGCTCGACCAGATCATCATCCGCCAGCAAGACCAGATTGACCGACTTGAGCGCGAAGTGCAGTGGCTGCGCCAGCAAGCGCCGCCCGAAGAGATGGCCGCCCCGCGCAACTTGCGCGACGAATTGCCACCCCACTATTGACCTTGCCTGGCGCAAACAGCCCTAAACACTTCAGGGTTTCACCCTCAGGGCACGTCAAAAGTGAAATAATCCAGCCTGTTTTTTTACATAGGAAGACTCAGCATGAGCGACGCACAACAACGCATTGACGACCTGGTCAAGCACAACGATATTTTGCTTTTCATGAAAGGCACAGCCAGCTTTCCGCAATGCGGCTTCTCGGGCCGCGCGGTGCAAATTCTGAAAGCCTGCGGCGTCGAACCCAAAGACATCAAAACCGTCAACGTGCTCGAAGACGATGCCATTCGCGCCGGTATCAAGGACTACAGCAACTGGCCTACCATCCCCCAGTTCTTTCACAAAGGAGAATTCATCGGCGGCTCCGACATCTTGATGGAAATGTACGAAAACGGCGAATTACAAACCCTGTTGGGCGCGCCTGTCCAATAAACCATCAATCAAGCCAGCCACACCTTCTGCGCACGCAGCACGGCCTGCGGGTAGGGCGCCCTGCCCCGCGAGCCGTTGTAACGCCCCAGCGCCATGAACCAGTCGCCCCGCTCGCGGTTGAGGTAGTGGCGCAAAATCACGCAGCCAAAGCGCAGGTTGGTTTGCATGTGAAACAGTTTTCCGGCATCGCCGTCGGCCAGCACACGCGTCCAGAAGGGCATGACCTGCATGTAACCGCGCGCGCCCGCGCTGCTCACGGCAAACTTGCGGAAATTGCTCTCCACCTGGATCAGGCCGAGCACTAATGAAACGTCGAGCCCGGCGCGCTTGGACTCGTACCAGACCGTTTGCAGAAATTCCTTGCGGGTCGTCAGGTCCGGCAATTTCCTGGCCAAGCGTTCGCTCATAGCGCCCAGCCAGCGTAAATAGTGCAGCCGCGACTCGGTGTCAGGGAACTCTGGCACCGGCGGCGCCTGATTGGCAATGGCCGAACTCAAGGCCGTACGAACAGAGTCGGCCAGCGGCTCTTCGAGCTGTACGCCAGCCCAGGATGGCGCTTGAAAAAAAAACGCGCCGGAGCCAACCATCAGGCCTAAAACATCGCGCAGCACACCGCGGCGTGTCAGATTCATGACCCGGCCCATTTGCAGCATGTCAGCGTCACGCCGCAATTCGCAGCCATCAGTCCGGCGTGAGAGAAATTGCCCGGCCATCGTTTTGCCTGTCAGGCCTTGAGTTTGGCCAGCAACTGGCCCACGATGGCAGTCACGGGCACAGTGGTTGCTGCGGCATCTCGGCGGTGCTGGTACTCCACGTTGCCTTCTTTCAGGGCGCGGTCGCCAATGTTGACGCGGTGCGGCACGCCGATGAGCTCCCAGTCGGCAAACATCGCGCCCGGGCGCTCACCACGGTCGTCCAGCAACACATCAACACCGGCTGCCAGCAATTCTGCATACAGCGACTCGGACGTGGCCTTGACCTCTGGCGAACGCTCGGCGTTGATCGGGCACAGCACCACGGTGAACGGCGCCAGCGCATCGGGCCAGATGATGCCGCGCTCGTCGTGGTTTTGCTCGATGGCAGCAGCCGGCAGGCGCGTGATGCCAATGCCGTAGCAGCCCATTTCCATGAACTGGGGTTTTCCGTTCTGGTCCAGAAAAGTGGCTTTCATGGCCTCGCTGTATTTGGTGCCCAGATAAAAAACATGGCCTACCTCAATGCCGCGCTCAATGGCCAGCACACCTTTGCCGTCGGGCGAGGCATCGCCTGCCACCACGTTGCGCAAATCGGCCACCAGCGCCGGTTCGGGCAAATCACGACCCCAGTTGACGCCGGTGATGTGAAAGTCGGCCGCATTGGCACCGCAGACCCAGTCGCTCATCACCGCAACGTCACGATCCACCACGAGTTGTACCGGCTTTTTCAGGCCGATCGGGCCCAAGTAACCGGGCAGGCAAGCAAAGTATTCTTCAATCTCGCCGAGGGTGGCAAAGCGGAAAGTCTGCAAGCCCGGCAACTTGCTGACCTTGACCTCATTCATGTCGTGATCGCCGCGCAGCAGCAGCAGCCAGACCTGGGTTTTCACCACTTCACCCAGTTCATCGAGTTCGTCGGTGGCCAGCACCAGGGATTTGACCGTGTTTTTCAGCGGCAAGCCCAGCAACTCAGCCACTGCCGCACAAGTGCTTTTGCCCGGCGTTGGCGTCTTGGTCATGGCTTGCGCGGCCACCGGGCGCGGGCCGACAGGGGCCAGCGCTTCGGCTTTTTCCATGTTGGCAGCGTAGTCGCTACCCGGGCAATAGATGATGGCGTCTTCACCGGTGGCCGCAATCACCTGGAACTCTTCGCTCAGGTCGCCGCCAATGGCGCCGCTATCGGCCGCTACGGCACGGTAGGTCAGCCCAAAGCGATCAAAAATGCGCCGGTAAGCTTGCGCCATGACCTGATAGCTGGCTTTGGCGCTGGCGGGGTCACGGTCAAAGCTGTAGGCGTCTTTCATGATGAATTCACGCCCGCGCATCAGGCCAAAGCGGGGACGGCGCTCGTCTCGGAACTTGGTCTGGATTTGGTAAAAATTCTTCGGCAACTGTTTGTAGCTTCTGATTTCCTGGCGCGCAATGTCGGTCACCACCTCTTCGCTGGTGGGTTGAACCACAAAGTCGTGCCCATGGCGGTCCTTGATGCGCAACAGCTCAGGCCCCATTTTTTCAAAGCGGCCCGTCTCAGCCCACAATTCGCCGGGCTGCACCACCGGCATAGACAGCTCGACAGCGCCAGCACGGTTCATTTCTTCGCGAACGATGGCCTCCACTTTGCGCACCACGCGCAGGCCCAGGGGCATCAGGGTGTAAATACCGGCACCGATCTTTTTGATCATGCCCGCGCGCATCATCAGCTTGTGACTGACGATTTCGGCATCAGCCGGGGCTTCTTTGAGTGTGGAAATGAAAAATTGAGAGGCTCGCATAGGGATATCCGGCAATATGTCAGGGTAATGTTGCTTGCCGCACGGCCGGGGCTGTGCATAATCAAGCTAATTTAAAAATTGAGGTTTGATTATGCTTGACCGGGAAGGCTTTAGGCCCAACGTCGGCATCGTCCTGCTCAACCAGAAAAATCAGGTGTTTTGGGGCAAGCGTATCCGTACGCACTCCTGGCAGTTTCCGCAGGGTGGCATTGACCGGGGCGAGACCCCCGAGCAGGCCATGATCAGGGAACTGCATGAAGAAGTTGGGCTGCTGCGCGAACACATTCGCATTGTGGCCCGCACCCGTGACTGGTTGCGCTATGAGGTGCCAGACCGTTTTATTCGCCGCGACTCACGCGGTTTTTACAAAGGCCAGAAACAAATCTGGTTCTTGTTGCAGCTGGTGGGCCACGACTGGGATTTGAACCTGCGCGCCACAAATCATCCAGAGTTCGATGCTTGGCGCTGGAACGACTACTGGGTGCCGCTGGATGCCGTGGTGGAATTCAAGCGCGAAGTGTATGTGACGGCACTCACCGAGTTATCGCGATTTTTGCCGCGAAACGACTATCGCAACCGCTTTCTTCGCCAAGGCATACGCCCGCTTGATCTGGGCCACTCCTGCGCCGACATGCCCGATGCCAGCTTCGAGCTACCGCCGGGCGCCACCGCCCTTGGAGCCAATCCCCAAACACGACAACATCATGTGTAAATCACCGTCTCCAGGCATCAGGCCTTCCAGGTTCGTACACAGTCTGGCCATAGGCTTGGCCTGCTGCGCACTCGGTGCGCAGGCGCAAGGTTTGCTCGAAAACCCGGACTGGCAGGAAACAGAAACGCCAGCACCACCCCGTTTTGACCCCAGGCAGCGCGTCGCGATCGACATGCCGCCTTATGTCAGCATGGAATTTGGCATCGATCCTGCCACCCTGGCTATCACACCAGACGGTATCGTGCGCTATGTCATGCTGGCCGTCAGCCCCAGCGGCACCATCAGCGCATTTTATGAAGGGATTCGTTGTGCCACGGGCGAGGTCAAAAGCTATGCCCGTGCCAACGCCAGCGGTGTCTGGACAATCGTGAAAGAACCTGAATGGCGCGGGCTCAACGACAGGCAGCCTTCCAAACACGCGCTGGCACTGGCCCGACAAGGCGCCTGTGAAGGCAACACCAACCCCAACTCGACGGCGGAAATCATCAGAAAGCTCAAAGCCAATTAGCCTGACTCAACACGGCAGGTAGCCACGCTGATCAGCGTTTGAGCACCAGGTTGTCACGGTGCACCATTTCGGGCTCGGCAGCATAGCCCAGCAAGGCTTCGAAGGCGCTGGAGGGTTTGCGGCATACCAGGCGCGCCTCGGTACTGGCGTAATTTGCCAGGCCACGGGCAATTTCAAGCCCTTGCGGGTCGCGAATGGCAATCACGTCGCCACGCGAAAAATCACCCTCGACCGCCACCATGCCAATGGGCAACAGGCTCGAGCCATCGCCCTGCAGCTTGGCCACGGCACCGGCATCTACGGTCACGGCGCCGCGCAATTGCAGATGGTCGGCAATCCACTGCTTGCGCGCCTGCGTTTTTTGAGTTGGTGCCACTAGCAGTGTGCCAATGGCTTCGCCATGACAGAGCCGCAGCAAGGCATCGGGCTCGCGGCCCCAGGCGATCACGGTTGCTGCGCCTGAGCCCGCTGCCCGCTTGGCTGCCAGTATTTTGGTGATCATGCCGCCGCGCCCCAAGCTGGAGCCAACGCCGCCTGCCATGGCCTCCAGCGCGGCGTCACCCGCTTGCGCCACATGCACCAACTCGGCGCTGGCATCCTTGCGCGGATCGGCCGTGAACAAACCCTTTTGATCGGTCAGAATCACCAGCGCATCGGCTTCCACCAAATTGGCCACCAAGGCACCCAGCGTGTCGTTGTCGCCAAACTTGATCTCGTCGTTGACCACCGTGTCGTTTTCGTTGATGACCGGCACCACGCCTAACTTGAGCAGCGTGAGCAGGGTAGAACGCGCATTGAGGTAACGCTCGCGATCAGCCAGATCGGCGTGCGTCAGCAGCACCTGGGCGCTGCCCAAACCGTTTTCGCGCAATTTGGTTTCGTACATGTGCGCCAGGCCCATCTGCCCGACGGCGGCAGCGGCCTGCAATTCGTGGATTTCACGCGGGCGCTTGGCCCAGCCCAGGCGCTTCATGCCTTCGGCAACGGCGCCACTGGAGACCATGATGACCTCGCGCCCCTGGCGCACCAGTTCGGCCATTTGCCGGCACCATTCGCCAATGGCCGCTTCGTCCAGCCCCCGGCCTTCATTGGTTACCAAGCTGGACCCCACCTTGATGACCACGCGATGCGCATCACGCAATGCTGAATTTGCTTGTTCTTGAGCCATTGAACCCTCTTGACAAGTATGTGCGTCAGGCGTTTTTCAGTGATGAATCAGGTGCCACTGGCTCTGCAAAGCGCGGGTCGATGACCTCGGGCTCAAGTTCCAGCTTTTGCTGGGCACTGATGTGCTTGTACACCGCCTTGATCAGCGACTCACAACCTTCACGTGTCAGGGCCGAAATCTCAAACACCGGCCCCTTGAACTTGAGCCGCTTGACAAAGTCCTTGACCAGTGCCTCGCGCTCTCCCAGCGGCACCATGTCGAGCTTGTTGAGCACCAGCCAGCGTGGTTTCTTGTACAGCGCGGTATCGTATTTTTTGAGCTCGTTGACAATGGCCTTGGCTTGCGCCACCGTATCCACGTCATCGTCAAACGGCGCCATATCGACCACATGCAGCAGCAGACGGGTGCGCTGCAAATGGCGCAAAAACAAATGCCCCAGGCCGGCGCCTTCCGAGGCGCCTTCAATCAATCCAGGCAAATCGGCCACCACAAAGCTCTGCTCCGGGCCCACGCGCACCACGCCAAGGTTGGGGTGCAACGTGGTAAACGGGTAGTCGGCAATGCGCGGCCGAGCGTTCGATATGGCCGTGATCAAGGTCGATTTGCCCGCATTTGGCATACCCAGCAGGCCCACATCGGCCAGCACCTTGAGTTCCAGCTTGAGGTTGCGCCGCTCGCCTGGCCAGCCCGGTGTTTTTTGCCGTGGTGCGCGGTTGATGGCGCTCTTGAAACGCATATTGCCAAAACCGCCATCGCCGCCTTTGGCGATGGTCATGACCTCGCCGGGTTTAAGCAATTCAAACAGCACTTCGCCGCTTTCGGCATCAGAAATGATAGTGCCCACCGGCATTTTCAGGGTAATGTCATCGCCGGCGGCGCCAAACATGTCGGAACCCATGCCGTGCTGACCGCGCTGGGCGTCATGCCGGCGCGAAAAGCGGTAATCGACCAGGGTATTGAGGTTGGGGTCCGCTACGGCAAACACATGGCCGCCACGGCCGCCGTCGCCGCCGTTGGGGCCACCAAATTCTTTGTATTTCTCATGACGAAACGAGACGCAGCCAGCGCCACCGTCTCCGGCGGAGACGTCAATATAGGCTTCGTCAACGAATTTCATG
>NZ_JACUUE010000158.1 GCF_014859475.1 Rhodoferax sp.
AGGCCGCCGTGCTGCGCCATCAATTTGGCGTGCTGCATGTGCATGACCTGGGCGCCACGCTGCGCAGCAAAGGCATCGACTTTGCCGAAGAATGCAAGGTGTTCGAGGTCTGCAATCCAGCGCAGGCGGCCAAAGTGATGGCCATCGATATGCGACTGAACATGGCCTTGCCGTGTCGTATCTCGGTGTACACAGAAAAAGGCAGCACCCGCATCGGCCTGATCCGGCCCGTGCCCATGCTGGCGGCCTTGTCGCAAGATGCCTCGCTGCTGCAAGTGGCCGAAGATGTCGAGAAAAAACTATTGGCAATGGTTGAAGAGGCCCAATAAGCCTGGCCGCTTAGGTCTCTGCGGGCTTGAGTTCAAACCAGAACTCGCTGCCCTCGCCTTCGGTGCTGTCCACACCCATCTCGCCGCCCATGGACCTGACCAGCCGCTGGCTCACCACCAGGCCGATGCCCGTGCCCCCGCTGGTGCCAAGCTCCTGACCCAGCCGGTTGAACGGCTCGAACAAGTGGGCCAGCTGCTGCTTTGACAAGCCCACGCCCGAATCGCGCACACTGATACGCACCTTGCTGGCCTGCGGGGCACTACAAGACACCCTCACCAAACCGCCCTCCTTGTTGTACTTGATGGCGTTGGACAGCAGGTTGATGAGCACCTGCTTGAGCCGGGTGGGGTCGGCCTGGACCTTGCAAGCGCAAGGCGGCTCGGAAAAATTGAGATGCACCTGCCGGGCTGCCGCCAGGGGTTCAACCAGCGCCTGGCAGTCTTTCAGCGCGGTGCCCAAAGCCACTGCCTCCATCATCAGGGTGGTATGGCCCGACTCAACCGAGGCCAGGTCAAGAATGTCATTGATCAGCGCCAGCAAATACCAGCCGCTCTTGATGATCTGATCCAGGCTGGCCAGCTGGCTTGGTGTCGGCGGCGGCGAACCCACCTCCAGGAGTTGTGCAAAACCCAGGATGGCATTGAGCGGCGAGCGCAGTTCGTGGCTCATGCTCGACAGGAATTCTGATTTGGCCAGATTGGCCCGGTCGGCCTGCAGCCGGGCCTGTTCCAGGCTCTGGTTGGTCTCCTGCAACGCATCAACAAGATGCTTGCGCTCCGAGATGTCGCTCATGATCAGGCGCAAATCAGTGTTTCGGGTGCCGGGCCGCACGGCGCTCACAACGATATTGACCCACAGCGCGACACCATCGCTTTTCAGCACCTGCAGTTCGCAGCTCTGGGTCTGCCCGGTTTCCAGCAGTTGCTGACGGCATTTGTAATAGCTGTCCTGATCTGATCTGACAATGAAGCGGCTCCATGGCCGTTTGACCAGTTCACTGCGGACCACCCCCAGCAACGTTGCCGCACTCAGGTTGGCCTGCATGATGAGCCCGTTGGCAGCCACCGTGAGGTAACCCACCGGCGCCATGTCATACAAATCGAAATAGCGCGCATGCGACAACTCAAGCGCCTCCTGCGCCCGGCGCAACTCCTCGTTTTGCTGTTGCAGTTCGATCTGATGCACCTGCAGGTCGTGCATCAGTTGGGTGATGGAGGCGGATGCTTTCGTCATGGCGGGCTTCGCGATTTGTTTGGTGAAACGGACTGCTAGGCCGCACTGGCGCGCTCGGTGGTGGCAATGGCATAGACCTTGCCCGCTTCGTCGAGCAGCGCGGTAGCGGTGAGGTCAACGTCAAGCACGCGGCCGTCCCGGGCCAGGCGCCGGGTGCGAAACGGGGCCAGCGTTTTGGCCTGGCTGAGTTGCTGCACCTGTTCCAGTGCGGTCGCTTGCAGCGCGGGGGGAATACGATCACGCACGTTCATGTGCAGGGCCTCGGCCTCGGTCCAGCCGTAAAGGTGTTCGGCGCCGGGGTTCCAGGCGATGGTGTGGCCGTCGAGAGTCTGCACCGTGATGGCGTCGCTGGCGTCGCGCACCACCACCGCCAGGCGCAACAGCGCATTGGCTTTTTGCAGTGCCTCGCGGCTGCGCTTGACTTCGGTGATCTCGACAAAGGTGATGACCGCGCCCTCGATCACGTTGTCGAGCGTGCGGTAGGGCAGGATGCGCAGCGTGTAGCACTTGCCGTCAGTGGTCTGCACCTCGGCCTCTTTCGGGGCCAGCGTGCGCAGCACCTGCTGCACGTCGGCCACCAGCGTGGTGTAGCCCACCAGGTTGTTCACGATGTGCGACACCGGGCGGCCCACGTCGCTCATGATCAGGTTGATGATGCTGCTGACCGCCGGCGTGAAACGCATGATGCGCAGGCTGTGGTCAACAAAAATGGTGGCAATGCCGGTGCCTGCCAGCAGGTTGTTCATGTCGTTGTTGGCGCGTGACAGGTCGGCCACCTTGGCCTGCAGCTCGGTGTTGACGGTGCTGAGCTCCTCGTTGATCGACTGCATTTCTTCCTTGGAAGTCTCCAGTTCCTCGTTGGTGCTTTGCAACTCTTCGTTGACCGACTGCATTTCCTCGTTGCTGGACTTGAGCTCTTCGTTGGTGGTTTCCAGCTCTTCGTTGGCGGCGCGCAGGTACTCTTCCTTGGCCTGCAGTTCTTCGTTGAGCTCGGCAATCTGGGCGCTTTCGGCCTTGTGGGCGGGCGCTTTGGGGACTGGCGCCAAAACGGCGGCGGCCTCGGTCGATGCTGCCTCGGGCGCATGGTCCAGCATCACCAGGTACAGCGGCGACTCCAGCGCGCCAGACGGGCCGCCCAGCACCGGGCAAACGCTCAGGTTCACCAGCGTGAAATGGCCGTTGGTCTTGACGCGCACACCCAGCGCCTGCGCCGTGCTGCGGCTGGTAGCCGCCTTGTGCAGGGTCACGGTGAGGTCGCGGCGCAGGCCTTCGCGCGCCATTTTCAGAATGTTGTAAATGCCGGCCACACCGGGCGCGGGCTCCAGGTACATGCCAGTGCGGCCGTGCAGGTAGAGAATGTCGCCATTGCCATTCACCAGCGCCGCCACCGTGGCAACGTGCTGCAGCAGGGTTTGCTCGGTCAGCTCGCGCAGCGCGAGTGCGGGCGGCGGCGCGGTTTTGTCAGCCGACTTGGCCAGGGTTTTTTCGACCAGCGGCGGCAAAAAACGACCCAGCGCGGCGCGTTGCGCGCCCTGGAAATCTTCCTTGCGCTGGTAGAGCTTGGCCTTGCGGTCGAGCACGGCAAACAGGTCGCCCTGTTCACCGGCGGTCTCAGAGGTGCCCAAGAACAAAAAACCACCGGCTTGCAACGCGTAGTGAAACAGCAAGATCAGCTTCTTTTGCAGCTCGGCGCCCAGATAGATCATCAGGTTGCGGCAACTGATGAGGTCGAGCCTGGAAAACGGCGGGTCCTTGATGATGTCGTGCTCGGAGAACACCAGCAGGTCGCGAATGCCCTTGTGCACGCGGTAGGCGCTGCCGTCGGGCATCAGCGTAAAAAACCGCGCCAGCCGCTCCGGCGTGACGTCATCGGCGATGCTGGCCGGGTAAACGCCGGCGCGCGCCACGGCAATGGCGCGGCTGTCGATGTCGGTGGCAAACACCTGCAGCTTGTAGCTGACCCGCAGCAACTCCAGCCGTTCCTGCAGCACGATGGCCATCGAATAGGCCTCCTCGCCGGTGGAGCAGCCGGTGCACCAGACGCGCACCGCGGCGCCCGCCGACTTGCCCTGAAACAGCTTGGGGACGACTTGCGCCTCGAGCGCCGCAAAGGCGTCGGGGTCACGGAAAAAACTGGTCACGCCGATCAGCAAGTCGTTGAACAACGCCTGCACTTCAGCCGGGGTTTGCTGCACATACTTGACGTAGGCATCAATGCCCTCGATCTGGTGCACCGCCATGCGCCGCTCGATGCGGCGGTAAATGGTGCTGGGCTTGTACTGGGAGAAGTCGTGCCCGGTCTGGGTGCGCAGCAGGACGAATATTTTCTTCAGGGCGTTTTCGCTGAGCGGCTCGGTGGCCTGGATGTGATGGGCCGGCCGGGAAAAGGCATGCGACGTGTAGGCCATGAGTTGCGCCGCCATTTCGGCCGGCGGCAGTTCAAAGTCCACCAGGCCGGTGGCCAGCGCGCTTTGCGGCATGCCGTCGAACTCGCTCGAGGCCGGCGTTTGCACCATCACCATGCCGCCCTCGGCCTTGATGGCGCGCACGCCCAGCGTGCCGTCGCTGCCGGTGCCCGAGAGCACGATGCCAATGGCGCGCTCATGCTGGTCCAGGGCCAGCGAGCGGAACAGGAAATCAATCGGCAGGCGGTGGCCGCGCGGCGCGGCGGGCTCGAGCAACTGCAGCGTGCCGTTAAGGAAAGCCATGTCGCGGTTGGGCGGGATGATGTAGGCGTGGTTGGCTTGCACCACCATGCCGTCGGTGACCTCGGACACCTTCATGCGGGTGCGCCGCTGGATCAGCTCGGTAAGCAGGCTTTTGTGATCAGGGTCGAGGTGCTGCACCAGCGCAAAGGCCATGCCGGGGTCGGCATCGGGCGGCATGCCTGAGAAAAAAGCCTCGATCGCGGCCAGGCCACCGGCCGAGGCGCCAATGCCGACGATCGGAAAAGTCGGCGGCGAGGCCGGTGCCAGGGTCTGGGCAGCGTCTGGCTTCTTGGCTTTGACTTTTGGGCGTGAGGCCATGAAATGCTCCAGTGTCAGACCCGGCGGCCTGTTAAATCAACAGCTGCCAGTGTAGTACCGACTTCTCCCCGTCTGAGCCCTGATGACACATCGGTGTCAGTAAGTGCCAGCCCTTCATCGAGCGCAGCCATGAACTCCTGCACCCGGATGGGCTTGGTGAGGTAGCGGAAAAATCCGGCGGCCAGGCCTTTGTCAACGTCGCGCGGCATGGCATTGGCGCTCAAGGCCAGCACCGGAATATGCCGGGTGGTGGCATCCTGCTGCAAAATCGCCAGCGCCTGCATGCCGCTGATGCCGGGCAGATTGATGTCCATCAAAATCAGGTCGGGCTGGTGCGCCCGCGCCAGGGCAATGCCGCGCGTGGCATCCGGAGCGCCCAGCAAGCGCATGTCCGGGCGGCGCGCCACCAACTGAGCCACCAGCGCCATGTTGGCCTTGCTGTCTTCCACGTACAGCAGGGTGTGCAATGCGGTGCCCGTGGGCACATCGACTTGCGGCAACACGGACGGCAGCGCGTCATCTTGAACCATTTGGGGTGCCGAGGCAGCGTCAAGCTCGAACCAGAACACGCTGCCCACGCCGACCGTACTGGTAACACCAATTTCACCGCCCATCAGCCCCACCAACTGGCGGCTTACCACCAGGCCGATGCCGGTGCCTTCCTCGCTGCCCGCCTCCTGCCCGAGCCGGTTAAATGGCTGGAACAGCTGTGAAATTTTGCTGAGCGACAAGCCTTCGCCACTGTCACGCACGTTGATACGCAGGCGCCCGGCTGAATGCATTTTGTAGCTTACTTCGGCGCTGCCATTGCGCCGGTTGTATTTGATGGCATTGGAGAGCAAATTCACCAGCACCTGCTTGAGCCGGGTGCGGTCGGCGTTGACAAAGCAGTCGTCGTCAACCGGCGCAAACTTGATGCGAATGCCCTTTTGCCGGGCTTGCGGCGCAATCATGGCCTCGCAATCGCGCAGCACGTCGTGCAGCGAGGTGGGCTCCAGCGACAGCGACAGGCGGCCGGATTCGATCAGCGCCAGGTCCAGGATCTCGTTGATCAGCTTGAGCAAATACCAGCCGGCCGTGAGAATCTGCCCGATGCTGGCGGCCTGCGCCGGCGACGGTGGCGGCTCGCCCGACTCCAGCAACTGGGCAAAGCCCAGGATGGCGTTGAGCGGCGAGCGCAGTTCGTGGCTCATGCTCGACAGAAATTCCGACTTGGCCTGGTTGGCATGGTCGGCCAGCAAACGCGCGCGCTCGAGTTCGACATTCTTGTTTTGCAGCGCCACGTCGAGCCGCGCACGCTCGGCCTCGACCTGCTTGCGCGCTGTGTTGTCGGTGCCGATCAGCAGGTAGCCGATGATGCCACCCTGCTCGTTGCGCAGCGCGGTGACCGACACCACGGCGGG
>NZ_JACUUE010000159.1 GCF_014859475.1 Rhodoferax sp.
CGCAAAACCCGCCCAGCGCAGGTTGCCCGCAGCAAAGCTGCGGGTCGCAGACAGCAGGGTCGCCTTTCTTTTGCTTACTTTTCTTTGGCGAAGCAAAGAAAAGTAAGTCGCCCGCCGGGGCGAAACCCGGCCCCGAAACTCAGCAAAACCAGCAAAACAACGCCACAAGCCCATCACCCAGCTCATACCCGCCCCCCCTGCATCAACGCACGATTCTCTTGATCGATGCGCAGCACCACAGCAATAGCAATCAGATTCATCAAAATGGCCGACCCACCATAGCTCATCAGCGGCAACGTCAGCCCCTTGGTGGGCAGCGCGCCCAGATTCACGCCCATGTTGATGAAGGCCTGAAAGCCCATCCAGATCGCCACGCCCTGCGCCACCAGGCCGGCAAAAACCCGCTCCAGCGCAATCGCCTGGCGGCCGATGTACATCATGCGGCGCACCAGCCAGAAAAACAGGCCGATCACCGTCACCACACCAATCAAGCCGAACTCCTCGCCAATCACAGCGAGCAGGAAGTCGGTATGCGCCTCAGGCAGCCAGTTGAGTTTTTCCACGCTGCCGCCCAGGCCCACGCCAAAAATTTCGCCGCGCCCAATGGCGATCAGCGAGTGCGTGAGCTGGTAGCCCTTGGCCAATGCGTTTTGTTCGCTCCACGGATCAAGGTAAGCAAAAATGCGCTCGCGACGCCATTCACTGGCGGCGATCATCAAACCAAAAGCGACCACCAGCACGGTGGCGATCAAAAAGAACATGCGGGCGTTGACGCCGCCCAAAAACAAGATACCCATGGCAATCACGGCAATCACCAGGAAGGCGCCCATGTCGGGCTCGGCCAGCAGCAGCACGCCGACCACGGCCACCGCAGCGCCCATCGGCAGCACGGCGCGGAAAAATCGCTCCTTGACATCCATCTTGCGCACCATGTAGTCGGCTGCGTACAGCAGCACGGTGAACTTGGCCAGCTCGGACGGCTGAAAGCTCATGGGCCCCAGGCTGATCCAGCGGCGCGCGCCATAGACCACCTTGCCCACATTCGGAATCAGCACCAGCGCCAGCAGCACCAGCGAGATCAATAACAGCGGCCTGGCAAACTTTTCCCAACGCGCCAGCGGCACCTGGTAAGCCAGCAGGGCAACCGCCAGCGCAATCACCAGCCACATGGCGTGGCGCACCAGAAAATAAGTATGGGTGTAGCGGGCAAAGCGCGGGTTTTCGGGCATGGCAATCGAGGCCGAATACACCATCACCAACCCCCACAGCAGCAGCGCCACCGTGACCCACACCAACGGCTCATCAAAGCCCTGGGCACGCGAAGGCGTGGTGCCGGTGGACGACAGGCGCGAGCCGCCCAGACGCACCGGCAAGACATCGCCCGACGGGTTGCGGGCCCTACCCAGCCGCCCGAGCCAGCCCAGCAGGCCTTGGAAACGTGCAGCAACCGCGCTCACAGGCCGCCCTCCAGCATGACACCGGCATCCGCCGCCAGAGCTTCCACGGCCTGTACAAACGCACGGGCACGGTGTTCGTAGTTGTCGAACATGTCAAAACTGGCGCAGGCGGGCGACATCAGCACGGCGTCACCCGGCTGGGCCTGGGCGCGGGCCTGCGCCACGGCATCGACCATGGAGCTCGCGTCAAAAAGCGGCACCTGTGCATCGGCCAGCGCCGCACGCAGCAGCGGCGCATCGCGCCCGATCAACACCACGGCACGGCAATAGCGGCGCACCGGCTCGGCCAGCGGGGAAAAGTCCTGGCCCTTGCCCTCGCCGCCCAGAATCACCAGCACCCGGCGCTCGGCACCAAGCCCCTGCAACGCGGCCACGGTGGCACCGACGTTGGTGCCTTTGCTGTCGTCAAAAAATTCGATGCCATCAACCATGCCCACAGACTGCACGCGGTGCGGCTCGCCCCGGTAGTCGCGCAGGCCATAAAGCATGGGGCCTAGCGCGCAACCGGCGGCGCAGGCCAGCGCCAGGGCAGACAAGGCATTGATGGCGTTGTGGCGGCCGCGAATGCGCAGCGCATCGGCGGGCATCAGGCGCTGGATGAACAGCTCGGGCGCCTCGCCCTTGCGCGGTTTGATGGTTTCATCGGCTTGCAGCGCGCGCACCAGCCAGCTCATGCCATTGACGGACTCCATCCCGAAGTCGCCTGGGCGCTGCGGCAGGTCGCCACCAAAAGTGACGTAGTCGCGCTGCCGGGGCTTTTGCAGCTTGACCCGCACCGGTGGCGGCAGCATACCCATCACCGTCTCGTCATCGCGGTTCAAGATCATCAGGCCGTGCTCGCCAAAAACAGCCGTTTTGGCCTGCACATAGGCTTGCATGGCGCCATGCCAGTCCAGATGGTCCTGGCTGATGTTGAGCACGGCAGCGGCGGTGGGTTCAAAATTGCCAACGCCTTCCAACTGGAAGCTCGACAGCTCCAGCACCCAGACTTCGGGCAAGTCCTCGGCATCCAGCCGCAGCATCAGCGTGTCGAGCAGCGTCGGGCCGATGTTGCCCGCCACCGCCACGGTCTTGCCGGCGCGCTCGACCAGTTGGCCGGTGAGCGATGTCACCGTGGTCTTGCCGTTGGTGCCGGTGATGGCCAGCACTTGGGGCGTGTAGTCGCGGCTGACCTTGAGGTCGGCGAGCGCTTGCGCAAACAGGGTCAGTTCACCGCCGATCGCCATGCCACGGTCACGGGCGGCCTGGACCAGCGGCGCAATGTCGGCCGGGCTCAGGCCCGGGCTCTTGAACACGGCGCTGATGCCGCCCTGCAGCAAGGTGGCATCCAGCGGCCCCGTGACAAAACGCGCCGCCGGGACATCACCTTGCAGCGTGGCCAATTGCGGCGGCGCGGCGCGCGTATCGGCCACCGTCACCTGCGCGCCAGCCCGTGCGCACCAGCGCGCCATGGCCAGACCGGAGGCACCCAGTCCCAGGATCAGCACGTGATGGTTTGCCAATGGATTCATCATCAGCGCAACTTCAAAGTTGACAGACCCACCAGGCACAACAGCATGGTGATGATCCAGAAACGCACCACCACCTGCGTTTCTTTCCAGCCGCTTTTCTCGAAATGGTGGTGCAGCGGCGCCATTTTCAGAATGCGCCGGCCTTCGCCAAAACGCTTCCTGGTGTATTTGAAATACATCACCTGCAGCATCACCGACAGGGCTTCGACGACAAAAATACCGCCCATGATGGCCAGCACGATTTCCTGGCGCACGATGATGGCGATGGTGCCCAAGGCGGCGCCGAGCGCCAACGCACCCACGTCGCCCATGAAGACCTGCGCCGGGTGCGTGTTGAACCACAAAAAGGCCAGTCCGGCACCGGCCATGGCAGCACAAAAAATCATCAGTTCGCCAGCGCCCGGGATGTGCGGCAAAAACAGGTAGCGGGCAAAGACGGCGTTGCCGGTCACGTAGGCGAAGATGCCCAGGCACGAGCCCACCAGCACCACCGGCATGATGGCCAGGCCATCCAGACCGTCGGTCAGGTTCACCGCGTTGCTTGACCCGACGATCACCAGGTAGCTCAGCAGCACAAAGCCCAGCACCCCCAGCGGGTAGCTGATTTCCTTGAAGAACGGCACCATCAAGCCCGCCTTGGGCGGCAGGCTCATGTCAAAGCCCGACTGCACCCAGGTAAAGAACAGTTCCAGCACGCGGTAGTTGGTGTTCTCGGAAATGCTGAAGACCAGGTACAGCGCGGCCAGCAGACCGATGAGCGACTGCCACAGGTATTTCTCACGCGAGGGCATGCCCTCGGGGTCCTTGTTGACCACCTTGCGCCAGTCGTCCGACCAGCCGATGGCGCCAAAACCGAGCGTGACCAGCAGCACGATCCAGACAAAGCGGTTGTGCCAATCGAACCAGAGCAGCGTCGAGATCGCAATACACAACAAAATCAGCACGCCGCCCATGGTGGGGGTGCCGCTTTTGACGTGGTGCGTGTCCATGCCGTAGCCGCGAATCGGCTGGCCAATCTTGAGCGCGGTGAGACGCCGGATGACCCAGGGACCAGCGGCCAGGCCCATCAGCAGCGCGGTCAACGCGGCCATCACGGCGCGAAAGGTCTGGTACTGGAAAACGCGCAAAAAGCCCATCTCGGGCGACAGCGTTTGCAACCATTGGCTCAGCCAGATCAGCATGGGTTGGCCTCCTTGTCTTGCTTGTCGGATTGCGAGGCCTGCACAATGGCTTCGACCACGCGCTCCATCTTCATGAAGCGCGAGCCTTTCACCAGCACGCTGGCCACCGCGGGCAGCGCCGCCAGCACGGCCGCCTGGACCTGGTTCATTTGCGCATGCACTTCGACCGCTGCCAGGGGCGCTGCGGCTTGCGCACAGGCGCTGCCGGTGACGATGATTTTGTCGATCTGCTGCGCCAACGCCCATTGCAGCGCCTCGGCATGAAACTGCGGTCCCTGGTCGCCGACCTCGCCCATGTCGCCGAGCACCAGCAGACGCGGCCCGGGCAGCGCGGCCAGCACGTCGATGGCGGCGCGCACCGAGTCGGGGTTGGCGTTGTAGGTGTCATCAACCAGCGTGATGGCGCGACCGCCATGGCGCACCAGCAGCGCCCGCGAACGTCCCTTGACCGGCTCGAAAGCTGCCAGCCCGGCCGCAATCGCCGCCAGCGGCACACCGGCGGCCAGCGCGCAAGCTGCCGCCGCCAGTGAATTCCTGACGTTGTGCGCGCCCGCAATGTGCAGCGCGTAGTGCAGTTCGCCCTGCGGCATCATGGCGCTGACCTGCCAGGCCGCGCCCGACCAGACCGCCTGCGTGGCGTGCACCGCCGCCGGCAATGCACCGTCATCGCGAGCCCCCCGTATCCGGCCCGATACCGCAGACGAAGGTTGAACAGCGACTTCGTCACTGCGAGCGTAGCGCGGCAGTCCATGCTGTTGGAAGTCATGGATTGCTTCACTGCGTTCGCAATGACGGTCACTTTCGCAATGACGGGGCTGTTCATGGAAGGGCCGTAGGCCGTGGCGATCCATGCCTTCGGAAGTCATGGATTGCCGCGCTTCGCTCGCAATGACAACCGGCTGACCAAAACACAGGCAAGCGCGCGCGCCGGCCTTGGCGGCCCACAGCGCGCTGTAGGCGTCATCGGCCGGGTAAACGGCCACACCATCTTGGGGTAACGCGTCGATCACCGCGCCGTTTTCCTGCGCCACGGCTTCGACCGTTTGCATGAATTCCAGGTGCTCGCGCTGGGCGTTGTTGACCAGCGCCACGGTGGGTTGGGCAATGGCAGCCAGGGCGGCAATTTCGCCGGGATGGTTCATGCCGAGCTCGACCACGGCAATTCGGTGCTGCGCGCGCAAGCCCAGCACGGTCAGCGGCACGCCGATGTCGTTGTTCAGATTGCCCTGCGTGGCCAGGTAAGCCTGGGGTTGCCAGGCGCGCAGGATGCTGGCGATCATCTGCGTCACCGTGGTCTTGCCGTTGGAGCCTGTGACGGCGATCAGCGGCAGCTTGAACTGCGCACGCCAGTGCGTGGCCAGTTGCGCCAAGGCCTGTTTGGCGTCAACCACAACCAGGCCGGGCAAGCCGGCCTGGCGCAGTTTTTCCGCTGCGCCATCGCCTTGGCAAATGGCCGCCACTGCGCCCTTGGCACGGGCCTCGGCCAAAAAGTCGGCTCCGTCAAAGCGCTCGCCACGCAGCGCCACGAACAGGTCGCCCGGCGCCAGCGTGCGCGTGTCGGTGTGCACCCGCTGAATCGCCACGGCACCAGGCGCTTGCGCACCAGCCACCCATTGCGCCTGAACCAGCCAATCGGCAACTTGTTGCAGGTTCATCATGTCTGGCTGGATCAGGCCAGATTCCGCACGCGGACCTTGAACCGGGGGCTCGTCACTGCGAGCCATCCGTACCCGGCCCGATACCGCACACGGACCTTGAACAGA
>NZ_JACUUE010000354.1 GCF_014859475.1 Rhodoferax sp.
CTACTTTAAAAGAGTAGAAATAATTAAAGACAAATAACAACAATCAGCGCGTTTTCAAACAAATGTACAAGTTTGAAAATTTCCTGTGCATAGAGTCAATAATTTGAACCAGCAACGGTTTTTGGCAGTTTGATCAAGTAACATTTGCCTGTTGCTTCGCTGCAGCATCCGTTTTGCTCATTTCAACCCGCATTCTTCTCAAATTTTTATTCAGGTCTCGTGACACAAACCTTTGAAATTAAAAGCGCTCAGTTGCCGTTGCTGGCCTTGCTGCTCAAAACGCCTGACCTGGCAGACATCATTGAAGACCTGTACGCGCAATTTGGACCGGCTAGTCAGAGCCCCGATTTTTTTGATGATGATGCTGTGGTACTTGATTTTTTTCATCTGGAAATTGAGGATGTCAATCAATCCCTGCCAGCTTTGATGTCGGCTTTGCATCACTGCCGTCTCAAGCCCATCGCCTTTCGTAACGCAACGCCGCCAGCAGCTACCGCAGCTTTGGCGTGTGGTCTGATTGAAGCGCCCGCAGAAATGCCGCATGGCAAGGCCATCAATCCAAAAAATAACGTGATGAAACCGGTGGCGGAAAGCGTGCGCGAAGTGTTTCGTGAAGTGGTGCGCGAGGTCCCGGGGCCGGCCACACTGGTCATCGACAAGCCCTTGCGTTCTGGCCAGAAAATCTACGCGCGCGGCGCTGATCTGGTGGTGCTGGCCATGGTCAACATGGGTGCAGAAGTGGTCGCAGACGGCAACATCCACGTTTATGCGCCGTTACGCGGCAAAGCCATGGCGGGTGCCAGTGGCAACACCCAAGCGCGGATATTTTCACTCTGCCTGGAACCCGAACTGATTTCTATTGCGGGTGTGTACCGTACCAGCGAAAATCCACTCCCAAAAGACATTCACGGCAAACCGGCTCAGGTGCGCCTGAGCCAGGACGGCCACGACAAGCTGATCTTCGAAGCCTTGAACCCCTAAATTTTCTGTTTGAAAGACCTCATCGACATGGCAAAAATAATTGTGGTGACTTCCGGCAAGGGC
>NZ_JACUUE010000160.1 GCF_014859475.1 Rhodoferax sp.
GTGTATCCGACACCGGTATCTTGAAGGTGTCGGGAAAGCCCATCAACCTCGCACATTCGCGCGGTGTCAGGCGGCGCGGGTTTTTCTTGGCACCTTGGCTGAACAGTATTTCCGAACCGTCCTTGTAATAACGTGCCGAAAGCGTTCGCGTCACACTCTCTTTCGTGACCAGACCAAAACCGAAACCATTGCCGGCTGCGGCATGCTTGATTTTGTAGTTTTGCAGGTATTGCCACAAATGGTCGGTCAGGGTGTACTTGTCCAGCACCCTGTGTTTAGCGTGGTCGTAATAGTTGGCACCATCCGCTTCAAGTGCAGGTTCAGCAACCTTTTTGTGGATGATTTCACCCAGCGTGCGGGTTCCTTTTTTGGGCAGTTCAACCATGTCCCAATTGAAATCGACCGGGTCACGAAAACCGACGATGATGATGCGCTCGCGGTGCTGGGGTACGAAGTGGGCGCCGTCGATCACCTTGTGGAAAACCTGATAACCAAGCTCGTCGCGCAGTGTGCGCAGAATCACGTCAAAGGTGCGACCCTTGTCGTGGGACTGCAGGTTCTTGACGTTCTCAAGCATGAATGCCTTGGGCCGTTTGGCTGCAATGATTCGGGCCACATCGAAAAATAGCGTGCCTTGGGTTTCATCTGCAAAACCATGCGCCCGACCGAGGGCGTTCTTCTTGGACACGCCTGCAATTGAAAACGGCTGGCAGGGAAAACCACCCAGAAGAACGTCATGGTCTGGAATGTCCTCGGCAGGAATTTGGGTGATGTCGCCATTGATCGGGTGCTGCCCGCCAAAATTGGCCATGTAGGTGCGCTGCGCGTAGCTGTCCCATTCGCTCGTGAACACGCATTCACCGCCAATGTCCTCAAAGGCCAGCCGGATGCCGCCGATACCCGCAAACAAATCAATAAATCTGAAATCTGCATTCGGGTTGGTGACCGGCTGGAACGGCAACAGCCGTTGCAAGGCCATGCCCACATACTGAGGCGGGCTCGACTCTCGGGCCTCCCAGCGCCTGACCTGCCGCTCGCTGACACCAAGATGCTTGGCGATGGCGGCTTGCGAGTGATGCAGGCGTGCCGCTGCAAGGTAATCAAGCGCGGCACTGTCGTTCAGGGTGGTTATGTGTGTATTCATGACAGGCAATGATACCGGACAAAATGTCCGGAAAGTATCCCCCTGATAAAAAATACAGTATTTATCGAGCAGTGTGGGGGAAAAGTCAAATGCGCCAAATGAACATGGGATGAAGGCTGAACAAGGCAGGCAACGCCCTAGCGGAGTTCGAGCGCAACTCGATCCGTGAGCGCACGATGGCTGGTCTGACGGCTGCCCGCGCTCGTGTCAAAGAGATTGCCGAGCGTTATGGCGTATCACGTGCGACGCTCTACAAGCGGTTGTCCTCTCAAAGCCTTGATTCGACAAGCTTTTTTTAATTGTCACAGCCGTGCAACTGCATCAAGGCCGGGCCCAAAAACAGCAACTCCACTCGCAACGCATGCCAAGTTCCACACAAAACGACGAAGGACCATCAAAGTCGGGGCTGTAACTTGTCCTGGGTGCGGGTGTCGAAGTCGCTCGCATCATGGCGCTCGTGCAACTGGGTTTCCAGTGGCCCCGTCACGCGGTTGACCATGCGGCCACGCCTGACCGCGGGACGCTTGGCAATGTCGTCTGCCCAGGCGATGACATGGGTGTACTCGCTCACCTGCAGGAACTCGCCCGCATCGTAAAGCTCGCCCTTGGCCAAGGCCCCGTACCAGGGCCAAATGGCCATGTCGGCAATCGTGTACTCATCGCCGGCCACGTAAGGACTTTCGGCAAGCCGTCGATTGAGCACATCCATCTGGCGCTTGACCTCCATCGCAAAGCGGTCGATCGGGTACTCGATCTTGGTCGGTGCATAGGCATAGAAGTGGCCGAACCCCCCGCCCAGCAACGGCGCACTGCCCATCTGCCAGAACAACCACGACAGGCATTCTGCGCGCCGGTATGCCTGGGCCGGAACGAACGCACCGAACTTCTCGGCCAGATACAAAAGAATCGATCCGGACTCGAACACCCGGATCGGCTCGGGACCGCTGAAGTCCAGCAGCGCAGGAATCTTGGAATTCGGGTTCACCTCGACAAAACCGCTGCCGAACTGATCGCCCTCGCTGATGCGAATCAGCCAGGCATCGTACTCGGCGCCGACATAACCCAGCGCCAGCAACTCCTCCAGCATGACAGTCACCTTGACACCGTTGGGCGTACCCAGCGAATACAGCTGAAGCGGGTGCTTGCCGCGCGGCAGCAGATGGTCGTGCGTGGCCCCGGCGACTGGCCGGTTAATGTGGGCGAAGCGGCCACCGTTGGCCTTGTTCCAGGCCCAGACCTTGGGTGGGGTGTAAATATTCGAGTCAGACATGGAATGGACTTTCGGCAAGTTTGCTACTGATTTACATGGCATTTTCGCTCGCCGTGATCGGCGTGTAGCGACACTTGCAAACGAAAAAGCCCTGAAACATCTCTGTTTCAGGGCTATCCGTTTGGTGCGGCTGGCAGGAATTGAACCCACGACCCTCTGGTTCGTAGCCAGATACTCTATCCAACTGAGCTACAGCCGCTAAGCTGCGTATTCTAGCAACGAAACCCTGCTCTTTTAACCAAGGCGGCGCTCAAGACCCTGAAAAATGTGTCATTTTTTGCGCTTCAGGCTGGTTGCGCATCCAATCGGCCGTCTGAAAAAACGATTGGTTCAGGCGTTCGCGCAACGCCGGGGGCACGCCAGTCTCGGTCATGGCCTGATCCATGCACGCCAGCCACTGGTCGCGCTCAAGCACGCCAATTTTGAACGGCGTGTGGCGCGCCTTCAGGCGCGGGTGGCCGAAACGGTCGGTGTAATACTGCGGCCCACCAAGCCAGCCGCACAAAAACCAGAACAGCTTTTGCCGCGCGTCGTCCAGCACCGAGCCATGCACCGAGCGCAATTCAGCATAGCCCGGCTCCAGGTCCATCAGGTCATAAAAACGCTCGGCCAACGCGCGCACACGGGCTTCGCCGCCGATCCACGCGAACGGGGTGTCGAAAACAGGTTTTTCTTCAATGTTCATCGTCATGGTAATTCGTAAGCCTTCTTTTTCAGCAGTACCCACCGTGGTCACGCGCGCCAGCAGGTCAAACCAACCGCACAAGCCCTGATCATCACTGCGCCGCGTTGCGCAGTGTTTGCACCACCGGACGATTCAGCACCTCGCGCAGGCCCCACCAACCGGCGGCCAACGCCAGCACGGCGCCAGTCAGCGCGCCCAGCAGCGGCACCCACCATGACACCACCCAGTCAAATTCAAACACGTAGCGCGCCAGCGCCCAACCCACCGCACTGGCCACGATGGAGGCCAGAAAACCAGCCAACAAACCCACCCCGGCCAGCTCGATGCGCTGCACCTGGCGCAGCAGGCTGGCGCGCGCCCCCACCGCGCGCAAGATGGCGAACTCGCGGGCGCGCTCCTCGCGCGTGGCGCTCACGGCGGCAAACAGCACCACCAGACCGGCGGCCAGGGTGAAGGCAAACAAAAATTCGACCGCGCCAATGACCTGGTCGAGCACGCGCTGAATCTGCGCGATGGTGGCGGTCATGTCAACGCTGGTGATGTTGGGAAACTGGCGCACCAGCGCGGCATCGAACCCTTTGGTGTCTGGCGCCTTGAAGGCGCTCATGTAGGTGGCGGGCACGCCTTCGAGCTGGTCCACCGGGTACATCACAAAGAAGTTGGCCCGCATCGAAGCCCAATCCACCTTGCGCAGCGAGGTGATTTTTGACTCGGTTTGCAGGCCACCCACGTCAAAAGTCAGGCTGTCGCCGAGCGTGACGCCCAAGGTTTTGGCAATGCCCTCTTCCACGCTGATGGCGCCTGCCTCTTCGGGCTGCCAGCGCCCGGCCACCACCACATTTTGTTCGGGCTGGGTGGCGCTGTGCGAAAGGTTGAACTCGCGGTCAACCAAGCGCCGGGTGCGCTCGTCGAGGTAGTCGTCGGGGCTCACGTTGCGCCCGTTGATGGCTACCAGACGGCCACGAATCATGGGAAACCAGTCGAACCGGGCCACGCCCGCGCTTTTGAGTGCCTGAGTAAAGTCCGTGCCCTGCTCGGGCATGACGTTGATGACAAAACGATTCGGGGCACCGGGTGGCGATGCGGCGCGCCAGCTGCTGATCAAATCGGTGCGCAGCAGCACCAACAACACCAGAGCCAACAAGCCCACCGCCAAGCTGCTGACCTGCACCACGGCAAAGGCCGGGCGCGCCGCAATTTGCCGCGTGGCCAGCACCACAGCGGTGGGCGCCGTGCTGTCGTTGACCACGGCGCGCAGCAGCTTGACCGCCAGCCAGCTCAAGGCCGCAAACAGCAGCGTGGCCCAGGCAAAACCGCCCACGGCAATCAGACCCAATTTAAGGTCGCTGCTGGCAGCCAGCAGCAAGGCGGCAAAACCCGCCACGCCCACGCCCAGCACCATGAGAGATGCCGGTTTGAGGCCGCCCACGTCGCGCCGGATCACGCGCAGCGGTGGCACCTGAGCGAGTTGTAACACTGGCGGCAGGCCAAAGGCCAGCAGCAGCGTCAGCCCAATGCCCATGCCAAACAGCACCGGCCAGATACCGGCTGCGGGCAAAGCCGATTGCACCAGTCCGGCCAGCAGCGCGACAAAACCGTAATGCACGGCAAAGCCCAGCAACACGCCCAACATGCTAGCCAACAGGCCAATCAGCACAAATTCGAATGTGTAGGCGGCGGCTATGGTGCGCTGGCGCAGACCCAGCACGCGCAGCATGGCACAGTCATCGAGATGGCTGCTGGCAAAGCTGCGCGCAGCCAGGGCCACCGCCACCGCACTCAAAAGCGCCGCCAACAGCGCCACAAGGTTCAAAAACCTTTCGGCCCGATCCAGCGTGATGCTGAGCTCGGGGCGGCCGCCTTCGAGTGCCTCGACGCGCAGGCCACGCACCGTTTTTGCCTCAACCTGGGCTTGCACCCAATCGACAAAGCTTTTAACGGCGCGGTCATCACCCGCCAGCGCGAGCCGGTAACTCAAACGGCTGGCGGGCTGGATCAGTCCGGTGGCTTGCACATCGGCCTGGTTGATCATGGCGCGCGGCGAGAAATTCATGAAACCCGCTCCGCGGTCGGGCTCGTTGACGATGATGCGACTCACCTTGAACGCGCTGTCGCCCAGCAGCAGCTCGCCTCCAAGCGGTACGACCAGCGCATCAAGCAGCGCGGCATCGACCCAGACCTCGCCCGGCTGGGGAATGTCACTGGTCAAGTCACCTTTCGAGTCCGGCAGCGCGCTCACGCGCAAGCGCCCGCGCAGCGGGTAGCCGGGTGCCACCACCTTCAGCGCGACCAGCTTGATGGCACCGCCTTGCGCATCTGGCGCGCGCGCCATGGTGGGAAAGCTCAGGTGTTGGGTCTGCTGCAAGCCCAGAGCGCCTGCTCTTTGCAGGAAGGCAGCAGGAATCGGGTTGTCGCTGACCACCACCGCGTCGCCTCCCATCAACTGGCGCGCATCGCGCTGCAAACCGCCCTTGAGGCGGTCGGCGAAAAAGCCCACCGCGGTGAGTGCGGCCACCGCCAGCGTCACGGCCACCATCAGCAAGCGCAGTTCACCGGCGCGCAAGTCGCGCGTGAGCGAGCGCCAGCCCAATGCCACAAAAGAGATTTTCATAGCCGAACGATAGCGCACTCGGACAAAAGCCGGGGCCAAGCGAGTTCAGCAACCCGACGTGGCGGGCGTGTTTGGACGGTTTAAGTCAACAGGGGCTTTCCATGAACAGCCCCGTCATTGCGAACGCAGTGACGCAATCCATGACCCC
>NZ_JACUUE010000161.1 GCF_014859475.1 Rhodoferax sp.
TGGGGTTTCATGTGCCTGATGCTGCTGGGCAAGGCCGTGCTCGAAGAGCGCTGGATGGCAGCGCTACACCCGGACTATGTGCGCTACCAGGCGCGCACGCGCTGGTTCATTCCGTATCTGCTGTGACCGGCATCAGGCTGGCCAGCACCTTGTCCACGCGCTTGCCGTCCAGGTCCACCACCTCGAACAGCCAGCCCTCGCATTCAATTTTTTCGCCGGTCACCGGCATGTGGCCGCTCACCGCCATCAGCAAGCCGGCCAGCGTGTTGTAGCGGCCGCGCTCCTCCAGCGGCAAATCGTCCAGGTCGAGCCGGGCCTTGAGTTCGCTCACCGGCATCATGCCGTCAAGCAGCCAGCTGCCGTCGTCGCGCTGCACCGCCCAGGCTTCGGTTTTGGCGCTGGGTTGCAGCTCGCCGGTGATGGCTTCGAGCAAGTCATGCGGTGTGAGCATGCCCTGCACCACGCCGTATTCGTCCACCACCAGCACCAGGCGCCCCACCTTGGCACGGAACTGCTCCAGCAAACTCATGCCGCTGAGGGTTTCGGGCACAAAAACGGCCGGATGCACATAATCTTGCAGTGTGCCGGGCGCGGCCACGCCCAGCTCAAGCATGTGCGCCACGCTGATTTTGCCGACCACATCGTCGAGTGAGCCGCGGCACACCGGGTACCACGAATGCGCGCGCTGGGCACCATCGGCACCCACTTTTTGCAGGGCCTGCGCCACGCTGATGCTGGCGTCGAGCCAATCCACCTCGGCGCGCGGCACCATCAGCGAGGTGAGCTGCCGGTCGTCCAGACCAAACACGTTTTGCACCATCTGGTGCTCATGCTCCTCGATCACACCGGCGTCCACACCCTCTTCGAGGTTGGCGGAAATTTCTTCTTCGGTCATGGCGCGCACCGCGCTGGTGTCGATGCGCAACAGCCTGAGCATGGCTGCGGTGGAGCCCGCCAGCAGTCTGACAAAGGGCCCGGCCGCGCGCGCCAGCCACTGCATGGGTCGCGACACCAGGCGCGACACTTGCTCAGGGTACAACTGGCCGATGCGCTTGGGCACCAGCTCGCCAAAAACGATGGTGGTATAGGTAATGACGGTCACCACCAGCGCCGTGGCCATGACGGACGCCACCGGCTCGGTCAGGCCCCAGTCTTGTAACCAAGCGGCAAGCCCGGCGCTGAATGCGGCCTCGCCCACAATGCCGTTGAGCAGCCCGATCGAGGTAATGCCCACCTGCAAGGTCGATAAAAACTGGTTGGGGTTGTCGAGCAGCGTCAGCGCCGCCTGCGCGCCCTTGTCGCCCGCTTCGCCCATGGCGTTGAGGCGCGACTTGCGGCTGGAAGCCAGCGCCAGCTCCGACATGGCAAAAATGCCATTGAGGAAAGTCAAGAAAACAATCAGTAAAAATTCCATGTATCTCGAAGGACAATAAGGACCATGGCACTTTACCTGATTGGCGACGTGCAGGGTTGCGACAGCGCCCTGCAACACTTGCTTGACAAAATTTCTTTCTCGCCCAGCCGCGACACGCTCTATCTGTTAGGCGACCTGGTCAACCGCGGCCCCGACTCCGCGGGCGTGCTGCGCCGCCTGATGGCTTATGGCAATGCCGCGCAATGTTTGCTCGGCAACCACGACCTGCACTTGCTGGCCACAGCGGTGGGCGCACGCCGGCCCAGCCGCAAAGACACGCTGGGCGACTTGCTGCAAGCCCCTGACTGCGATGCCATGCTGGCCTGGCTGCGCCAGCAACACATGGCTTTTTTGCTGCAACACCAGGCGCAATCTTTCCTGATGGTGCACGCCGGCGTGCTGCCCAGCTGGAGCGCCAGCCAGACCATGGCGTTGGCCAGTGAATTCGAAGCGGTGTTGCGCGGCCCCGACCTGAGTGAGTTTTTGCACCAGATGTACGGCAATACACCAGACCGCTGGCACGACAACCTTAAGGGCATGAACCGGCTACGGATGATTGTCAACGCGCTGACGCGGCTGCGCTTTTGCACGGCTGACGGTGTGATGGATTTCGAGGTCAGCGACGGTGCCCACGCCGCACCGCCGGGCCATATGCCGTGGTTTGATGTGCCCGGGCGCCAAACTGCGGATGTCACGGTGGCGTTTGGCCACTGGTCCACGCTGGGCTGGTTGGGCCGCGACGATGTGTTCGCGCTCGATTCAGGCTGCATTTGGGGCGGCCACTTGAGCGCGCTGAAACTAGGCGCTGGTGCAAAAGCGCATGAACTGATCCAGGTGAAGTGCGAGCAGGCGCAAAAGCCGGGGTAATTTGACTTGGTCTTTATGAAGCCGAATTTATTCGGCCAGGTTGACTGAACTCAACCCCACAAGGCGCCAAGATCAGGGTGCGTTCAACTGAGCAAACCAGGCTCAAGCCGATTGAAACAGCGCGGGCACTTTGCGTTTGGTCTTGATGTTGCTGGAAATGGTGCGCACCCCCGGGCGAGCGGCCGCTTCCCAGGCGGGCGCAGCATCAGCAGGCAAGGCCGGCTCGTAAGGTTTTTCAAAGAAAGGGTCTTGCGGCTCGGGGCGGCTGCGGCGCGCTGCAGCACGTGGGCCGCGCGCAAAATCTTCGGCTCGGCGCTGGTCACTGCCGTCTTCGCGGTAGAGCCGGCGGCCGTCGTTGATGTGGCCCTGCTTGCGAATGTCGGGCAGGTTTTCTTCAAATTGAAGCGCTTCGAGTTCGATCTTGGTCTTGAGCAGCTTCTCAACTTCGGTCACCAGGCGCTGGTCGCTCTTGGCGACAAAGGTCACCGCCAGCCCCTCAGCACCGGCGCGACCAGTACGGCCAATGCGGTGCACATAGTCTTCGGCATGGAACGGTATGTCGAAATTGAACACGGCAGGCACGTTCTTGATGTCGAGGCCGCGCGCGGCCACGTCGGTACACACCAGCAAATCGACCTCGCCGCTCTTGAAAGATTCCAGCGCCTTCAGGCGTTCGTCCTGATTTTTGTCGCCGTGCAGCGCCGTGGTTTTGAGACCTTCGCGCTCAAGTGAGCGTGCCAGCCGGGCGCAACCGAGTTTGCTGTTGACAAAAACAAAGGCCTGCTTGAGACCCCGCTCTTTCAGCACCTGGTGCAGGGCGTGGCGCTTGTCGTCGCCCTCGACGCTGTAAAAATGCTGCTCCACGGTCGAGGCCGCGGCATTGGAGCGCGCCACCTCGATCGTCACCGGGTTCTGCAAATAGCTACCGGCCAGACGCTTGATTTCAGGCGAGAAGGTGGCCGAGAACAGCAGCGTGATGCGCTGCTTGGGCAGGTAACTCAGGATGCGCTGCAAATCAGGCAAAAACCCGATGTCGAGCATGCGGTCGGCCTCGTCGAGCACCACGTATTCGACCTGGTTGAGCACGCAGTTCTTGGCTTCGATGTGGTCAAGCAGCCGACCCGGCGTGGCCACCAGCACTTCGACGCCTTTTTTCAGCTCGGCAGTTTGCGGCTTCATGTCCATGCCGCCAAACACCACCGCGCTGCGCAGATTGGTGTGCTTGCCATAGAGCTCGACCTGTTCGGCCACCTGCACCGCGAGTTCGCGCGTGGGCAGCAGCACCAGCGCGCGCACCGGGTGGCGCGCGGGCGAGGTGGAGGCGTTTTCGTGCTTGAGCATGCGCTGCATCAGCGGCAGCGCAAAGGCAGCCGTTTTGCCGGTGCCGGTTTGCGCGGCACCCATCACGTCGTGGCCTTGTAGCACCATGGGGATGGCCTGGGCCTGGATCGGGGTCATCGACTCGTAGCCCATATCGGCAACCGCACGGGCCAGCGGGGCGGCCAATTGCAACTGGGCAAAGGCCATGATGGGGGTGTCGGAGGTTAATTCGTTTGCGGTCGCAGGAGTCAGTTCGGTCATTGAAGCTCAGGTTCAATTGCTATCAATCCGATAGCTGGTGATGCCCGGGAATCGGGGCAAATTTCTTGATAAGAAGCGCTATTATCGTTGATTCAGGCGCACAGGCCCAAATCCTGGCCGGGCAAGGCCTTTCGGCCCGTTCATTTTGTGTTGGCTTCAGGCCTTGGGCAAGGTCACGCCGCGCTGGCCCTGGTACTTGCCGCCGCGGTCTTTGTAGCTGGTTTCGCAAACTTCATCGCTCTCGAAAAACAGCACCTGGGCGCAGCCCTCACCGGCGTAGATCTTGGCAGGCAGCGGCGTCGTGTTGGAGAACTCCAGCGTCACATAACCTTCCCACTCGGGCTCGAACGGCGTCACGTTGACGATGATGCCGCAGCGCGCGTAGGTGCTCTTGCCCAGGCAGATGGTCAGCACATTGCGCGGAATGCGAAAGTACTCCACGGTACGCGCCAGCGCAAAGCTGTTGGGTGGAATGATGCAGACATCATCATTGAAATCGACAAAGCTTTTTTCATCGAAATTCTTGGGGTCCACCACGGTGCTGTGGATATTGGTAAAGACCTTGAACTCGGGCGCGCAGCGGATGTCGTAGCCGTAGCTGCTGGTGCCGTAACTGACAATTTTGTGGCCAACGGCATCCTGGCGAATCTGGCCAGGCTCGAAGGGCTCGATCATGCCGTGCTGCTCGGCCATGCGGCGGATCCATTTATCGCTTTTGATCGTCATCGGGTTCAACTCCTGAGGTTGGCGCGATTGTAAGCAGCGGACTCAGAAAAAGTGGATACTCGCCAGCATGAATCTGAATCGCTGGAACCCTGTTCGTTGCGTGGCAACCCTGGTCTGCGCCCTGACCGGTTTTCATGCCGGTGCGCAAGACTTTGCGTTGCCCGGAACGGCGCAGCAGACGCTGTTTGAGCAGGCGCGGGCTTATGAACACGGCGAAGGCGTGCCGCGCGACGCGCAGTTGGCGACCCTGTTGTATTGCGAAGCGGCGCGTCGGGGTGACCGTGATGCGCAGTACAACCTGGGTTGGATCTATGCCAACGGCCGGGGTGTGGCACGCGACGATGCCGCTGCAGCGTACTTGTTTCAGGCCGCTTCCGAGCAGGGCATCGAAGCCGCGCAGCGCATGTTGGCGGTACTCGGTGAACTGCCTGCCAGAATGCCGGAATGCATGCGCGCACCCGAGCCCGAACCTGTACCCGAGGCGCCCCAGGTGGCAGATTTGCCGCGGGTGGACTACGCATTGATCGCGCCACGCAAGATTTTGAACCTGGTGATGAAGCTGGCCCCGCAGTTCAAGGTCGAACCACAGCTGGCGCTGGCGATCATGGCGGCCGAGTCCAACTTCGACCCGCTGGCCGTGTCCCCCAAAAACGCCCAGGGGCTGATGCAGCTCATCCCCGAAACCAGCGAACGTTTTAACGTGAAAAATGCCTTTGATCCGGCACAAAACATTCGTGGCGGACTCACTTACCTGCGCTGGTTGCTGGCCTATTTTGAGGGCGATGTGACGCTGGTGGCTGCTGCCTATAACTCGGGCGAAGGCACCGTGGAGCGCTACCGGGGCGTGCCACCCTACAAGGAAACCCGCAGCTACGTGCAGCGCATCTTGCGCAACTTCGGCAACAGGCATCACCCGTTTGAGGCCAGAGTGACCCGCCCGTCGCCGCCCCTGAAAACGATTCGGCTTCAGCCGCTGCAATGACAAAGATTCTTTTGATATGCATGGCCAACATCTGCCGCTCGCCCATGGCGTGCTCGGTGGCACGGCAGATGGCGCGCGAGGCAGGGCTGGCTGGCTCGTTGAAATTCGACTCGGCTGGCACCCATGCGCAAACTGCCGGAAAACGAATGGATGCGCGCGCCAGGGCTGTGCTGTTGGGCCGCCGCTATGAGCCCGAAAAAACCCGCTCCAGGCAGGTCAGCGAAAAGGATTTTCAGCATTACGACC
>NZ_JACUUE010000162.1 GCF_014859475.1 Rhodoferax sp.
AACACCATGAATCCTGCTGCAAGCCATGCTGCGGCGCTTGGCGCTGCGTCGCACACGTCTGTGCAGGCCAGGGCGTCCAGAAAGCCGGACGTTATGGTGCCGATCCGCTCGTTGGGTGAAAACCACCGTGCGCGCATCGCCGGCCATCTCAAGGCACTGGATGCCCACGACCGCTATTACCGTTTTGGTTTTTCTGCAAACGATGAGCAGATCGAACGCTATGTGGATGGCCTGAATTTTGATCGCGATGAGATTTTTGGCATTTACAACCGGCATCTGGTGCTGATTGCCATGGCGCATCTGGCCTACGCGCCCGCTACGGGGGCAGATCAAAGTGCCGAGTTTGGCGTGTCGGTGCTGCCTCAGGCGCGCGGTCGCCATTACGGTAGCCGCTTGTTCGAGCGCGCCGTGATGCACGCCCGCAACGTTGGGGTGCGCAAGCTGTACGTTCATGTGCTGAGCGAAAACACGGCCATGCTCAGAATTGCCAGCCACGCCGGCGCCACTTTTGTGCGCGATGGCGCCGAGACCGAAGGCCACTTGGTGCTGCCGCCTGCCACCATGAACACGCACCTGACCGAAATGGTCGAAGAGCAACTGGCGCAGGCCAACTACCAGTTCAAGCTGCAAGCCCGGCAGTTTCACAACACGCTGGCCAGTCTGCAAAACGCCTGGCGCGGCGGCGACGGGGTTGAAAAACACGATTGACGGCAGCGCTGCGCTGCGCGCTTGCGCGTGGTCCAGGCGTTATCCGCTATCCTAGAGGCTTGTTCAACAAACGCATGTCCTGCTAGATTGGCTGTGTCCGACCCTTACCCTACGCGCCCCGACCGGGAAGACAAGCGAACTTTTCTGCAAAAAATTGCCGAGTTCATCCACCCCGGTCCTGATTCGACCGACGAGTTGATCGAAACCCTGGCAGAGGCCGAGCACAACCAGCTCATCGGTGCCGATTCGCGCAAGATGCTTGAAGGCGTGATCCGCATGGCCGACATGAGCGCCGGCGACATCATGGTGCCCTCCACCCGCATGGAGTTGGTCAACATTGATGACCCTTACGACACCATGATGCACGGTGTGATCGACACGGCGCACTCGCGTTTTCCGGTGTTCGAGGGCGAGCGCGAGAACATCATCGGCATCCTGATGGCCAAAGATCTGCTCAAGCTGCAGCGCGCGCCAGAGCTCAATATTCGCGCCTTGCTGCGCCCGGCGGTGTTTGTGCCTGAGAGTAAAGGTCTCAACGACTTGCTGCGCGACTTCCAAAGCAACCACAACCACCTGGCCATCGTCATCGACGAGTTCGGCCGCGTGGCGGGCCTGGTGACGATTGAGGACGTGCTGGAAGAAATCGTTGGCGAGATCGAGGATGAATTCGACATTGCCGAAGACGATGGCGACATTTTTGGCTTGCCGGACCGCAGCTACCGCGTCAGCGGCGACACCACCGTGGAGCGCGTCGAGTTGGCGTTTGGCGTCAAGCTCGACAGCAGCGATGCCGACGAAAACTTTGACACCATCGGCGGCCTGATTGCGCATGAAATGGGCCACGTGCCCCGGCGTGGCGAACGCCATACGCAGGCAGGACTTGACTTTGCCGTGATGCACACCAAAGGTGGCGCGGTGAAGTGGTTCAAGGTGTCGCCGGTGCCCAATGAGCCGACCTGAGCCGCAGGGCTTCGGCCGGTTTGTGCGGGAATCCCGAAGCGCTTCCCTGATGACCTGGCTGGCGCTGTCGCTGGCGGGTGCCCTGCAGGCGGCCAGCCTGGCATGGCCGGTGGCCGTGTCACCAGCGTTGGCGTGGGCTGGTTTGGCGCAAGGCGAACCGCTTTGGTGGGGGCAGGGTCTGGCGCTGGCGACATTGGCGGGCTTGTTGCGTAGCGCGGCCAATTGGCGACAGGCGGCGCTGCGCGGCTGGATTTTTACCACGGCCTGGCTTGCCTGCACCTTTGGCTGGCTGTTCACCTCGATGCACACTTACGGCGGCCTGGCGGCACCGTTGGCTGTGCTGGCGGTGCTGTTGCTGGCGGGCTTGCTGGCGCTTTACTACGCGGCGGCTTGTGGTGTTTTCAGGCGTTTGGCGCTCGGTCATCCGGTTTGGGCGGCGCTGGTGTTTGCCGCCCTGTGGTTACTCGCCGAGATGGCCCGGGGCATGCTGCTGACCGGCTTTGGCTGGGGCGCCATTGGTTATGCGCACCTGGCCGGACCGTTGGCCGGGTTGATTCCGTGGGTGGGCTTGTATGGCGTCAGTTTTGTCGCGGCCTGGCTGGCAGCCTGTGTGGCGTTGGGACTGTCGGCCAGCTTGGCGGGCCGTCGGCGCGATGCCCTTGGCGCAGCCGTGCTGCTGCTTGTCCTTGTGCTGCTGCCGCAGGGCTTACCCCCGCCGCAGGGTGGCTCGACCGGCACCCTGGACGTGACCTTGTTGCAGGGCAACATTCCTCAGGACGAAAAATTCGACAGCCAGACCGGCGTGCTCAAGGCTTTGCAGTGGTACGGCGAGCAGCTTCAGCAAAGCACCAGGGCGCTGGTGATCACCCCCGAGACGGCGCTGCCGCTGCTGCCCGCGCAACTGCCACCGGGCTATTGGCAAGCCTTGCAGCAGCGTTTCGCCAGCGGCGCGCAGGCAGCGCTGGTGGGTGTGCCGCTGGGCAGTTTTGAGGAGGGCTACACCAATTCGGTGGTCGGACTCAAGCCCGGGCAGGGCAGCCCCTGGCGCTACGACAAGCACCATTTGGTGCCCTTCGGCGAGTTCATTCCGCCGTTTTTTCGCTGGTTTACTGATCTGATGAATATTCCGCTGGGCGACTTCAACCGCGGTGCCTTGCCGCAGCCCACCTTTGACTGGCAGGGCCAGCGCCTGGCTGCCACCATTTGCTACGAGAACCTCTTCAGTGAAGAGCTGGCGCGCCAGTTCCTGATTGAAGCCAAAGCCCCGACGATGCTGGTCAATGTGAGCAACCTGGGCTGGTTTGGCGATAGTTTGGCGATGAACCAGCATCTGCAGATTGCCCGCTTGCGCACGCTGGAGTTTGACCGGCCTTTTTTGCTGGCGACCAACACCGGGCGCACCGCCATCGTGGACCACCGCGGCCGCGTGACCCATGCTGCCCTACCGCACACGGCTGTGGCGCTGCATGGCGCGGTGCAAGGGCGCAGCGGCATCACGCCCTACGCTTGGTGGCTGGCGCGCTGGGGGCTGTTGCCCTTGCTGCTGCTGGCGCTGGGCGTGCTGACGGTGGCGGCTTGGTCGAAGCGGCCGGGCAGAGATTCTTGTTTTGACCGCTGAATGGGGCGTCGCTCGAACTCGGCTATCGCCTCAGACAATCGCGACGCCTGATCCCGCAAAACCCACCCAGCGCAGGCGCATACAGAAGGGGGTGGGGTGCCGACATCCCAATTCCCGCGCCTCGTGCTGATGCCAGCTGGTAGCCCGGATAATCCGGGGAGCGCTGAGGCCGGCGCTCTTTTGCCAACGGTGCGCAAGCGTCTCAAGTTTTCCGAATTGGCATTCGGGCAGGCCACCTTTTGAGGCGCGCATAAGCCCGTAAAATTGCCGCCTCAGACGCAGGTGCTTGCGTCAAACCCATTTACTTCCGGGCCGCGTTGCGCGCTGCCTTTACCGCTTATGTTGACCTTCCAGCAAATCATTTTGAAACTGCAGTCTTATTGGGATGCCCAAGGCTGCGCGTTGTTGCAGCCCTACGACATGGAGGTCGGCGCGGGTACCTCGCACACGGCCACGTTTTTGCGGGCACTGGGGCCGGAGCCGTGGAAGGCCGCCTATGTGCAGCCGAGCCGACGCCCCAAGGACGGCCGCTACGGCGACAACCCGAACCGGCTGCAGCACTACTACCAGTATCAGGTGGTGCTCAAACCCGCGCCTGGCAACATTCTGGAGCTTTACCTCGGTTCGCTCGAAGCGCTTGGCTTCGATCTGAAGAAAAACGACATCCGCTTCGTGGAAGACGACTGGGAAAATCCCACGCTGGGTGCCTGGGGCCTGGGCTGGGAGGTCTGGCTCAACGGCATGGAGGTAACGCAGTTCACTTATTTTCAGCAGGTGGGCGGTATCGACTGCCGGCCCATCACCGGCGAGATCACCTACGGGCTGGAACGCCTGGCCATGTACCTGCAAGGCGTTGACAACGTCTATAACCTGACCTGGACCGAGGCGCCCGACGGCACCAAACTCAGCTACGGCGACGTCTATCTGCAAAACGAAAAAGAGCAGTCAGCCTACAACTTTGAGCACAGCGATGCCGACTTTTTGTTCACCGCCTTCACAGCGCATGAAAAACAGGCCAAACATTTAATGGAAGAGCAACTCGCGCTGCCCGCTTACGAGCAGGTGCTCAAGTGCGCGCACAGCTTTAACCTGCTCGATGCGCGCGGTGCCATTTCCGTGACCGAGCGCGCCGCCTACATCGGGCGCATCCGCAACCTGGCGCGCGGCGTGGCGCAAAGCTACTTTGACAGCCGCGCGCGCCTGGGCTTCCCGCTGGCGCCACGCGCCTGGGTGGCGCAAATGAAGGCCTGAGAGATTGCGAGGCAGGCCAATAAAACCCGCTCTGTCCTCTACTGAATAAAGAAGTAATCATGACCCACCAAAACCTGACTGTTGAATTGTTCGTTGAAGAGCTGCCACCCAAGGCGCTTAAAAAACTGGGCGAGGTGTTTGCCAGCCAGCTTTGCGCGCAACTGCGCACGCTGGGTCTGGCGTCTGATGACTCGGTTGCCACGCCCTTTGCCTCACCGCGCCGATTGGCCGCACACATCACCCACGTAGCGGCCAAGGCGGCTGACAAGGCAGTGCAGCAAAAGCTGATGCCGGTGAGCGTGGGCCTTGATGCCCAGGGCCTGGCCACGCCCGCCCTGCTCAAAAAACTGCAGGCACTGGGCGCCGATGTGTCTGACCCGGTGTTTGCCGTGGCCGCTTTGCGCAAGGCGCAGGACGGCAAGGCCGAGGCGTTGTTTTACGACAGCCTGGTGAGCGGTGCCACGCTCGACGTCGGTTTGCAGCAAGCCCTGCTGGCCACCTTGGCCCAGTTGCCGATCCCCAAGATGATGAGCTATCAGCTGGAGACCGATTGCGAACTGCCGGGCTGGAGCAGCGTGCATTTCGTGCGCCCGGTGCATGGTTTGCTGGCGCTGCATGGCAACACCGTGGTGCCGGTGAAACTGCTGGGCTTGAGCGCGGGCAGGCTCACGCAGGGCCACCGTTTCGAGGCCTCAAAGTCGCCGGTCGAAGTGGCGCATGCCGATGACTACGCCACCACGTTGCTGCGTGACGGTGCCGTGATCGCCAGTTTCAACGACCGGCGCTTTGCCATCGTGCAGCAGCTCGCGCAGGCCGCCGAGCGCCTGGGGCCGGGCTTTGAGGTGCTGATGGATGACGCTTTGCTCGACGAGGTGACGGCGCTGGTGGAGCGCCCCAACGTGCTGACCTGCGCCTTTGAGGAGCAGTTCCTGGACGTGCCGCAGGAGTGCCTGATCCTGACCATGAAAGCCAACCAGAAGTACTTTCCGCTGGTGGACACCCAGGGCAAGCTCAGGCCCAAGTTTTTGGTGGTGAGCAACATCAATCCGGCTGATGCCAGCCTGGTCATTGGCGGCAACGAGCGCGTGGTGCGCCCGCGCCTGAGTGATGCCAAGTTCTTTTTCGATCAGGACTGCAAAAAAACGCTCGAATCCCGCGTGACCGGGCTCGACAAGGTGGTCTATCACAACAAGCTGGGCACGCA
>NZ_JACUUE010000163.1 GCF_014859475.1 Rhodoferax sp.
AGCGGGTGTGGCGTGCGGCGTTTGGCGTGCGGCCATCATGGCGCGCGACGCTTCCATGGCTGCACGGGTTTGTGCGTTTGGCACCTTCACTTCGAGAGGGGCCTCTTCATTGGTTAACCCGTGCTTGGATGGGGCAATCCTGAGAAGCCTCACATCCCCGCGTAATTCGGCCCGCCACCGCCTTCAGGTGTGACCCACACGATGTTCTGCGTCGGGTCCTTGATGTCGCAGGTTTTGCAGTGCACGCAGTTGGCGGCGTTGATCTGCAACTTGTCGGCACCGCTGTCGTCCTTGACAAACTCATAGACCCCAGCCGGGCAGTAGCGCGCCTCGGGGCCGGCGTACTTGCTCAGGTTGATGCTGACCGGCACGCTGGCATCCTTGAGTGTCAGGTGCGAGGGCTGGTTTTCTTCGTGGGCAGCGTTGCTGATGAAGACGCTGCTGAGGCGGTCAAAGGTGAGTTTGCCGTCGGGTTTGGGGTAGTCGATGGGCTTGCATTCCGATGCCGGTTTCAGGTAAGCATGGTCGGGCTTGTCGCGGTGGATGGTCCAGGGCATCTTGCCACCCAGGCCAAACTGCTCAAGGCCGTTCATCAAGGTGCCCACGGTGAGGCCGTGCTTGAACCAGGCCTTGAAGTTGCGCGACTTGTTGAGTTCGGCATACAGCCAGCTGGCCTCGAAGGCTTCGGGGTAGGCGCTCAGCTCGTCGTGTGCGCGGCCAGCAGCCACCGCCTCAAAAGCCGCCTCGGCCGCCAACATGCCCGACTTGATGGCGCTGTGGCTGCCCTTGATGCGGCTTACGTTCAAAAAGCCGGCATCGCAGCCCACCAGCGCGCCCCCGGGGAACACGGTCTTGGGCAAGGCCATCAAGCCCCCGGCGGTGATGGCGCGCGCGCCATAGGCCAGGCGTTTGCCGGTGACTTCGCCTTGCTCGTTTTCCAGGTACCAGCGGATGTTGGGGTGCGTCTTCCAGCGCTGGAATTCTTCGAACGGGCTCAAATACGGGTTGGCGTAGTTCAAGCCGGTGATGAAACCCAGGGCGATCTTGTTGTCTTCCATGTGGTACAAAAAAGAGCCGCCGTACGTGTCGTTTTCCATCGGCCAGCCGGCGGTGTGCACCACCAGGCCGGGTTCGTGGCGGCTGGGCTCGGCTTCCCAGAGTTCCTTGATGCCGATGGCGTAGCTTTGCGGGTCGCAGCCTTCGTCGAGCTTGAACTTTTCAATGACCTGCTTGCCCAGGTGGCCGCGCGAGCCTTCGGCCAGCACGGTGTATTTGCCCAGCAGCTCCATGCCGATCTGGAAGTTGGGGCCGGGCTCGCCGTTCTTTTCCACGCCCATGTTGCCGGTGGCCACGCCGCGCACTGCACCGGCTTCGTCGTACAGCACTTCGGCAGCGGCAAAGCCGGGGAAGATTTCCACACCCAGTGCTTCGGCCTGTTCGCCCAACCATTTGGTCAGCGCCCCCAGGCTGATGATGTAGTTGCCGTGGTTCTGGCTGCATTCGGGCAGGAACATGTTGGGCGTGCGGTAGCCGGTGGTCTCGCTGAGGAACATCATGGCTTCGTCGGTCACGGGCTGATTCAGCGGTGCACCCATGGCTTTCCAGTCGGGAAAGAGCTCGGTGAGCGACTTGGGGTCGAGCACCGCACCGGACAGGATGTGGGCGCCAGGCTCGGCGCCTTTTTCCAGCACGACAACGGAAATATCTTTGCCTTTTTCCGTGGCGAGTTGCTTCAGGCGGATGGCGGTGGCCAGGCCGGCGGGGCCACCGCCGACCACGACCACGTCGTAGTCCATGGATTCGCGGGGGCCGTATTGGGTCAGGATTTCCTCGTTTGTCATGGTAGGACTCGCTTTATCAACTGATTAAACTCATGCCAATCGTAGATGGCTAAGACTGAACAGGAATTGTCTGCGAAAAATACGGATATCAGACCCCATAATCAACAAAATAGAACGGTCGTTCTATTTATAACGGAGAAATCACCATGGCATACAGCATTGACCTTTCGGGCCGCGTGGCCCTGATTACCGGTGCATCGGGCGGTCTGGGGGCACAATTTGCCCGCACCCTGGCCAGTGCTGGTGCAGCCGTGGTGCTGGCCAGCCGCCGCGTGGAAAGACTGAAAGAGTTGCGCGCTCAAATTGACGGCGAGGGTGGCGATGCCCATGTGATCGAGCTTGATGTGACGAATCACGCTTCCATCATGTCCGCCGTGGCGCACGCCGAGACCGAGGTCGGCTCGATCGATATTCTGGTCAACAACTCGGGTGTCAGCGCCACCCAGCGCATCCAGGATGTGAGCGAAGACACCTTTGATTTCATCTTCGACACCAACGTCAAGGGTGCTTTTTTTGTGGCGCAAGAGGTTGGCAAACGCATGCTGGCGCGCGCCCAAGGGGCGGCGCCGGGCAGCTTTACCGGCGGGCGCATCATCAATATAGCGAGCATGGCCGGACTCAAGGTCTTGCCCAAAATTGGCGTCTATTGCATGAGCAAGGCGGCAGTGATCCAGATGACCAAAGCCATGGCGGTGGAGTGGGGGCGCTTTGGCATCAACGTCAACGCCATTTGCCCAGGCTACATCGACACCGAGATCAACCACGCCCATTGGCAAACCGAGGCGGGGCAAAAATTGATTCAGATGCTGCCACGCAAGCGTATTGGCCAGCCGCAAGACCTGGACGCGCTGCTGGTGATGCTGTGCTCTGACCAAAGCCATTTCATCAACGGCGCCGTGATTTCGGCCGACGATGGCTTTGCGGTCTAACAAGCACGCATGCTGACGGGACTGCTTGCGGGTTTGGCTGCGGGCGCGCTGTGGGGCATGGTGTTTGTAGTGCCACGCATGACTCCGGGTTTGAGTTCGGTCGATCTGACTGCCGGGCGCTTCATCAGTTATGGCGGCATCGCGGCGCTGGCCATGCTGCTCACCTGGCGCCGCCACACCTGGCCCACGGCGCGTCAGGCTGTTACTGCTTTGGGCATGAGCCTGCTCGGCGCTACCGGTTACTACCTGCTGCTGGCGCAAAGCATTGTCTATGCTGGCTCCGAGGTGCCCACGCTGATCATCGGCACTATTCCGATCTGGGTCATGTTGCTGGGCAAGCCCGCCGGTCTCAAATGGGCGGGCCTGTTGCCGGGCTTGCTGCTCACTCTGGGCGGACTGGCGCTGATGATGCAGTCAAGCTTGAGCCATGCGGCACGACTGCCGGGCGCTGGCGGCCAGTTTTGGTGGGGGGTGCTACTGGCGCTGGGGGCCATGCTGAGCTGGACGGCCTTTGCCCTGGTCAACGCGGCCTGGCTCAAGCGCCACCCGGAAGTCAGCGCCACCGAATGGGCCAACTGGATCGGTGTGGCCACCGGGGTGGGGGCTTTTTTGCTGTGGTTGCTGCTGGGTTCTGACATCAAGACACTTTCAGCACTGGACAATCAGGCCGTCATCTTGATGGCCTGCATTGCCACCGGCATTGGGTCGGGCTGGGCTGCCAGCATTTTGTGGAACGTGGCCAGTCAGCGCCTGAGCGTGAGTTTGTGTGGCCAATTGATTGTGAGTGAGACCTTGTTTGCCCTGTTTTATTCTTTTGTCTGGGATGGTGTCTTGCCCACATCCGTGCAAGCCTGGGCCGCCGTGTTGTTCACGCTGGGCATTCTGGCCTCGATCAGGGCGCATCGCTGATGAGCTGGCAAACATTCACACCCACGCGTGGTGGCTTGCGGCGCTGGCTGCAAGCCTCGGGCTCGCTGAGCGCCCGGTTGGCGGCCACGGGTGAGCGCTTCAGTGTGCAGGTGCTGGCGCAGGGGCGCCAGCCGCTCACCCCCGATGAATCGCGCGCTTTGGGCCTGGCTGGGCGGCGCACCGGCTATGCGCGTGAGGTCTTGCTGCGGGTGGATGGCCGGGCGATGGTGTTTGCCCGCAGTGTCACGGCGCATACCGCCTCGCTGGGTGCCTGGCGCTCGGTGCGTGGCTTGGGCAGCCGCCCGCTGGCCGATGTGCTGTTCAAGCGTGCCGGCATTTCGCGTGCGCCGCTGGCCTACAGCCAGCTCACTCGCCAGGGCCCGTTGCAGCGCCATGTAGCCGCTCGCTGGCTGGCGGCAACTGGCGCGGCCCCGGGCCATCAGCTTGTGCCCGCTCGCCGATCTGTTTTTACCCGCCATGGCGCAGCGCTGCTGGTCATGGAGGTATTTGCCGCCCCCGCCAGCCATTGGCCCTGGCCAGGGGGTGCACCATTGAAAAATACCAAGCGAAGGAGATAGCGATGAAATTTGACATTCCAGAACAGAAGAAACTGGTGTTCGAGGTGGTCATTCCGATCCGCTGGGGCGACATGGACGCCATGGGCCACGTCAACAACACCACCTATTTTCGCTACCTGGAAACCTGCCGCATCGACTGGATGCGCGCCACCGGCTGCATGCCCAATCCGCTGGGCGAGGGGCCGGTGATCGTGAACGCGTTCTGCAATTTTTACAAACAGCTGGAGTACCCCGGTGACGTGCTCGTCAAGATGTATGCCAGCGACCCGGCCCGCACCACCTTCGAGACTTGGGCCACCATGGAGATGACCGACCAGCCCGGCGTGATCTACGCTGCGGGCGGTGCCACCACGATCTGGGTGGACTTTCCCAAGCAAAAAGCGATAGACCTGCCCGAGCGGATCCGCACCATTGTTACGTGAAATGACACATCAGGCGGCATGGGTCGCTTATTTGGAAAAATGGCCCGCGGAGATCAATTGATCCACCTCGATTTCTGCGTTGGCCCAGTCGTCGAGCGGATTGCCGGGGGCAAAGCCGCGCCGCTGTGCCACATAAAAGGCGGCGACTTCAATGTAGTTGTGGCGCTGTTCTGGCGTGACCTCGGGAAGCACGGTAGCGGGGCTGGTTTTTACTTGGCTGATCGCAGCTTTTTTAGCCGGGGCTTTTTTTAGAGCGACCTTTTTCGCCACTTTGGGCAAAGCCGCGGTGGTTGGCGCGGTGACAGGCGCTGCAACGGCTTTTTTGGCAGGTGATTTTTTTGCGGTGACCATGTGTTTCTCCTTGGGTGAAGGGTGGGTGCCGATGACCAATACCTTGCGTGGTCAGGTTGCCGCGGCTGGTGCAGGTCAGAGCTAACCCGCCATCAATTTGTGTACCAGATCGCCAGTATTGGACGCCTTGTATTTTCGCATCAAACGAGCGCGGTAAATTTCGACGGTGCGGTGGCTGATGGCGAGCGCCTTGCCGATCTCCTTGCTGGTCAGACCGCCCATCAAAAAGGCCGCCACTTCGCGTTCGCGGGCCGTGAGTTCGGCTTTGACCGGGCGGCTCGCGCTCAGGTCTTCAAAGGTCCAGATGCCGGCCTCGTGGGGTGCCGCCTGGTTGAGGGCGCGGCCGGTCACATGGCACCAGAAGGTTTCACCCTTGAAGCGGCCATCGAGCCGTTTCATGATACGGTCATCGGCGTAGGTGCCGTTGCGGTTGAGTAGCGGGGCGATGCGCTGGCCGGTGCGCTCGAATTCGAGCGCGCTGGGGTAGAGCACCTGAAACGACTGGCCGATGAGCTGGTCGGGCGCAGCGCCGAACATCTCGCACAGGTGCCGGTTGCAGTTGACCATGGTGCGGTTGCGTGACAGGGCCAGCCCCACGGGCGCCATCTCGAAGGCCAGGCGGTAATCGATGTTCATCGTCAAAATGATTGCGGGTCAGACCACTCGC
>NZ_JACUUE010000012.1 GCF_014859475.1 Rhodoferax sp.
CCCCCGTGCCTGGCCCCGAACTCCATCGGCCCGAGGCGGGCCTCCCACACAACACTGGCAGCCCCCCTTTGCCTTGTGGGAGCGGCGCCCTCGCCGCGATTGCCCCCGTGCCTGGCCCCGAACTCCATCGGCCCGAGGCGGGCCTCCCACACAACACTGGCAGCCCCCCTTTGCCTTGTGGGAGCGGCGCCCTCGCCGCGATTGCCCCCGTGCCTGGCCCCGAACTCCATCGGCCCGAGGCGGGCCTCCCACACAACACCGGCAGCCCCCCCTTGCCTTGTGGGAGCGGCGCCCTCGCCGCGATTGCCCCCGTGGCATCGGCTGGTGCCCAGGAGCCTGCCTGATGTCAGCCACCCTCACCGTCCACATCAACGGCCAGGCCTTTGTGTTGCCCGCCCCTGCCACGCTGGCAGACGCGGTGGCACAGTTGGGCCTCAAGCCGCCTTTTGCCGCTGCCGTCAACCTGCAGTTCGTCCCCAATACCCAGTACCACCACACCCTGTTGCACGACACGGACCAGATCGACCTGATCGCGCCGGTCACCGGCGGCTAGGAAACCTCACCATGAACATGAATTCAGCCCCACCCACCGACGCCTTGGTGCTCTATGGCCAGACCTTTGCCAGCCGCCTGCTGCTGGGCACCTCGCGCTACCCGTCGCCCGGCGTGTTGCAAGCGGCCGTCAAGCTGGCGCAGCCGGCCATGCTGACCGCCTCATTGCGCCGGCAAAACCTGCAGCCTGGCGAGGCCGCGCCCAACCACTTTTGGGCCATGCTGGCCGAGCTCAAGGTGCCGATGCTGCCCAACACCGCCGGCTGCCACAGCGTGCAAGAGGTCATCACCACCGCTCAAATGGCGCGCGAGGTCTTTGCCACGCCCTGGCTCAAGCTGGAGCTGATTGGCGACGACTACACGCTGCAACCCGACACCCTGAACCTGGTGGAGGCCGCCAGCCGCTTGATCAAGGACGGTTTCCAGGTGCTGCCCTATTGCACCGAAGACCTGGTGCTGTGCCAGCGCCTGGTCGATGTCGGTTGCCAGGCCATCATGCCTTGGGCCGCGCCCATTGGCACCGGCAAGGGCCCGCTCAACCCCCACGCGCTGCGCACCCTGCGCGAACGCCTGGACGTGCCGCTGCTGGTGGACGCCGGCCTGGGCCTGCCGTCACACGCGTGCCAGGTGATGGAATGGGGTTTTGACGGCGTGCTGCTCAACACCGCCGTGGCGCTGGCACAAGACCCGGTGCGCATGGCCGGTGCCTTCGCCGATGCGACCCGGGCCGGCCGCGCCGCGTTTTTGTCAGGCGTGATGCCCGAGCACGACAGCGCCCAAGCCAGCACCCCGGTGCTGGGCATGCCATTCTGGCACCAGGCCTGACGGCATGCCGAACAGCGTTCAGCCAATTTGAAAGACCGTGATGCCGCCACACAACGACCTTGACACCCTGGCCCGCGACATCGTGCGCCAGCACAGCCACCTGGCCTTGCAGGCCGACGCCCTGCAACGGCTGCCGATTTTTCTGGCAGCACTGCCCGCGGTCCTGACCGAGCCGATCCCGCAGGCGGTGTATGCCGCCTGTCGCGCGCTCGATTTCATCGACATGGATGCCCTTTGCGTGGCCAACGCCTGGCAGCACCAAAGCGCGCGCACCGGCCAGTTCGACGCCAGCGCCTGGCCCACCGAGGCGGAAGATTTTGGTGTTGGTGCCGACCTCGATGCGCCTGCGGCAAAGGCCATCGCGGCGAGGGCGCCGCTCCCACAAGGAACCCCACTTGCACCGGGGAATGATCAGCTTTTGATGGGAACCCCGCCTGCACCGGGTGGTGATGGGTATTTTTTAGGAACCCCACCTGCACCAGGGGGTGATGGGCATTTTGCAGGAATCCCACCTGCACCGGGGGATGATCAACTTTTGGTGGGAGCCCCACCTGCACCGGGTGGTGATGGGCATTTTGTAGGAGCCCCGCCTGCACCGAGGGGTGATGGGCATTTTGCAGGAACCCCACCTGCACCGGGGGGTGATGGGTATTTTGTAGGAGGCCCGCCCTCGGGCCGATGGTTGTCTGGTGCCTGGCCAGACCTCGCCAGCGCCTTTCCCCCCTGCCCGCAGCACCTCGGCCTGTACGCGGTGCTGCCCGATGCCGCCTGGGTGGGCCGCATGGCGCACGCCGGGGTGCCCACCGTGCAGTTGCGCTTCAAGTCGGACGACCCCGCGGCCATCACGCACGAAGTGCAGGCCGCCGTGCAGGCGGTGCAAGGCACCGGCGCGCTGCTGTTCATCAACGACCATTGGCAGGCGGCCATCGCGGCCGGGGCCTATGGTGTGCACCTGGGGCAGGAAGACCTGGCAGGACTCGGCGGCGCTGACCTGGACGCGATCCGCACGGCCGGGTTGCGCCTGGGGCTGAGCAGCCACGGCTATGCCGAGATGCTGCGCGCGGCAAAGGTGCAGCCCAGCTACATCGCCATGGGTGCCGTTTATGCCACGACACTCAAGCGCATGGCCACACCGCCGCAGGGCCCGGCACGACTCAAGCTGTATGCCGCGCTGCTGCGACACATGCCCACAGTGGCCATTGGCGGCATCGACGCCGCTCGGCTGCCCGAAGTGCTCGCCAGCGGCGTGGGTTCAGTGGCCGTGGTGCGGGCGCTGGTGGCTGCTGACCAGCCCGAGGCGCAGGTGCTTGCGTTGCAGGCCATGTTTGCACATTGACCTTGTCGCCCGCATGCCACTTCGGGGGTGTTGCAAGGCCGTTATTTCAGCTCACGCAACGCCATCGGCAACGGCGCAAAACCGTGGTTCAGCGGGCCTTCACCCTGGCCGGTTTTGACCGACGCACCCGCCTGCAGCGCCTGGCGCACAAAGTCACGCGCCTGTTGCACTGCGTCAACCAACGTGGCACCCAGCGCTAAGTGCGCAGCAATTGCACTGGACAGCGTGCAGCCGGTGCCGTGGGTATTGGCGGTAGCGATGCGCGGGGCCTGCAGCCACAACGGCTCGGCTGACGGCTGCAGCAGCAGGTCCATGACCGTGTCGCCGACCAGGTGCCCGCCCTTGAGCAACACAGCGCACGCACCACGCGCCAGCAGTTCAGCCGCCGCCTGCGCCATGTCGTGTGCGTTGGCAAGTGGCCGCCCGACCAGCAGCGCGGCTTCGTCCAGGTTGGGCGTGATCAGCGCCGCGCGCGGAAACAGCTCGGCCACCAGCACCACAATGGCCGGATCGTCGATGAGCTTGGCGCCGCTGGTAGCCACCATCACCGGGTCAAACACCACGCGACTTAAACGATGCCGGTCAATGGCCTGCGCTACGGTGCGCACAATCTCGGGCGAATGCAGCATGCCCACCTTGACCGCATCGGCCCCGATGTCGTCCAGCACCGCGTCAATTTGCGCGCGCAGCATGTCGGGCGGCACCGGGTGGATGGCGCGCACGCCGCAGGTGTTTTGGGCGGTCAGCGCGGTAATGGCCGTCATGCCAAAGCAGCCCAAAGCGGCAAAGGTTTTGAGGTCAGCCTGGATGCCGGCGCCGCCACCGCTGTCCGAGCCGGCAATCGACAGCACGCGCGGGTACTGGTGAATTCGTTCAATGGTCATGGTGATGCAGGTGCTCTGAAAAGGTTTTTGAAGGATTGCGCAGCCACGCCCGGGTCGGCCGCCGAACAAATGGCGCTGACCACTGCCAGGCCGTCAGCACCGGCTTGCAGCAGCTCGGCCGCATTGCCCTGGTGGATGCCGCCAATGGCCACCAGCGGCAGCGTGGTCAGGGCGCGCGCCTGGCGCAGACCCGCCAGCCCCCAGGGCGCAGCGGTGTCGGTTTTGGTGGGCGTGGCATACACCGGGCTGATGCCCAGGTAGTCCACCGGCTGCCCGGCGGCACGCGCCACATCGCTCAGGTTTTCCACCGACAGGCCAATGAACACTTCGGCTGGCAACAGTTGCCGCGCCAGCGCCACCGGCATGTCGGACTGGCCCAGGTGCACGCCCTGCGCACCGCAGGCCAGCGCCACATCCAGCCGGTCGTTGATGATCAGGGGCACGTCAAACGGTGCCAGCAGGTTTTTGACGGCCAGCGCCAGCGCCACGAAATCGCGCGTGGGCAGGGCTTTTTCGCGCAACTGCACGCAGCTCACACCGCCCTGCACGGCCGCCAGCACCACGTCAGCCAGCGCGCGGCCGCGCAAGCTGGCCTGGTCGGTGACCAGGTAAACGCGCAGCGCATCAGCCAAGGGATGGCGCATCGTGTTACGCGTTAAAGCTGAGTTTGAGTCGATTGACAAACGTGGCCTCGTCGAGCAGCTGCAGCTGGTCGAGCAGCGCGATTTGCAAACTGCCCACGCCCTGGCCCTGCACCTGCACCGCCTCGGTAGCCACTTCGCCGACCACGCCAAGGTAGGCCATGGCCGCCACCGTGGCACGCCAGGCGTCCGGCTGCACTGCACAAAAAGCCCCCACCAGCGCGGTGGCCGAGCAGCCCACGCCGGTGATGCGGGTCATCCACTCGTGGCCATTGGCCAGGCTGGCGTGGCGCCCGTCGCACGCCAGCACCTGGTCCACCGGGCCGCTGACACACACCACACCACCACTGCGCCGGCTTAGCGCACGTGCCGCCTGCAGCGCATCGGCCACAGCGGCGGCGCTGTCCACACCGCGGGTTTGCGCGGCCACACCCGCCACACTCATGATTTCAGAAGCGTTGCCGCGAATGACGGTGGGCATGGCCTGGTCCAGCAGGGCCTGGATACTTTCGTTGCGGTAGCGGGTGGCGCCCGCGCCCACCGGGTCAAGCACGGCCGGGATGCCGCGCGCCGTGGCCACCTTGAGCGCCTGGCACATGCTGTTGATCCAATACGGCTCCAGCGTGCCAATGTTGAGCACCAGCGCCTGGGCAATGGCCGCCATATCGGCCACCTCTTCGTGGGCGTGCGCCATCACTGGCGAGGCCCCCATGGCCAGCAGCACGTTGGCGTTGAAGTTCATCACCACCAGGTTGGTGATGGCGTGCACCAGCGGGCGCCGCGCACGCACCGCGAGCACATCGGCCCAGAGATCGGCAGGAGAAAGTAAATTGGTTTGAGCGGCCATGACAGATTCCAGCAAGTGATCCGGGGCCGCTTGAACACAACGTGCGTTGTGAACGCTTTCCTACGCTGGTACGACCCAGATCAGGTTCAAAGAGTATTTTCTCAGCCACCCGACCGGGCGGCACCTCTAGCACTGCGGATGATAACGGATGCACTTCAGACTTGAGTTCGCCAAAACAGATTCACGCCTCAACTGCGCCAAAGCTTCGCGCAAAATCCTGCTGTCAACGCTCATCACCCAGCTGCGTTAACATTGTTTTGAGTCACCGTGCATCAGGGCGCTGTGGCGCTTAAGCTCTTATCTCGTGACTGACCATGTCTGAAACCTTGTCCATTGATGCCTTGCCGCTTTTCCCTCTGGAGTTGGTGCTGTTCCCCGGCGGTTATCTGCCGCTGCGTATTTTTGAGGTGCGCTACCTCGACATGGTTGGCAAGTGTTTCAAGGCCGATGCGCCGTTTGGCATTGTCACCATCAACCGCGGCGCGTCTGCGTTGGGTACCAGCGCCAGTGCAACGGACATGCGGGGTCCGGCGCAGGATATTTTTTACCCCAAGGGCACGCTGGCCCGCATTACCCAATTAAGTCAGCCGCAGCCGGGCCTGATGATGATCAGTTGCACCGGTGCGCAGCGCTTTACCGTGCCGCAGCCCGAGTTGCTCAAACACGGTCTGTGGGTTGGTACGGCCAGCTTGCTGCCCGCTGACCAGAGCGTGCCGATTCCCGACGATTTGTTGCCGGTAGCCGGCGCCTTGGCGCGCGTCATCGACACCCTGAAGGCGCAAGGCATGACACCCGAGCAGATGCCGGTGCAACCGCCCTACGCGCTGCATGACTGCGCCTGGGTGGCCAACCGCTGGTGTGACCTGCTGCCGATGTCGCTGGCGCAAAAGCACCACTTGATGACGCTCGACAGCCCCTTGGTGCGGCTCGAGTTGGTGAGCGATCTGCTCGAGCGCAACGGTATTCCTACCTGACTCTTGGTGGCGCTGGCAGCGCCACAAACTGCCCCAGCGCCGCGCTTTGCTCGCCCAGGCTCAGCAGTTGCATGACCGCATGCACCTGCTCGCGCGTAACGCCAGGTTGCGGCACGCGCCCCCAAAGGTGGTCACGCAACTGGGCGTAGTAGGCCAGGTAGTTGCCCACTGGCTGGGGCGCCACCGTGCGCACCGACACTGGCGCTGTCACGCCGGGAATGTTTTCCATGCGCAGCAGTTGGCCCGGCTGCGGGTCTTGACCCCATTGCTGCAACGCTTCGAGTTGCGGGCGCTCACCGAGCTTTAGGGCATCTTCCTGCACGTCCAATCCGAATTTGGTGAAGCTGCCCCGCGTGCCATGCACCGCCCAGCGCGGTCCGGGCTCGGCCACCAGCGTGCTGGCGTGCAGCATCACGCGCAAGCCGCCTTGCGGCGTGTCGTAGCGCAGCAGCGCATGAAACCAGTCGTTCACCTGGGCACCGTCGCGCACCTTGGCCTGCTCCAGCAGCATCGCGTCGGGCGGGCCAAACAGCACCAGGGCTTGGTCGAGCAGATGCGGCCCCAGGTCAAACCACAGCCCCGAGCCGGGCAGGTTTTGCTCGCGCCAGCGCTGCGGCACCGTGGGGCGGTAGCGGTCAAAATTTGAGTTCACCTGCACCACACGGCCCAACTGGCCGTTTCGAATGGCTTGTTGCAGCGCCAGAAAGTCGCTGTCAAAGCGGCGGTTCTGGAACACCGTGAGTACCCTGCCTTGTTGGCGCGCCAGGGCAAGCAAGGTTTCGGTTTCAGTCAACGTGACGGTGCAAGGCTTGTCTAACACCACATGTTTGCCCGCCTGCAGCGCGGCCCGGGCCAGTTCAAAATGGCTGTTATTGGGCGTGGCAATAACCACCAGGTCGATGGCCGGGTCAGCAAGCGCCGCGCTGGCGGCAGGCACACAGGGCACGCCCGGCCAGTCGCGCTGCACGGCACCAGCCTGGCGCGTGACGATGCAAGCCAGCCGCAGACCGGGCACGCCGGAGATGAGCGGCGCATGAAAAATACGGCCGGCACCGCCGTAACCCACCAGTGCGACGCGCAGGGGAGCCGGTTGCGGCTGGTGTTGGGGCTTGTGTTGGGGGTTTGCCATAGTGTTCATGCCCGAATCATCACCGAAAATACGGCCAGGCTGTTACCGTGGCGGTACCGGTTTGCCCTTCACACTTATTTTCACCATGCTCCATTTTTTGCCATCGCCGCTCAAAGGTCTCATTGCCAGTACGCTGATGCTGCTCAACATTTTGTTTTGGGTGCCTGTTTTGCTGCTGGTTGCCATGGTCAAGCTGCTGCTGCCTTTCAGGCGCGTGCGCCTGATCATCGACCCGCTATTGCTGCGCATTGCCGAGGCCTGGATTGCCGGCAACAGCGGCTGGATGCGCCTGACGCAGGCGATGCAATGGGACGTGAGTGGCATCGACGGCCTGAACCCACGCCAGTGGTACCTGGTGGTGTGCAACCACCAGTCGTGGGTTGATATTCTGGTGTTGCAGCATGTGCTGAACCGGCGCATTCCGCTGCTCAAGTTTTTTCTTAAACAGCAGCTGATCTGGGTGCCCATCATGGGGCTGGCCTGGTGGGCGCTCGAGTTTCCGTTCATGCGCCGACACACCGAGGCGTATCTGCAAAAGCACCCCGAAGAGCGCGGCAAGGATGCTGCCACCACCCGCGCCGCCTGTGAAAAATATGCACTGGTGCCCACCAGCGTGATGAATTTTGTCGAGGGCACGCGCTTTACCCTGGCCAAACAGCAGCGCCAGCAGTCGCCCTACCGGCATTTGCTCAAGCCCAAGGCTGGCGGCGTGAGCCTGGCGCTGCAGGCCATGGGCGAGAAGTTTGGCGCCGTGCTCGACATCACCATTGCCTACCCGGATGGCGCACCCAACTTCTGGCAATTTTTGCAGGGGCGTGTGCCGCGCGTCATTGTGCAAGCCCGCACGCTGGCTGTGCCGAGGGTCAGCGCCGATGACGATGCCGCTAGCGACCCGTCGCAGGCATTGCGCACGCTAAGCCAGGATTGGGTAAACCAGCTGTGGGCCGACAAGGATGCCCTGCTAAACAAGCTTCTTGACAAGCCTGCGGCACCCGCAAAATAAGCATCAGCGCGCTGTCAGCGCATGTGCTTGAACATCCTGGCCTTGAACATTTCCGGTATGCCCAGGCGGCGCGGACCGGGAACCAGTTCAAACACCTCACCAGCCTGCAAGGTGCCGGGCTCATCCACCGCCAGGTAAAAGCCACAACAGCCGCGCTGCGCCATGCGCCTGCTCGCCGTGTTGAAGCCCATCGCCGCGTTGAACTTGTAGCAGGGCTCGCGGGGTTGGGTGACACGCAGCGCGCAGTGGGCAAATTGCAGCACGTCGCCCACCCACACTTCAGTTTCCAACAAACCCGCCAGGCTCAGGTTTTCACCGATGCTGCCCCACGGCAGACTGGTGTCGATGTCTGCCTGCCCGGCGTCGGCGCGGGCTTGTTGCCAAAACGGGTAATGCTCGCTGGGGTAGGCATAAACCGCCTTGTCCAGACCGCCATGCACTGACCCATCGGCCTGTTCGTCGCCCGCCAGTCCCAAAGGCATCACCGCGACCGGGCCACACACAGGCTGCTTGTGGATGGCGGTGAGCACGCTGCGGCCATGGATGCTGACACGCCGGGCACTGGCGATTTGCAGACTCAAGAGTTGTGGCATGGTAAAAATCCGGATTGCATCAATCAAGAAGACTCTGGCGCTGGCATACTCGCCAAGACACCCTCATTATCAGGACAACCGCCATGCTCGCCCGCTTGTTGCGCCGCGTTTACTTCATTCAACTGCTGACCGGCGCCCTGCTGGGCACTTATACGGCTGATCGACTTGGTCTTGACCGGTCTGAAGCACTGACGCTGGTGCTTGCGTTTGCCCTGCTGTTGCCGCTGTTACTGCAGTTTGGCGTGATCAGCATCAGCATGATCCGATCACGCCCCCGACAGGCTGGCGCCTTGTGGCGGCGGGCCTATTGGGGTGAATTCATGGCCGCTTTGCGAATTTACTGGCTGCACCTGCCCTGGGCAGGTGCCAAAAATGAAGCGTGGTTGCCAACCACAGTGCAGCCCGGGCAGGCCGGGCGGGTGCCCGTGCTGCTGGTGCATGGCTACATTTGCAACTACCGGGTATGGGACAAAGTGGCACAAGCGCTGCACCAGGCCGGTCATCCGGTGTTGGCCATCACGCTGGAGCCACTGTTTACCTCGATTGACGACTACACAGCAAAAATCCAGCAGGCCGTGCAGCAGTTGCAACAAGCCACAGGTGCCGCGCAGGTGGCGTTGGTGGGGCACAGCATGGGCGGCCTGGTCATGCGCGCCTGGCTGCGCCAGCATGGCAGCGCCACTGTGGCCAAAATCATCACCCTGGGAACACCGCACCAGGGAACCCGCATAGCAGCCTGGTCGCCCACCACCAACGCGGCTCAAATGGCTTGGCACAGCGCCTGGTTGCAAGCCTTGCAAGCCAGTGAGAGCCCGGCCACCCGGCAATTGATGCACATTGCCTTGACGCGGCACGACAACATTGTTTACCCGCAGCGCGAGCAGGTGCTTGAAGGTGCGGCGGTAACCGAATTCGAGGGTGTGGGGCACCTTGCGCTGTGCCTGGACGACCGGGTAATTCAGTGGTTGTTGCAAAAATTAGCCTGAACCTGTCTTATAATCCGTGGCTTTGCTGGCAAAACTCCGCTGCCTGATCAACTTTTAAGCGGGGAACTTCGCAAATGCTTTGGTTTCAGGCCCGATCTTCCTGAAACTGATCGTTTGCATATTTTGGATCTCTTGACGTAATGACAACCATCCGTGTTAAAGACAACGAACCTTTTGACGTCGCGCTGCGCCGCTTTAAACGCACCATTGAAAAACTGGGCCTTCTGACCGACTTGCGCGCCCGTGAGTTCTACGAAAAGCCCACTTCCGAGCGTAAGCGCAAGAAGGCTGCTGCCGTCAAACGCAATTACAAGCGCATTCGCGCCATGCAATTGCCCAAGAAGATGTACTGATCCTGTTGCTCTGACAGGGCTGTCACAGCCTCTTGTACAAGCTCGCCGGGGACGCTCAGGCGGGCTTTTTTTATGCCTGAGGCAATTTAACCTGGATTCCTCAGTTGACCGCTTGAAAACTTTGATAAGGCAATGAAATGATGAGAAGAAATGACTTCGATCACGTTCACCTTTTGGGTGAAAGCGCTACGCGAGCGACAAGTGCCGCTGGCAGCGTGCCTGGGGTCGTTGCTTCTCCTTGCGGGCAGTAGCCCGCTGCGTCGTCGCGCCTACCCAGACACGCCACCAGCAGCCCAATCGTACGCGTCCAACTGAGGAATCCAGGTTTAATCCAGATTCAAGGAGTATTGAAAATGTCACTCAAAGACCAGGTTGTGGAAGACATGAAAACCGCCATGCGCGCCAAAGACAGTGAGCGCCTGGGCGCCATCCGTCTGCTGTTGGCCGCAGCCAAGCAAAAGGAAGTGGACGAACGCGTGGTGCTCGACGATGCCGCCATGATTGCCATCGTTGACAAACTCATCAAACAGCGCAGAGACTCTGTGGATGCCTACACCAAGGCCCAGCGCATCGACCTGGCAGACAAGGAAAGTGCCGAGATCGTGGTGTTGCAAGCCTATTTACCACAGCGTCTGAATGCGCAAGAGGTGAGCACGGCGGTGCAAGCCATTGTGACCAGTCTGGGTGCCACAGGCCCTGGCGACATGGGCCGGGTGATGGCAGCCGTCAAGACACAACTGGCCGGTAAAGCCGATATGGCCATGGTGTCTCAAACGGTCAAAGCCGCGCTGGCGGGCTGAGGGCCGTCATCACAACTTGATATCGAGGCTGTTGAGCATGGCAGCGTGGACCACCGCATTCAGCGCGTCGTCCACCACCGATTGCTCCGACACCACGCGCAAGGCATTGACCGCCAGCATTTTCTCGAGCACGCGCCGCGTCATGGACTGGGTATTACCATTTACATTGGTAAACAGGTACAGAGAGCTTTGCGGACTGATCCAGCTGAGTTGGCTGCGCTGCCAGGTTCCCTGAACACGCATTTCAAGCCATGCGCCAACCGTCAGTTGCGCCAATTCAGCGGCAGACGAAACCGGTTCGACCTGACTGGCCTGGGGCAACACAGACTCCAGCATGGGCTTGCCAGCCAGATCAGCCCCGTCGGCCGGCGCTGGGGGCGGCGCTTCATCGAACATTTCCATGAAGCCGGAAGCCTGGGCCTCTTCAGGTGCCAGCCAGTGCTTGTAGTCGCCAAGCGGGTTTTCCTTGGGCGCAATGTTCTGCTGCCTGGATTCACCTATGGATGGCCGCAAGGCCTGCTGGTGCAACTGCGTCAGCACATCAAAAAACAAGCTGGTCTGATTGGCTGGGTAATTGATCAAGGCCAGGCCCTCACGCAATTTGGATAGCAGTCTGGCCATTTCCCTGGTCAGACTGGCCACATGCTGGCGAGTCAGTTCTGGCTGGGCGCTCCAAAGCAGGAGATTCACCAGCTCTTTATAGCCACCGGGGTCCTCGACACCCTCCACATTGTTGAGTTCAGCATAAGCCATCACCTGCGCCCACGGGCCGTATAAAAACTGTGCCACGCTTGCGTTCACCCGCTGCATGTCGGGTATCTGCTCCAGGGCAGCGACCATTTTTTCAGCGCGCAGGTTGCGCTCCTCGGCTCGTCCCAAGGCTTGCATGGCCTGTTCCACCGTCTGGCTGGTCACCGCAGATTGTTCCGACCACATGGCGTTGAGATTGCGCAGGGCCAGTTCGAACGGCTCGGCGCTGTGAACGGGCATGCGCGACAAGGGGTTGACGTAGCGATGCAGCGACCTGATGAAAAGCGCATAGCCGGGCGCGTCAACCGAGTCAAAAGCCAGCCCGCGCTGGGTCACTTCCTGAAGCAGGCGGCGCGCCGGATGAAGCTTGTTGTTGAAAAAGCGCACATCCACCTTCACCAGCCGGAACAAAGCAGGTTCCAGGTCTTCAATGACGCGGCGGATAGGGCCCAGCAAACGGGTGTCTTGGAGCAGGTTGTCAAGCATCTGGCACATCACTTCAAAGCTCAGGACTTGTGCAGAATTTTGACAGCGACGGCGGTATTTTTGGCGAATGGACTCAGACTGGCTGGCAGTGCCTGGTGGCGCACGCTGCCCTTGTGGCAAGCGGGCCACAACATCTTCCACCTGGTTCATGTTTTGCAAGGCCATGAAGGCCGCCGGGATCGTCGCGGCAAAGTCGGTGGTTGGTTCGTCCGTGTCCTCCTGGGCATCCCAGGCGTTCGATTCAAATTCACCTGAAAACTGCGCCTCTGCTTCGTCGGGTGCCTTGTTTTGCTGGACCGTTGATTGGCCAGCAAATAACCCATGCACCCGGTCCAGGGTCAGCAAATTGGCTTGCTCCGGCTGGACCGACGGCCTTTGCGGCTCCACCTTTTTGACCGACAACAAGGGGGGCACCCCGTAGGATTGAATATTTTTAGCCAACGAGGCGTATGAACCCTTCAAAGCCTTCCCCAGAGGCGTGGCCATGTAGCCGAACCAGATGATGCGCGTTGATGTGGGCACAGCGGCATCCACCAGCAACTCGTGCAACACCTTCAGATAAATCTTCGGCCGCAAAGGATTGCCTTCGGGCCGGATTTGATCACGCCCGAGCAAGGTGCTCATGTAGCTATCGAGTTCGCACAGCGAATCTTGCGCCGAGTTGTGTACCAAGCGCAATACCCGCGCCATTTCGACCCGCTCCTGCACCTGGGTTTCATCCATCTGCTCCAACAGGTCATGGCTCAATTCACCCATGGCCAGTTCACCAAATTGGGAACTGGTGACCTGTTTGCTCTGGAGTGCCTGGCGCAACAGAGCCGGAAATTGGGCGCACAAGGCGGCCGCTTTTTTGTCCAGAAACTGACGGCTCAAGCGCAACTGATCGCGCTCGGGTAACCCGGGAGAATGCGCAATTTCCGCATCGAGCGAGCGCAATGCAGCATGAAAGACCTCGCGCAACAAGCCCTCACCATCACGCGCCGACTGCCCCAGTGCAGCGCGAAACAAATTCAGGTAGTGTTCAGCTGCCGTCACTTGGGTGCTCGACTCGTCTTCGGTTAGTGCAAGGCCTTGTAGCGCATGCGATGGGGCCGCGCGCCATCTTCGCCCAGGCGGCGTTTCTTGTCGGCTTCGTATTCCTGGTAATTGCCATCATAAAAGTACCACTGGCTGTCGCCCTCGCAGGCCAGTATGTGGGTGGCAATGCGGTCCAGAAACCAGCGGTCGTGGCTGATCACCATGACCGAGCCGGCAAACTCCAGCAAGGCGTCTTCCAGCGCGCGCAGGGTTTCCACGTCGAGGTCGTTGGACGGTTCGTCGAGCATCAGCACGTTGCCACCGGCAATCAGCGTCTTGGCCAGATGCAAGCGCCCGCGCTCACCGCCCGAGAGCATGCCAACACGCTTTTGCTGGTCGGCGCCATTGAAGTTGAAGCGCCCGCAATAGGCCCGGCTGGCCATCTGGAATTTGCCGATGTTGAGCATGTCGAGCCCGCCGGAAACATCTTCCCAAACGGTTTTTTCATTGGACAAATCGTCGCGGTTCTGGTCAACAAAAGCCATCTTGACAGTCTGGCCAATCTTGACTTCGCCGGAATCGGGTTTCTCGCGTCCGGCAATCATCTTGAACAGGGTGGATTTACCGGCGCCGTTGGGGCCGATGATGCCAACAATCGCGCCCGGCGGCACCTTGAAGCTCAGGTTGTCGATCAGCACGCGCTCGCCAAAGGACTTCGTGACATTGACAAACTCAATCACTTCCTGGCCCAGGCGATCCGCCACGGGAATGAAAATTTCGTTGGTCTCGTTGCGCTTCTGGTATTCGAAGTCGGACAGTTCTTCGAAGCGGGCCAGGCGCGCCTTGCTTTTGGCCTGGCGTGCCTTGGGGTTCTGGCGCGACCATTCCAGCTCCTTCTTGAGTGCCTTGGCGCGCGAATCTTCGCTCTTTTGCTCCGACTCCAGCCGGGCCTGCTTTTGCGCCATCCACGAGCTGTAGTTGCCTTTGTATGGAATGCCGTTGCCACGGTCAAGCTCCAGAATCCACTCGGCGGCGTTGTCCAGAAAATAACGGTCGTGGGTGATGGCCACCACGGTGCCGCTGTAGCGCTGCAAAAATTGCTCCAGCCAGTCCACCGACTCGGCGTCGAGGTGGTTGGTGGGCTCGTCGAGCAGCAGCATGTCGGGGTGCTCCAGCAGCAGGCGGCACAGCGCCACACGGCGTTTCTCGCCGCCTGACAACACACCCACCCGGGCTTCCCAAGGCGGCAGGCGCAGCGCGTCGGCGGCTATTTCGAGCTGGTGCTCGGAGTCGGTGCCCGAGGTGGCAATGATGGCTTCGAGCTCGGCCTGCTCGGCGGCGAGCTTGTCAAAGTCGGCGTCTTCGTCGCCATAGGCAATGTAAACCTCTTCCAGGCGGGCCTTGGCCTTGATCACCTTGCCCATGGCTTCTTCCACGGTTTCACGCACGGTTTTGTCCGGATCAAGCTGGGGTTCTTGCGGCAGGTAGCCAATGTTCAGGCCCGGCATCGGGATGGCTTCGCCCTCGATTTCCTTGTCCAGACCGGCCATGATGCGCAGCAGGGTTGATTTGCCCGAGCCGTTGGTGCCGAGCACGCCAATCTTGGCACCGGGGAAGAAACTGAGAGAAATGTCTTTCAGAATTTGCCGCTTGGGTGGCACGATCTTGCCGACGCGGTTCATTGAAAATACGTATTGAGCCATGGGTCTTTTGCAATCACATAAAAGTAAAAACTGCATTATCGGTGCACGCACCGACGCCGCCTGAGGTGCAGCATTTTGCAACCATTCGGGCGTTTGCCTTGCCGCCTGACTGGCAAAAATCAGGCCGCCGCCAGGGATTTTCCAGAGCGTGCGACAATACACGGGCTTGTGGGGCTTCAGTTGCCTGCAAGACCAGCACCTTGCTGGGAACCCGGGTACCACACCGCGGTTCCATTTTTGATCCCGTCTGCCTTTGACTGAACTGTCGCTAACCGCGCCAGAACAGGCCGATGCCCTGGCGCCCTGGATGGGGTGCACCTCTAAATGAAATTTGAAGAACTTAACTTGGCTCCGGCCATCATCAAGGCCGTGCTGGAGCAAGGCTACGAAAAACCCACGCCCATTCAGGCACAAGCCATTCCGGTCGTGCTCGAGGGCCATGACCTTCTTGGCGGCGCCCAAACCGGCACCGGCAAAACGGCCGCCTTTGTGCTGCCCATGCTGCACAAGCTGATCGCCTCAGAAGCACCGCGCAACAAGTTTGGCGGCATTGCCACCCGCGCGCTGGTGCTCACGCCGACGCGCGAGCTCGCCGCCCAGGTCGAGGAATCGGTGCAAACTTACGGCAAATATGTCGAACTGAGTTCGACCGCCATTTTTGGCGGTGTCGGCATGAACCCGCAAATCAGCCGCATGAAAAAAGGCGTGGACATTTTGGTGGCTACCCCCGGGCGCCTGCTCGACCTGATGCAACAAGGCATGGTGGACCTGAGCCAGGTGCAGATGCTGGTGCTCGACGAGGCCGACCGCATGCTCGACATGGGCTTTATCCATGACGTCAAAAAAGTGCTGGCCGCCGTGCCCAAGGACAAACAAAGTCTGCTGTTCTCGGCCACCTTCAGCGACGAAATCCGCGAACTCGCCGACACGCTGCTGAAAAACCCGCAAAGCGTGCAGGTCACGCCGCGCAACACCACGGTGCAACGCATCACCCAGCTGATTCACCCGGTGGGTCGTGGCAAAAAGAAGGCGCTGCTGGCGCACATCATCCAGCAAAAAAACTGGAGCCAGGTGCTGGTGTTCACTCGCACCAAGTTCGGTGCCAACAACGTCGCCGAGTTTCTGGAAAAAAATGGCATCACCGCCATGGCGCTGCACGGCAACAAAAGCCAGTCGGCGCGCACCCAGGCGCTGGCCGGTTTCAAGAGCGGTGAGATGCGCGCCCTGGTGGCCACCGACATTGCCGCACGCGGCATCGACATCGACGACCTGCCGCACGTGGTGAATTACGACATTCCCAATGTGACCGAAGATTACGTGCACCGCATTGGCCGCACCGGCCGCGCTGGTGCCGACGGCATGGCCGTGAACCTGGTGAGCCTGGACGAAGAAGGCTTCATGCAAGCCATCGAGCGTTACACCAAGCAGGACATTGCCGTTGAGATCATTGCCGAATTCATGCCCGAGCCCGGTGAAAAGGCCGAACCCATCGCCATGGGCCGCCAAACCATCTGGGGCGGCGCAGGCAAACCGCCGAGCCGCGACGTGATGCAGGCCGCAGCCAAGGCAGCCCGCACCGAAATGCTGACCCGGGTGCGCGAGAGCAAAGGCCCGGGCGCAGCGCGCAGTGGCGGCGGCGGCAGAGGCCCGGCGCCGGGCGGGCGCAGTGGCAGCCGAGGTGGGCGCAGTGGCGGCGGCAGAAACGCCCCTGGCGGCGCAGCTTACGGCGACGAAGCTAATTTTGACAACGCAGGCGGCGGCCGCGAAGCCGAGCCGCGCAGCCATTTGAGTGCTGCCGAGCAGGCCGTGCGCGGCCCGGGTCAACGCCAGGCGCGTGGCTATGGCGGCGGCAACGGTGGCGGTTACGGCGGCCCGGTCGATGCTGGCGCCGGCCCCTCACGGGCAGGCGCTGGTGGTCAACCCGACCCAATGCGCACCAGCGTGGACATGATGGCTGACCGCGGCCCACGCCGTGGCGGCTATGGCGGCGGCAACCGCAACGCCGGTGGCGGTGGCGCTGGCTATGCTGGCGGCGCTCGCCGTCCGGGCGGTGGTGCTGGCAGGCCGGGCGGCAATCGCCCGCGCAACGCCAGCGGCACCCGCGGCCAATCGGGTCGTTAAACCCGCGTCACTCATGCCCAAGCCCAACAGCCGTTCGCGGCGAGGGCGCCACTCCCACCAAGACAAACACAAACCAACTGGCTTTGCTTTTGTGGGAGTGGCGCCCTCGCCGCGAATGGCTTGGGCCCTGGCAGCCTGTTAGCCGCGCAAAAACAGCGTCACCAGCGGCTCTAACCCCAGCTGACGGCTCCAGTGGCCGTGCCGCTGGTCGTCAAACACCTGATCTGCGGGCAGCAGGTCGGCGGAATAAAAGTGTTCACCCGGCTTGAAGATGCGTGAGCTGCCATCGTGCAAGCCAATCTCCATCTGTCCAGCCAAAATAAATACCCATTGCGGATCGGTTGTGCAGTGGTAGCTGCTGCGAAAGCCGACCGGGCTGGTACGCAACTGGTAGCCCCCTGAGGGCATCAAGGCAGACAGCGCCGACTTCGGGCTACCCTGGTCGAGCATCAGGGTTTCCTCCTTGAAACGCGCCTGACCGTGGCTGTCGGTAAATAAAATGACTTTGGTGAAGTGGGTCATGCGGACTCCTTGATTAATAATTGCCTTGATTATTGCCTGCCCGGTCAAAGCGCCCGCAGCGCACACACCGCACGCGAAACACACAACCCAAAGGAATCCGAACCATGCGACTTCTTCACACCATGCTACGCGTTGCCAACCTGCAAAGGTCCATCGATTTCTACACCCAGGTGCTGGGTATGAAACTGCTGCGCACCTCCGAGAACCCCGAGTACAAATACACGCTGGCCTTTGTTGGCTACGGCAGCAACCCCGACCACGCGGAGCTGGAGCTTACCTACAACTGGGGCGTCGAAAATTACGAGCTGGGCACCGCTTATGGCCACATCGCTCTGGCCGTGCCCGATGCCGCAGCGGCCTGCGCCAAGATCAAGGCCGCGGGCGGCAACGTCACGCGCGAGGCCGGTCCGGTCCAGGGTGGCAGCACGGTGATTGCCTTTGTTACTGACCCTGACGGCTACAAGATCGAACTGATCGAGCGGCCGCAGGCCATTTAAGCGCCCGACAAATGCCGACTTAGCGCGCCAGACTTCGAAGATTTACGGTTTCACCCGCGAGCCGCGTGACACGGCCCCAGTCGCCCTGCTCGGCGGTGCTGGCGGGCACCAGCCAGGAGCCGCCCACACACACCACGTTTTTCAAGGCCAGAAAGTCGGGCGCGTTTTGCAGCGTGACACCACCCGTGGGGCAAAACCTGGCATCAAAAAATGGGCCGGCCCAGGCCTTGAGCATGGCCACGCCACCAGCTTGCACGGCCGGGAAAAACTTGAGTTCGGTAAAGCCGTCCTCGCAGGCGGCCATGATCTCGCTGCCGGTTGCCACACCAGGCAACAGCGCCAGACCCATGTCGCGGCAGGCCTGCCCCACGGTTGGGGTGTAGCCCGGGCTCACCGCAAAGCGCGCCCCGGCATTGGCTGCCGCCTGGGCATCAGCCCTTGAGCGCACGGTGCCGGCGCCCACCACAGCCTCAGGAACTTCGCGGGCGATGGCCTCGATGCTGGCCAGCGCCTGTGGCGTGCGCAGCGTGACTTCGAGCATGCGAATGCCGCCCGCCAGCAAGGCACGCGCCATCGGCACCGCGTGTGCCACGTTGCTCAGCACAATCACCGGAATTACCGGGGCGTCTTGCATCACCTGCAAGGCAGTCAGAGGGGTAGGAGTTGTCATGTGAGCTTTCAAAAAAACGGACAAGAGTCATTGCGAGCCCGCCGTATCCGGCCCGATACCGCACACGGACCTTGAACAGAGACTTCGTCACTGCGAGCCTGCCGAATCGGCTCGATACCGCACACAGACCATGAACCAACCCCGTCATCGCGAGGCCGCAGGCCGTGGCGATCCATGCAGTCGGCAGTCATGGATTGCGTCACTGCGTTCGCAATGACGGGGCTGTTCATGGAAAGCGTAGCGCGGCGATCCATGACTTCCGGGGTCATGGATTGCGTCACTTCGTTCGCAATGACGGTGCTGTTCATGGAAAGCGTAGCGCGGCAGTCCATGCAGTCCGGGGACATGGATTGCGTCACTTTGTTCGCAATGACGGGGCTGTTCATGGAAAGCGAGGCGCGGCAATTTATGTATCTGCTCACAGCCAGCTGCAAGCGCCCTCTTCGGCGGTCAAGGCGTTGCGGCGCATATTGGCAAACAGCTCGCGGCCCATGCCGACGCTGTTGGCGGCGCGCAAATCAGCGGGCATGGGCAGCACCTCGCGGGCGGCCCAGTCGGCATCTGGCACCAGCACTTGCAGCACACCGGCATTGGCATCGAGCCTAATCACATCGTCGTCGCGCACGCGGGCCAACGGGCCCCCGGCGGCGGCCTCGGGCGACACATGGATGGCGGCGGGCACCTTGCCCGACGCTCCGCTCATGCGGCCGTCGGTGACCAGCGCCACCCGGTAGCCCTTGCCCTGCAACACCGCCAGCGGTGGCGTGAGCTTGTGCAGCTCGGGCATGCCGTTGGCTTGCGGACCCTGCCAGCGCACCACGCAAATCAGGTCGCGGTTGAGTTCGTCGGCGGCAAAGGCCTGGTGCAAGGCCTCCTGCGAGTCAAAGACGCGGCAGGGTGCTTCAATCACATGGCGGTCGTCGGGTACCGCCGAAATCTTGATCACGCTGCGCCCCAGGTTGCCCTGCAGCAGTTTCAGGCCGCCGCTGAGGCTGAATGGCGTGTTGACGGGACGCACCACCGAGTCGTCCTGGCTGACCGCTGCCGTGTCCCAGTGCAGCTGGCCTTGCGCATCAGCGCGTGGAATGCCGGTGTACTCGCGCAGGCCGCCCGCCCGGTTGGTGAGCACATCGGCGTGCATGTAGCCGCCGTCGAGCAACTCACGGATGATGAAACCCGGGCCACCGGCCGCCTGGAACTGGTTGACGTCGGCACTGCCGTTGGGATAGACCCGGCTCAGCAGCGGCACCACCTCGGACAGCGCCGAGAAGTCGTCCCAGTCGATCACGATGCCGGCCGCACGCGCCACCGCCACCCAGTGGATCAGGTGGTTGGTCGAGCCGCCCGTGGCCAGCAAGGCGGCCATGGCGTTGACGATGCAGCGCTCATCGACCACACGGCCAATGGGCGGGCATTTGAAATCGGCGCTGCCCAGCACGGTGCGCAGCGCCTCGCGGGTGAGCTCGTCGCGCGCGGCCGCGCCGGGGTTGATGAAGGCCGTGCCCGGCACATGCAGGCCCATGGCTTCGAGCAGCATCTGGTTGCTGTTGGCTGTGCCGTAAAAGGTGCAGGTGCCGGGGCTGTGGTAAGCCGCCGATTCCGCCGCCAATAACTCGGTGCGACCAACCAGACCTTGGGCAGCTTGTTCGCGTACCTTGGATTTTTCGCTGTTGGACAAGCCCGAGTTCATGGGCCCAGCCGGCACAAACACAGTGGGCAGGTGGCCGAACTGCAGGGCACCAATGAGCAGGCCCGGCACGATCTTGTCGCACACGCCCAGCATCAGCGCGCCGGCAAAAACGTCGTGGCTAAGCGACACTGCCGTGGCCATGGCGATGACATCGCGCGAAAACAGACTGAGTTCCATACCCGCCGTGCCCTGCGTAACACCGTCGCACATGGCGGGCACAGCGCCGGCCACCTGGGCCGTGGCGCCGTGTTTGCGCGCCTCGGCTTTGATCAGGTCCGGGTAGTGCTGTAACGGCGCGTGGGCCGACAGCATGTCGTTGTAGGCGGTGACGATGCCGATGTTGGGTGCCTTTTGGGCCACCACGCGCAGCTTGTCGTTGCCTGGCAAGGCGGCAAACGCATGCGCCACGTTGGCACAACCCAGGCGCTCGGCTCCTGGCGGACGCTGCAGCGCAGCCTCGAGCCGCGCCAAATAGGCGCTTCGGGTGGGCAAACTGCGCTGGGTGATGCGCTGGGTGACTTGGGCGACAGTGGCGTGAAGTTTCATGGTTTTAATAAATATTGGTAACTAAATTACAGGTGCCATCTTACCCGTTAAATCAAAACCATCAGTGCAAAAAAGTTACCAATGGATTACCAATCCCGCCACCAGCCCGACCAGGGTGAATTCCCTATACTTCCGGCATGACCAATATCGCAGCCCTTCGCAAAAGTTACGAACGCGCCGAACTCAATGAAGACGCTTCGCATGCCGACCCCCTGAAACAGTTTGAACAATGGCTCAAAGAAGCCATTGCCGCCGATGTGCCGGAGCCCAATGCCATGACCGTGGCCACTGTGGCGAGCAACCTGCGCCCCAGCACGCGCGTGGTGCTGATCAAGGGCTATGACGAACGTGGCATCACCTGGTTCACCAACTACGACAGCCGCAAAGGCCAGGAACTGGCGGGCAACCCTTTTGCAGCCTTGCAGTTCCACTGGGTCGAGTTGGAGCGCGTGGTGCGCATCGAGGGTGTGGTGGAAAAAGTCAGTGCCGAGGAAAGCGATGCCTATTTTCACAGCCGCCCGCTCGACTCGCGCATTGGCGCCTGGGCCAGCCCGCAAAGCCAGGTGATCTCGGGGCGTGGCGTGCTGGTGGCCAACGCGGCGCGCTATGGCGCCCAGTTTTTACTCAACCCGCCGCGCCCACCACACTGGGGTGGCTACCGCCTCAAGCCCGACAACTGGCAGTTTTGGCAGGGCCGCAAAAGCCGTCTGCACGATCGGCTCAGATATAGCCTGCAGAATCTATCGGAGACGAATGAACAGCTATGGACCCGAGAGCGACTGGCACCTTGAGCCTGCAACGCTCACCCGAAGACCTGAAGCGCAGCGCCGCGCGAGCAGCAGCCGTGGCTGGCCAGTGTTTGGCGCAAGTTGGTGCGCTAACTTGCATGAATCCAAAGCGATGCCCCAAATGATGAAAGCGTACCGTCATCGCGAGCGCAGCGTGGCGATCCATGTCTTGCGGGTGCATGGATTGCTTCACTGCGTTCGCCATGACGGGGGAGCGTTCGCGATGACGCGGCTCTTTCACGTTAAAGACCGGGCGCGGCCGTACTTACCTGCGGTTTGAGTTGCTCGGGGCGCGGTCGTAGCGGTCGTAGCGGTCGTAGCGGTCGTAGCGGTCGTAGCGGTCGTAGCGGTTGCCGACGCCGTAGTGGCCAGCGCGTTGCCACTTCTGCGCGCCAAGGTGGCGTCCGTTGTCATGGCGCTGGTAGTAGATGGGCGCGGGCACGTAGAAGTTGGGCGCGGGCGCGTAGTACGGCCGGGGCTGCACATACACAGGTGCCGGCTGCACATAGATGCCAGGGACCTGCACGCCGATGGAAAAGTACACATCGCTGCGGGCGTGTGCTGACGAAGCCGCCACGATGGCACTTAGCGCGACTGCCACTGCTGCGAGCGATTTGGTGGAAATCAGATGTTTCATGACTACTCCTTGGGTTGGTGTGAATCGCATCTTGCGCTTAGGCGCATGAACGCGAGCTGAACCGTTTCAAGAAATACAGCGGGCGGGCTCAGCGGTTGACGGGTTCACAGAGCCAATTGGAAAACCAGAGGAAAATGCCAGAAATTTCCAGAGATACATCATGCAAAACGCCCTGCTTCTTGGTTCAGCCATCTTTTTTGAGCTGGTTGCCACCGCGTCTCTCAAAGCGTCTGACGGTTTCACGCGTGTGTTGCCCGCGATCTTGACCGTGCTCGGCTACGGCGCCTCGTTTTATCTGCTGTCGCTGACGCTCAAGCGCATGGAAATCAGTGTCGCCTATGCCATTTGGTCAGGCGCAGGAACAGCGTTGATGGCCGTGGTGGGGTATTTTGTATTTGCAGAACAACTCCCGCCGCTGAAATTGGCGTCCATCGGACTGATTGTGCTGGGTGTTGTGGGGCTTAACCTGGCCAGCAAATCGGCCTGAGTTGGTGCCGGGTGTCCTCAACTTCAGTTGGGCTGTTTCTGGCGCCAAACGGCAATGACAATGGCCGCCGCCATGGCCTGCACCAGGGCGATCGTCATCACCGAGCCAGTCCAGCCCGAAGCTTCAAATGCCAAGCCGGCACCCCAAGAGCCCGCTGCGCCGCCTGCGTAATAGCTCATGTAGTAAATGCCGGTGGCCAAAGAACGGCCCTCGCTGACATTTTTTGAAATGGCGCTGATGGTGGCGGACTGGCACAGAAAAACGCCGCTCGAGCAAACGGTCAGACCGACCACCACGGCCGGCAAATAGGCCACCAGCGTCAACAGCAAGCCGGCGGCAGATATGGCCACACCCCAAAGCAGCGTGCGCATGTAGCCCAGGCCGTCGATATGGCGCCCGGCAAGCGGGGTCACCAGCGCACCCACCAGATAGACGGCAAACACATTGGCCAAACCGGCTGCTGAGAGATTGAAGGGTGAAGCTGCCAGGTACAAGTTAACGTAGGTGAAGGTGCCCACCAGGGAAAACAGCACGCAAAAGCCCACGGCGCAAGATGCCATCAAGCGCTTGTGATGCAAGTGGCGCCACAGGGTGGTGAGCGCTGCGTTGACGTTCCGGTTGGGAACAAAGTGACGTGAAGCCGGCAGCAGCCACAGCACCAGCACGGCGCCCAGAAAATTCATGATGGCCAGGGTCACAAATGCGCCCCGCCAGCCAAACAGGTCGCCCAAATGTCCGGTGAGGAAACGCCCGCTGAAGCCGCCCATGACCGTGCCGCCCACATAGGTGGCAGTCATGCGGGCTACGCCGCCGCTATCACGAAACTCCTCGGCGATGTAGGCGATCAATACCACCACGATGCCGGGCACGGCCAGGCCTTGCAAAAAGCGCAGGGCAATCAAGGTGTCGAGGCTGGGCGCAATCGGTATCAGGGCCGTGGGCAGCGTCATGGCAAACATGGACAGGCACAGGATGCCCCTGCGCCCGAGCGCGTCAGACAGCATGCCCATGACGGGCGAAACCAGCCCCACGGCCAGCACCGTAGCGCCCACCGTCATGCCGGCTTGCAGCGCCGAGGCAGAGAAGTCTGCCATCACCATGGGCAACACGGCCTGGATGGAATAGACGTTCAAAAACGCAAAGAAACCAATGACCCAAACAATGGGCTGGGATGCCCGCACGCCGTCGCCCATGAAAAAAAGACGCAGGTTGGTGGCAGACATGGCCGAATTTTATGGCTTGCTGCGCGTTGCCAGCGCACCACCTGTCCCGCCCGCAGCCCCCGTCGCGACTGCGCCCAAGGCAAAGCCGGTCATTGGCCTTGCGCTGGGCGGCGGCTCGGCCAAGGGATTTGCGCACATTGGCGTCATCAAGGCGCTGGAAGCGCAGGGCATTGTGCCGGACCTGGTGATTGGCACCAGCGCGGGCTCGGTGGTGGGCGCGCTGAATGCGTCAGGCAAAAGCGGATTCCAATTGCAGGAACTGGCAATTCCGTTCGACAAATGGCAGTTTGTCGATTGGGGCATGCCCAACCGCGGGCTCATGAAAGGCGACGCACTGGCCAAATTCATCAACACGGCAGTTGGTGGGCGCGCCATCGAGAAGTTTCCGAAAAAATTTGGCGCCGTCGCCACCGATCTCCAATCGGGTGAGCCGATCGTGTTCCGCTCGGGCGATGCCGGCACGGCGGTGCTGGCCTCAAGCAGTATTCCGCTGGCTTTTCAGCCGGTCAGCATCCGTGGGCGCCAGTATGTCGATGGCGGCCTGCTCAGCCCTGTGCCGGTCAGGCTGGCATTCGAGATGGGCGCCACATTTGTCATCGCTGTTGATATTTCCGACAAACCGGCCAATGGCGGCATCGACACCTCGATGGACGTGGCGCTGCAAACCCTGGCAATCATGGGCGAGATGATTCGCCGCTACGAAAAGCCAGCCGCCGATGTCTTGATCCGGCCAGACATTTCAAGGCTCGGCTCGGTCGATTTTGAAAACCGCCGCTTGGCCATCATGCAAGGTGCAAAGGCTGCCGGCCTTGAAATGCGGCGACTTAAGGACACTCTGCATAACTCTGGCAAGCTTTGGCGAGCGCAATTAGCCTCGCCTGCTGACCGTGTCAGCGTGCTATGGCAAAGTCGAAATTTGCGTCGCCGGGAAGCCGTCGTCGCCATCGTCTTCGTCAAGTTTCGACTTTGGCAAATCAAATTTGGCAGCAGGTAAAACCGCTGCCGGTGGTGCAGGTGCAGGTGCAGGTGCAGGTGCAGCCGGTGCCAACGCAACAGCCGGTGTTGTTGCAGCGGCAAGCGGAGTAACGGGAGCGGGCTGCTTGAGCGCCGTTGGCTCTTCTGCCGATGCGGCCCAGAAACCGGTCTCGGGCAGCTTGTCATGGGGACAACCGCAATTGGGGGCAAATTTCCACACGATGAGGAAATCGGCGGCTTCTGCGCTGTTGTCAAAAAATTGAATTTCAGTCAAAAACTGCTTTTGCAGTTCGGGTGCGTAACGCATCAAGGCATCGTGCCATTTGAGCAGCACCAACTGGATCAGCAACACATCGGAGCCGCCCGACGGGGCCATTGGCACAGTCTCGCAGCCGACCCAAGCGAAGGGAATGCCGTAGCGACGCAAAACGCTTTTCAAGGCAAGCCGGATCATCACAAGTCGAATGTCGTTTTTCTTCAGCTGAGCGCTCACTGGCTCAACAACAACAGCCGGCGGCTTGAGGTTTTTTCTGGACCTGCCAAACAAAAATTCAAACATACAGAGGTATCCCCATAAAAAGTGGCATGAATCGGCGAGCCCAGTTTAGCCGAGGTTTGCACGGCCAAGGGTTGGCAATCAACGCACGGACCAATCGCGTCATTGCATCGTATGTTGGGCCCGAGGTCCCTGGGATCAGGCTGTGGTGTTGATCTGGGTTCCCACACTGCCGCTGGTTGCCAGGGGAATGCTGTCGAGCAGCTTCATGGCGGTTTGGGCCTGCATATCAAGCGTCTTTTTCAAAACCGTCGTCTGAACATTCTGGTTTTGTTGACTTTGCTGCATTTGCATTGATGTATCAACGAGTAATGACAGAGACATATCCATGACGAACTCCTTTCAAAATTGGCATTATGCGCGTTTGCACGATGGTTTACCCGGTCAACCGGCGCAATTGCGAGTTCTTGTGGTCCTCGGTGCAGGTCAGCACAAACTGGCCCTTGATGCCGGTGTCGGTGACGAATTTGGTCAACGCCGAAGCCGGGAATCTGATCGAGGCGCCGTTGCTGCATTGCGCCACCACATGGCGCGCGGCACCCCGATAATAGTTGAGGTACTGTTGCGCCGAAATGTCCAGAAAAAATTCGAATTGCTTCATGCCGGAAATCATAAATGAAGCAGGCGCTCGGGCCGTGCCATCTGCTACGCTCCAAGCCATGCCAAATCAAGCCACGGCCACTGCCACGCCTAAAGCCATGCCGCCTGGCGTGATCGTGCTGCTGCTGTCGCTTTTGCTGGGTCTGCAGCCCATCACCACCGACCTTTATTTACCTGCGCTGCCGGTGCTCACCGCCGGTTTTGACGCGCCCATGCAGCAGGCGCAGTTGACGCTGACGGCGCTGCTGCTGGCCTTTGGTGTGTCGCAACTGGTGTGGGGGCCGCTGTCTGACCGCTTTGGCCGACGGCCCATTTTGCTCATTGGCCTGGGCGCTTATGTGCTGGCGGCCGTGGGCGGCACGCTGGCACCCGGCATGACCGCGCTGATTGTGTGGCGCACGGTGCAAGGCGCCGCCATGGGCGCGGCGGTGATGTGCGCGCGCGCCATTGTGCGCGACCTGTATGCCCCCCTGCAGGGCGCCAGGGTCATGAGCAAAGGCTTGAGCGGCCTGGGCGTGATTGCCTTTTTGAGTGCGCCACTGGGCGGCCTGCTGACCGAGGCCTTCAACTGGCGATTCGCCCTGCTGGCGCTGGCCGTCTTTGGCGCGGTTTGCCTGGGGCTGATTGCCTGGCGTTTTGAAGAAACCCTGCGTCGCAAAAACCCTGCCGCGTTGCAAACCGCCACGCTATTGGCCACCTGGAACAGCATCTTGCGCCACCCCACCTTTTTGGCCTTCTCGGCGCTGTCGGCGGCGTCTTATGGTGGGCTGTTCACCTTTTTGGCGGCCTCGTCGTTTGTCTTCATGAACGTGCTGGGTTTGAGCAAAACGCACTACGGCGCACTCATGGCGCTGAACTCGCTGGGCTATATTGGCGGCACTTTTTTGTGCCGCCACTGGCTGCCCCGCTTTGGCGTGCGCCGCTCGCTCAAATGGGCCGGCGTGCTGTCGCTGGCTGGCGGCACGCTGATGGCTGGGCTCAGCCTGGCGGGTGTGCAAAGCGTGTGGGCCATCATGGGGCCGCAGTTGCTTTTTATTGTGGCGCACGGCATTCACCAGCCCTGCGGCCAAAGCGGCGCGGTGGGGCCGTTCCCGCACGCGGCCGGTGCGGCGTCGGCAGTGAACGGCTTCCTGATGATGCTGGCCGCCTTTGTCATGGGCAGCTGGCTGGGCACGCACATGGATAGCACCGTGCTGGCGCTCACGTTAGGCGTGTGGTTCTGGAGCGCCCTGATCGCGCTGACCGCCTGGACCCTGGTGCAAAAGTATGGGGAGCCAAAATAATGGGGGTCAGATTCCAATTAATTTCACCGCTGCCCCGCTATCTGGCGCTGGCCGGCCCCACCGCGTCGGGCAAAACGGCGGCGGCGCTGGCCATGGCACAACGCTGGCCGGTGGAGATCATCAGTGTCGATTCGGCGCTGGTGTACCGCAGCATGGACATTGGCACGGCCAAACCCAGCGCCGCCGAGCTGGCTTTGGTGCCCCACCATCTGATCAACATCCGCGACCCGTTGCAGGCCTACAGCGCCGCCGAGTTCGTGGCCGATGCAAAACAGTTGATGATCGACATCACGGCGCGCGGCAAGCTGCCGCTGCTGGTGGGCGGCACCATGCTGTACTTCAAGGCGCTGCGCGACGGGCTTGACGAGATGCCGCGCGCCGACCCGGCCATCCGCGAAGCCATTGCGCTGGAAGCTGCGCAACATGGCTGGCCCGCGCTGCACGCCGAGCTGGCGCGGGTTGACCCGGTAACAGCGGCGCGGCTGGCCCCGGCCGACTCGCAACGCATCTCCAGGGCGCTGGAGGTGTTTCGCATCAGCGCTCGGCCGTTGTCGTCGTTTCAAACCCGGTCGGCACAGGCCGCACAAGCCATTCCAGGCGACAACAACACGGCCCCGGGGCAAGCGCTTGCACCTTTCCCGCCCACAGATCAAGCTGCCGGCAGCCTGCTGATTTCACTGGAACCGACCGACCGCGCCTGGTTGCACCAGCGCATTGCCCAGCGCTTCGATGCCATGCTGGCCGCTGGTTTTCTGGACGAGGTGCGGGCCTTGCGGGCGCGCGGCGACCTGCACCCTGACCTGCCCGCCATGCGCTGCGTCGGCTACCGCCAGGCCTGGGAAGCTTTGGACGGTTTATGGCCCATGAGCGAGCTGCGCGACAAGGGTAGTGCCGCCACACGCCAGCTCGCCAAGCGCCAGATCACTTGGCTGCGCTCCATGTCTGAGCGCCAGGTGGTGGCCTGTGATGCGCCGGATGCGCTGGACCAGGTGCTGGCCCTGGCCAAGCGTTTTATTGAAGGCCCGCCATGACCCTGACCATCAACAACTTGAGCAAAAGCTACGGCCAGACGCCGGTCTTCAGCCAGGTTTCACTGCGCGTGGCACCGGGCGAATTTGTTGCCATCGTGGGCGAGTCGGGTGTGGGTAAATCGACGCTGCTCAACTGCATGGCGGGGCTCGACAGCTGGGACAGCGGCACGGTGCAACTCGATGGGCAGGATTTGGGCACGCTCAACGACGAGCAACTGGCGCGCCTGCGCCGCGAAAAAACCGGTTTTGTGTTCCAGGCCTTTCACGTGCTGCCGCACCTGAGCGTGGCGCAAAACGTGGCCCTGCCGCTGATGTTGCTGGGCCAGCATGACGACGCGCGGGTGCAGGCCATGCTCGATGCCGTGGGCCTGACCGGTTTGGGCACTCGCCTGCCGCAGCAACTCAGTGGCGGCCAGTTGCAGCGCGTGGCCATTGCCCGCGCGCTGGTGCATCGGCCTATGCTGCTGCTGGCCGACGAGCCCACCGGCAACCTCGACCCCAGCACCGCTGCGCGCGTGATGGACGCGCTGGTCGAGCAAACCCGACAGCACGGCGCCGCCATGGTGCTGGTGACGCACTCAAGCGCTGCGGCCCAACGCGCCGACCGGATGTTGACGCTGACGGCCACCGGGTTGGTCAGCTACGCCAGCACCACTGACGCGCCCATGGCAACAAGCACCCACGCGTGAGACTGAAACGTATGCAGGTTCTGCTTGATTTTTGCGACCCGCACGGCCAACAAGCCGCGCTGCGCTGGGCTTTCGACACGCCACAACAGACCCTGGTGGCGCACACCCCGGAACAAGTCAAGCCGCTGCTGCAAGCCGTCGATGCCCTGGCAAGGCAAGGCTTCTGGTGCGTCGGTTATCTGCGTTATGAAGCCGCGCCCGCGTTTGATGCCGCACTCAAAGTGCATGAGCCCGACGGCCCGCTGGCGTGGTTCGGCGTCTACGACAAGGCCCTGCCGTGGCCCGCCGAAACTTCTGAGGATGATGACGCCACCCGCGTGCAGTGGCAAAGCGGACTGAGCCGAGCGAATTTTGATGTGGCCATGGACCGCATGCACCAGGCCATTGCGGCTGGCGACCTGTACCAGATCAACCACACCGCGCCGCTGCATGGCGCGTTTTCTGGCGACCCGCAGACGCTTTTCAGGCGCCTGCACCGCGCCCAGCCCCAGGGCTACGCCGCTTTCATCGACAGCGGCTTTGAGCAGGTGCTGTCGGTCTCGCCCGAGTTGTTTTTTGACTGGAAAGATGGGCCAGCCATGCAGGGCGGGCAATTGTTGACGCGCCCCATGAAAGGCACCGCGCCACGTGGCAGCAGCGCCGCAGACGATGCCACGCTGGCTGCCGCGCTGGTGGCCTCGCCCAAAGAGCGCGCCGAGAACGTGATGATTGTCGATTTGCTGCGCAACGACGTGTCGCGCATTGCGCAGCCGCATAGCGTCAAGGTGCCGCATCTTTTTACCGTGCAAACGCTGCCCACAGTGCTGCAAATGGTGTCCGATGTGACCGCCACCACCCTGCCCGGCACCACTTTATGCGACGTGTTCAGCGCGCTGTTTCCGTGCGGCTCGGTCACCGGCGCGCCCAAGGTGCAGGCCATGCGCATGATTCAGGCGCTGGAGCCCGCGCCGCGCGGCATTTACTGCGGCGCCATCGGCGTGGTGCGCCCCGGCGGCCACGCCACCTTCAACGTGGCGATTCGCACTGTCACGCTGCGCGGCACACAAGCCACCTGCGGCATCGGCAGCGGCATCACGGCGGACGCAACGGCCGAGGCCGAATGGCAGGAATGGCGCATCAAGCGCGGCTTTCTGGCGCGCGCCAGCGAGTCGTTCAAGCTGCTGGAAACCCTGCGCCTGGAAAATGGAAGCTTTCACAATTTGGACGCCCACCTGGCCCGGCTGCAGCGGGCTGCAAGGCACTTTGGGTTTCCATTTGATGAGGCGGTCATCAGGATGACTTTGAGGCAACTGCACACCGACCCACCTCACAGCCATCGCCATGGACAAGCCGTCATTGCGAGCGAAGCGCGGCAGTCCATGCAGTCCGGGGGCATGGATTGCCACGTCGCTGACGCGACTCGCAATGCTGAAGGAATCTGGCGCGTGCGCCTGCTGCTCGATGACAAGGGCCGCGCGCAGGCGC
>NZ_JACUUE010000013.1 GCF_014859475.1 Rhodoferax sp.
CGGTTCGCACGGCTTCCACGCGCTGACGCAAATCCAGGATCGCCTTGCGCGCCTCATCGTCCTCGAAAAACGCCGCGTGCGCACCGCTGAAGGCGCACAGAAAAATCAAAAAAACAAGGGAAGACCTGGAAAACAACAATGGCATTTTTTGGTCCCATTTCATGGGTAACGAATCTCGACACGTCGGTTTTTGGCAAAAGCCGCTTCTTCATAGCCAAGCACAACCGGTTTTTCCTTGCCAAAACTCACGGCCTCCATCTGACTCGGCGAAACACCCAAAATCGACAGCGCGTTGCGCACCGCATCGGCCCGCTTCTGGCCCAAAGCCAGGTTGTACTCGCGCCCGCCGCGCTCGTCGGTATGGCCTTCAAGAGCCACCCTGCGCTCCGGTTGGGCGCGCAACAGCCTCGCATGCGCCGCAATCATCGACTGAAATTCAGGTTTGACAACAAAGCTGTCGTAGTCAAAATAAACCAGTCGGGACTCACCGGCGGCCAGCGCTTGATCTGGCGAAGTGCCCAAATCCACCGGCACCACGCCACCCCCCTGCACACCGGAACCAGCCGCACCCGAGTCAGCGCCCACCGCTTTGGCCGTGGCATCTGAAACCGGAACGTCCGAGAGTGGTACCGAGGTTCCGCACGCCACCAAAAAGATCGACAACAAACCCGTCAAAACAAAATTCTTCATCCTGAAACTCCACTTCTGTTATTTGAAAAAAGGACCCCAATGCGGCTCACGGATATCACCCTGTTGCCCGCTGAGCCGGGCCTTGACCTTGCCGTCGAGCGTGCTCGTCATCAGCGCCTCGCGGCCCTGCTGTTGGGTGGCATACACCAGCATCCTGCCATTGGGCGAAAAGCTCGGGCTTTCATCAGCCGCAGAGTCCGTAATGGCAGAAACGGTACCTTCAGCCAGATTCATCAAGTGCAGTTTGAAAGCGCCGCCCACCCTTGAAATATAAGCCAGCCAGCGGCCGTCCTGGCTGATGGAAGGCGAAATGTTGTAAGAACCGGTAAATGTGACGCGCTCCGCCCCCTGACCGGACACCGCAACCCGGTAAATCTGGGGTGAGCCCCCCCGGTCGCTGACAAAATAAATGTGCTGCCCGTCGGGCGAAAACACCGGCTCGGTGTCAATGCTGGGCGACTGCATCAAGCGACGCGGCTCACCGCCGACTGCGGGCAACAGGAACAACTGGGAACCACCGTCACGGCTCAGCGTGAGCGCCAAAGTAGTGCCATCAGGTGACCAGGCCGGCGCGCTGTTGGAACCCTTGAAATTGGCGATCAAACGGCGTTTGCCGGTGCCCACGTTGTGCACATAGACCACCGGTTTGCGTGATTCGAAAGACACATAGGCCAGCTGGTTGCCGTCGGGCGACCAGGCGGGCGAAATAATGGGCTCCGGGCTGGCCAGCGCCGACTGGGCATTCTCGCCATCGGCATCGGCCACCCATAACTGGTAGCGCTGACCCGCTTTGGTCACATAGGCAATGCGCGTTGAAAAAACGCCCTTGTCGCCGGTCAGCTTTTCATAGATATCGTCGGCCACCCGATGCGCAGCCAAGCGCAGGTCGGGCGCGTTAACGGCAAAACTGCGACCACCCAAATCCTGGCCCTTGACCACGTCCCACAAACGAAACCGCACATCAAAGCGACCATCAGCGAGCTTGGTCGCGCTGCCCGAGGCAAAGGCATCGGCCCCCGCCTGGCGCAACGAGGACAGTTCAGGACGAGACGACTCATCAAAAACACCGGCGGGCGAAGGAATCACGCGAAACTGGCCGCTGCGCTCCAGATCAGCCTTGATGATTTCCGAGATTTTTTGCGGCAGCGCCTCTTGCCCCCTGAAAGGCGCAATCACCACAGGCACCTGCGTCAAGCCCACACCGGAGACTTCGATGCGAAATTGGGCGAAGGCTGGAAGACTTAGAAAACAACTTAAGAAATAGAAAAAATAACGTTTAATCATCAGCTCATTATTACAGTCTGGTCAGCACCACATCGTCATTGGCGCGGTTCTGAGAATAACCAAAGGTCGATCGGGTGACACCGGTTGTAACACGCTCCCTGACAATTTTGGCATTCTGTGACGCCTTGTTACGCTTGGCTTCCTCATGCCAAAGATGAAAAACCTCAGTCGCACAAAACCCGTTCTTGCGCACCACCCCGCTGTGATGCAGGCGCAACACGAAGTCGGCATCTTCATGACCCCATCCGACAAAGGACTCATCAAAGCCGTCCACTCGCTCAAAATCAGCCTTCCATAAAGCCATATTGCAACTACGGATACCTTTCCACGAAAATTTGCGCGCCAAGCGCCAAACCCCATCGGGTAAACGCAAAAGGTGCGAGAGTTTGCTGGCGTGCCCAAGCAGCCGCTGCTTGATCCAAAAGAAACTTGAGCGACCACAAACTGACTCAGAACCGGCCAGCACGCGCTGCGTCAAGTCAGGCGACAAAAGCACCCGACTGCCGTTGACAAAAAATCCGGCTTGGGCCAGTGCTTTGTGTCGCACGATAAAGTCCACCTCGGGCACACAATCACCATCCAGGAAAATGATGTACTGCCCTTTGGCAGCCGCGACACCAAGGTTGCGCACTTGGGAGGCCGTGAATCCAATATCTGGATGCCATACATGAACCACCCGCAATTCACGCGCTGCCGATGACTCCAAAATGGCTCGGCGATGCTCCTCACGCGACCCATCATCAGCCACGATGACCTCGAAGTTGCGATCCGTTTGTTGCACCAACCCCGCCATCACAGCCAAAAAGGCGTCGCTGCGGTTATAGGTAGTAATCACCACTGACACGGATTCTTGAGGGTTCATTTTGAACTAGACTATGCAGCCAACAATCAACACCGCACAGCTGTACGGCACGTCAAATACTACCACCCCCGATGAGCAAAATCTCCGTCTATATCATCGCTTTCAACGAAGCCGAAAAGGTGGCGGCCACCATTGAAAGCGCCAAATGGGCTGACGAAATTGTGCTGGTTGACTCGTGGAGTACCGACGGCACACCGGAAATAGCTACCAAGCTTGGTGCCCGTGTTGTTCAAGTGGACTTCAAGGGCTTCGGTGATTTGCGCAATCAGGCCATTGCCGCTTGCGCCCACGAGTGGATTTTTAGCCTGGATGCTGATGAGCGCTGCACACCCGCCGCCGAAAAGGAAATCCGCACCATCACCCAAGACCCGTCGGCATTGGACGCCTACTGGATGCCGCGCCGTAACTACTTCATGGGCCGCTGGATCAAACACTCTGGTTGGTACCCCAACTATCGGCAACCGCAATTGTTTCGCAAAGGACGCATGGCTTACGACCTCAAGCCAGTGCACGAGGGCTATATTCTTGACTCTGATCGACCCATTGGTTATCTGAAAAATGCCATCTGGCAGTTCCCTTTCAAAAACATGAGCGAGGTCATGCACAAGGCCAATCGCTACTCGACGCTGGGCGCCGAAAAGATCAAACACAAAAAACTTTCCATGGGCACAGCCCTGCGCCATGGCACCTGGTCCTTTTTAAAGCACTACGTCTTCAAGCTCGGTTTTCTTGACGGGTGGGCCGGCTTTGTCATTGCACTGGGGAACTTCGAAGGCACGTTTTACCGTTATGCCAAAGCCATCGAGATGCAGAAAGGGCCGCAATGGCAGGCGCCAAAGTGAGCCAAATTCAGCATCACTGGCTCCAATTAGCTGCCCATGTTTAGCAGCCCCGCTCTCAGCAGCCGTGCCATTTACGCCAGGCTGCTCAACTACCTGCGGCCCTACTGGAAAGCCTTCGCCCTGGCGGTACTTGGCATGGTTGCCATTGCTGCAACAGAACCGGCGTTTCCAGCCATCATGAAATACTTGCTGGACAACGGCTTCAAAACCGAAGATGCCCGCATGGTCTGGTTAATCCCATCCGGCATCGTGCTTTTGTTTTTGGTCAGGGGTGTCTTCACATTTTGTACCAGCTACCTGATGACATGGATATCCACCCGCCTCATTACCGACCTGCGGCGTGAGATGTTCGCCAAAATTCTGGTGCTGCCAACACAGGTGTATCACGAGCAATCCGCTGGCAAACTGATCTCCCGACTGATCTATGACGTCACACTCATCACTGAGGCGGCCACCACCGTACTGGTCACCATCATCCGTGAATCGCTCACCGCCGTCGCGCTGATCGCCTACTTGTTGTACCTTGACTGGAAACTCACGCTCATCACGCTTGCCATCGGACCCCTTTTTGCGTTCATCGTCAAAGCTTTCAGCCAGCGCATTCGTGCGGCCAGCCGTGGGACTCTGGAGGCGATTCGGCTTGTTTCGCACGCCATCGAGGAGTCCGTCCTGGCGCACAAGGTCATCAAAATCTTCGGGGGACAGCCGCAACAACGCGAACGCTTCAGGCTCGACACCGAGCGCCTGCGGCGCGCCATGATGCGCGAGGCTATTCCTGCGGCAGCTATCACCCCCATCACACACATGGCAGCTTCGGTAGCCGTTGCCATCATTACCTACCTGGCCTTGAGCCAGACGACGGGTCAGGCCGGCTCTTCCCCGGGCGGTTTCGTTTCTTTCATCACCGCCATGTTGATGCTGATTGCGCCCATCAAGAAACTCACTTCTGTCAACTCCATTCTTCAGCGCGGACTCGCAGCGTGCGAAAGCGTCTTCGCACTGCTTGACACCCCCTCTGAAGAAGAAAGCGGCAAACTCGAGTTAACGCACGTTACGGACAGCATCGACTTTGAGCATGTGAGCTTCACTTACCCTGGAGCTGAACGAATGGCGCTTGAAGACCTGAATCTGAGTATTAAAGCAGGTCAAACCGTTGCACTGGTTGGCGCATCGGGCGGCGGCAAGACAACCATCAGTGCGCTGATACCACGTTTCTACCGCGTGTCTTCGGGCCAAATTCGTATTGATGGTATTGACATCAATGACTTAACCTTGAACAGTCTGCGCCATAACATTTCCCTGGTCAGTCAGGATATTGTTTTATTCAACAGCACGATTGAGGCCAACATTGCCTTTGGCGCACGCGATACCTGCACCCGTGACGATGTGATCCAGGCAGCCAGAGCCGCCAATGCCTGGGAATTCATTGAGCAGTTGCCCGAGGGCCTTGACACCCTGATTGGAGAAAACGGTGCCAGACTTTCAGGCGGACAGCGTCAGCGCATTGCGATTTCGAGGGCCTTGTTAAAGAATGCACCAATCCTGATCCTCGATGAAGCCACTTCGGCGCTGGACACCGAATCGGAACGTCAGGTTCAGGCTGCCTTGGCCACGCTCATGAAGAATCGCACCACGCTTGTAATCGCCCATCGGCTCAGCACCATCGAGCGCGCCGATCTCATTTTGGTACTGGACCAGGGGCGAATAGTCGAAACAGGAAAACATGCTGAACTGGTTCGAGCCAACGGCTATTACGCCAACCTGTGTAGGCTGCAGACATGAGCCGGATTGCAGCTCCCAACGACTGCCAGCGCCTCTCTTGAGTCATCTACACAGGTGGTCTTTATGGTCACAGCTTGCAACATTGCTGGTTTCATCTGTCAGCACATATCTGCTGAATTATCATTGGACATTCGAATCTCAAAATCGGGACGCTTAGATGGAATTATTGAAAAGAACGACTAGCTATCCCGCATTGTTTTCTTGGGCCATCCTGTGCTTTGTACCTACGCTCTTTTATTTCTACGTGGGCGAGGAGGGCGTATTCACTCTCAACTCCATGGAGATGTGGAATCGGCAAGAGTTCATGAGTACCGTGATGTATGGTGCAATAGGTGGTGGTGGTGGTCGCCCGCCATTGATGAACTGGATCATGATTCCCATTGCCAACCTGATCGGTTGGGAGCATGTGCTGGTTGCGTCGCGCCTGGTAAGCGTGGGCGCAACAATAGGCACAAGTCTAACGGTCGCTTGGCTGGCACATTCACTGTGGCGAAATGATTCCGTCACTCGTTTAGCTGCAATCCTTTACTTGGTGACGGCGGATGTGATGCTCTATCGAGGCTGGCTGTCATATGCTGACCCGTTATTTGCAATGTTCGTCGTGTTGGCGATAGCCCAAACCTGGGTTGCCTGCCTGCGCAAAAATCACTGGCTGTTATTCGCGGCGATGCTATCTGCCTTCGCCGCCTTCATGACTAAGGCGCTGACGGTCTATATGTTCCTCGGGATCGCGATTATGGTGCTGATCCGCGATGTGGAAAATCGTCGCATCTTGTTGGGGAAAATGGCCTGGCTGGCGTATGCATGTGCAATGCTGCTACCATTTATTTGGTGGATGATGGGAACGCATGATAGCGCCCAACATGCCAAGATGTCTGATGACATCCTAAGCAAACTCGTGATACCCAATATTGGCAACTACCTTTTGCGCTTGGTTGCCTACCCATCAGAGATGTTCTTGAGACTCATGCCGGCGAGCCTCATCATCGCCTACTTCCTGCTACGTCAACGCGTAGTCGCACTGCAACAACCTGCTGTGGGCGCTGCTTTATTGATCGCGTTGATGAATTACCTGCCCTACCTCATCGCACCGGAGGGAGGTGTACGTTATGTGTTACCCGTCTACTCATTTGTGGTGTTGGCCGCAGCCTATCTTGTTGTGCATGAGACCAGCCCATTCCAAGTCAAAAAGTGGTTGGTTGGAATGCTGTTACTCGGCTCTACCGTTCATACGGTAGTCTTTCCTTGGTATCAGCGCACCTATCGAGGCGAAAACTATGCGCAGATGGCCAAGGAGATCGTTCAAAAGTACGGCGACTATCCACTTTATGTGACCAATGTCGCTTCGGTCGGACTTGCGGTGGCAGCTGAGATCAATACCTTACGTTTTGAAAAACATGCTCCATTGCTTTGGCCGCCCGCGGATTTCAAGGAGGGCATCGTCATAGCGCATGCACCAGAGGATGTGAAAGGTGAAGTGTTGCGGAAATTGCAAGTCAATGGTGATTCTGTGTTTCTTTTATGTCGCGGCAATGCTTGCAAAGCAGAAAATCACTGATAGAAACAATTGGCCAAGGGCCTAACCATGGCTATCGGTGTGACGTATTTCCGGCGTACAAACCATAGGCCAACATAACACCGATGGACAAACAAAAGAAAGAACCAATGTTGGCATCGTATAGCGACGAGTTAAACAGGCAAGAAACCACTAAAGCAGCCACTATCGACTGCCCGGCCCGGGCAACGGGCGGGTCCATTTTGTGAAAATCCTTCATGACAGCGCCCATCAATGCCATCAAAAGCAGGACACCGCCCACACCAAGCTGAACACCCCACAGCAAAAACTCCTGATGGGGGTTGCTTGCAACTTTAAACACCTCAAAATCAGCGTTTTTCCGGCGTTCAATTTTGTTGTATTCCGTCGTCCAACTGCCAACACCCGAACCGGCCAGCGGTTTCTGTGCCATAGCTTCCAGGGAAGTTTTCCAAAAATAAAGCCGAATACCCGTCGAAGTATTCGCAGCAGGTTTATCCATGTAGGAAGATACCTCGGACCCAGCAATAACAAATCTCTGTGGTATCGCACCCAAGCTGAAAGCCAAGATGGGGATCAATGGCGTCATGACGATTGAGGCCAAGCGATATCGCCTGGGTAAAGCCCAAAAAACAGCCAGCCCCACCATGGTCAAACCCACAAGTTGTCCCGTGCGCCCCACAAATACGAAAAAAACACTTCCCAAAGCCAGCAAAGAAATGGCGATAGCACCATAAAACAGTAGCCGGTTGGGTGCCAACGCCTTCAAATGCCAAAAAAGAGCAGCAACGACCGCGCTAATGATGCTCTGATCCAAATAAGTTGAAAACACGGCAAAAAATTCTTTGGCATGCTTCCCGGACGCCCAAACGACTGGCACATGGAAATACAGTAACCAGCTACTCAATAACAAGAAAGTCTGGAATCCAAGAAAAATCGTCAGCGCCAGAGTCGCCTCTTGCCGCGACCTGATCAGGATCAACAGTGCGGGTATCACCAAAAGTTTTCCGTACTTTCCAACGGCTTCCATGTCCTGGTCAAAAGGACCGGTCGTCCACAGCAAACTGCCAGCAAATGCTGCCAAAATCACAATGACCAGTTTGGGTGTCCACAAGGCTTGCCAAGACACCTGCCCAATAGCCTTATGACTATTCCGAAGCAAAACAAGCAATACCGTGAGCAATAAAAATAATTTGCCGAGGCTCATGGCGGCCATTGACAGGCCTGCGGAAGCGGCGGCCAAAGATACGATCGCAACGCGGACATTCACGCGGTTTGAATTGATGGATAACATGACACGACTTTAAAGAAGATAAATTAACCCACCATCAACGCTTGACGCTTTAAATCAACAATCAGGATTTCAGAATAAATCTCCACATACTCTTCTGCCACTTCGCGCCAACTCCGTTCAAATTGCGGCACAGGTTCGGCGCGACTTAACTGTTGATCCAGCGCTTCGACCCAGGCTTCCAGTGACGCTGCCAGCGGCAAAACGGCGCCTGAGGCTGGTGTCACGTGCGCTGCTGCACCGCACACATCGGAAATCAGCACAGGCACTTTGGCGGCCATGGCCTCACTGATCACCATGCCATATGGCTCAGCTTTGGCGGGGTGCAGCAGGACATCAAAGGCAGCGTAGTGCGCCTGATCACTCCAGCCCATCAATTTGAAGCCACCCTGCCAGTCGGCAAACAGATGCGCCACGTCGGCTGCAGCCGGTCCCACTACATGCAACTGCACATGGGGGCGGGTGCGGCGCAAGGCCGCAACGATTTCAACCGCCCGAGGCAAGCCCTTGCGCTGCCATTCCTTGCCGACAAAACCCACGATGCCGCCGTCTGGCGGAACTGCGCGCGGCTCACGAACCACACCCGGCACCACGCCCGGAACAATCGGCTCGGTGAGCTTGTGCGCCAGCTCCGGATAGTAGTGCGCCAGCGACTGGCTGATGAACCGGGAGTTCGGCACCACAAAGCGAGGCGTGGACAACTCGCGGCGCTCCAAAAACAACTGCATGGCAATGCGCAAGGAAATCAGACGCCACCAAGGCTTGTCCAATACGTTCGCAAAAGGCGGGCCGTGAAAGGTGGTGATGTGGTGGCTATTGAGTCGTTCGTGGCTATGAATCACAGCATCGGGACAGGGATGATCCACCAAAAAGCGTGCCACTCGCCGACCAAAACGCAACAAGGACAGCCAGCGCGGACGCGGTGCAATTTCACCGATTTCATGAACCGTTATGCCTTCGAGCTTGTCAACGTGGCAGCGCTCGCAAATAACACTGACTCGATGACCGAGCTGCTGCAGTTCGCGCGTCAACTCCCAGACATAACGCTCCATGCCGCCCACCGGTCCATACCGGCGCACCACATGAATCAATTCAAGTTGCAACAAAATTTTTACCCTTGATCAACAAACGCAAGAACCGGGCAGCCGCGGCTGGTTAGCCTCACAGCAGCACAACATCATATTGCTCCTGCCCCATCGCGCTCTCGCTCTGCAGCGACACCGGTTTGCCAATGAACTCGCTCAGGCCGGCCAGATGCTGGCTTTCTTCGTCCAGAAACAATTCAATCACCTTGGGTGAGGCTACCACGCGAAATTCCTTGGGGTTGAACTGGCGCGCTTCGCGCAAGATCTCGCGAAAAATATCGTAGGCCACGCTGCGCGCAGTTTTCACAATACCCTTGCCCTGGCACAGCGGACAGGGCTCGCACAACATGTGCGCCAGCGACTCGCGGGTGCGCTTGCGTGTCATTTCCACCAGGCCCAGTTGCGAAAACCCACCGCACATGGTCTTGACGCGGTCGCGCGCCAGTTGCTTGCGAATCTCGGCCAGCACAGCCTCACGGTGCTCTTCGGGTGCCATGTCGATGAAATCGACAATGATGATGCCGCCCAGGTTGCGCAGGCGCAGTTGCCGCGCAATGGCGTGCGTGGCCTCCAGGTTGGTCTTGAAAATTGTGTCGTCAAAATTGCGCGCACCCACATAAGCGCCGGTGTTCACATCGACCGTGGTCAAGGCTTCGGTCTGGTCCACGATCAGGTAGCCGCCCGATTTCAAGTCAACGCGCCGCCCCAGCGCCTTGGCAATTTCCTCGTCGATGGCATAGAGGTCAAAAATGGGACGCTCGCCCTTGTAGTGCACCAGCTTTTGCGCGGCGGCGGGCATGAACTCGTGGCCAAAAGCCTTCAGCACGGCAAATTGTTCCAGTGAATCGACCTTGATGAATTGGGTGAACTCGGTCGTCAGGTCGCGCAGCACGCGCTGCAACAAGCTCAAATCCTGATGCAGTAGCGAAGTAACAGGCAGCTTGGTAGCGGCCTCGCGAACACGCGCCCAGGCCTTGCGCAAGTACGCAATGTCGTCGGCCAGTTCCTGGTCGGTAGCGTCCTCGCCATTGGTACGCAAGATAAAACCGCCGCCCTGCTCGCCCACCAGGGTCTGCAAGCGTCGGCGCAACTCGTCGCGCTGCTCGGGCGGAATTTTTTGCGAAACGCCCAGGTGCTCGTCCTGTGGCAAGAACACCAGCATGCGCCCTGCGATGCTGATTTGCGTCGATAGCCGCGCCCCCTTGGTGCCAATCGGGTCCTTGATCACTTGCACCATCAGGCTCTGGCCTTCGAACACCTGCTTTTCAATCGGGATTTGCGTCGCCGCGTTGCGTGCAGCCGAAATCGTCTCGCCCTCAACCGGCGCATGCCAGACGTCGGCCACGTGCAAAAACGCTGCCCGCTCCAGACCAATGTCGATGAACGCCGACTGCATGCCCGGCAGCACGCGCGCCACCTTGCCCAGATAGACGTTGCCGACCAGCCCGCGCTCCAGCGTGCGCTCCACGTGCAGCTCTTGCAGCACGCCGTTTTCCACCACCGCCACCCGGGTTTCCTGGGGCGACCAGTTGATCAAAATATCTTCTTGCATGGCTTCTGTGTTTTCGGAAAGTGACTACTCGCGATGGTAGGGGTGTTTGGCGTTGATCGACCAGGCACGGTAAAGCTGCTCGATCAACAGCACGCGCACCATGGCGTGCGGCAGCGTCAAATCTGACAAACGAATGCGCTCATGGGCAGCTTGCCTGAAGGCGGGGTCGAGCCCGTCGGGGCCGCCAATCACCAGCGCCACATCATCACCCGACAACTGCCAGTTTTCCAGTTTTTGCGCCAGCGCCATCGTACTCAAAGCCGCGCCGCGCTCGTCCAGCGCCACCACTCTGAAACCCTTGGGGATGGCGGCCTCGATGCGTGCGCGCTCGGCTACCAGCAGGGTGTCGAGTGCTTTGGAGGCGCGGGGCTCGGTTTTGACGGCTTTGAGCTCGACCTTAAGCTCAAAAGGGAAGCGTTTGGCGTAATCGTCCCAGGCCGTTTGCGCCCAGTCGGGTACGCGCTGACCGACGGCAACAATCAGCAACCGCACAGAGTTGCGTCAGGCTTTGCGCTCAGCCGTCTTCCTGGCGGGCGCTTTTTTGACAGGGCTCTTTTTGGCGGCGGCCTTTTTGGCAGCCGGCTTGACCGGTGCATTGACCACCAGGGTTTTGATGCGGGGTTTGACCACCACGGCATCAGTGTCGGCCACTTTCCGTTTGGGCACTGAGGCGGTTTTTACGGCTGCCTTTTTGGCGGCTGCCGCTTCCGAGGCAGCTGTCTTTGCCATTTGCGCCCTGGTCGGGAACGCCTCTTGCACGCCTCGTTTGGCGGCACTGGAGCGGCGCAAACTCGCCACCGGCTTGGCAGCATCCTTGGCATCGGTTTTGCCTACCTTGGCTTCTGCAGCCACCACGGGTTTGGCAGCGCCAAACTTCAGGCGCACCGGCTTTTCACCCCAGAGTTCTTCCAGGTTGTAGTACGTCCGGTAGGTAGGTTGCATCACATGCACCACGGCCTGGCCACAATCCACAATGATCCACTCGCCGTTGGCCTCGCCCTCGACGCGCGGCTTGGCAAAACCCGCCTCGCGCACCGCGTCGATCACGCTCATGGCCAGCGCCTTGGTCTGCCGGTTGGACGTGCCCGAGGCCACGATGACCCGCTCGAACAGCGACGAGAGGTGCTCGGTGTCAAACACCACAATCTCTTGCGCCTTGACATCTTCCAGGCCATCGACGATGGCGCGCTGCAATTTTTGGATGTCTTTTTTTTCCGCACTGGCCGAGGCGGCTTTGGTGCTGGCTTGGCGCACAGGTTTCTTGGCTTTGCTGGCTGCAGTAATTTGGGTAGTCATCAATTTGAAAGGTAGAGGTGATGGTCGGCAATATAACGCGCAACGGGTTCGGACACCAGTGTTTGCACCGATTGCCCTGTGGCGATCATGTTGCGAATTTGGGTGGCACTCACGGGTGTGGCAGGCATGGACAGATGCAAAAACCGTTCAGGAAACAAATTTTCGGCATCGAACATGGTGCCGTTCTTTGATTGTTGGTCGCGAGTAGCTACACAAATTATAGCTAATTGAAGAATGGCCTGCCAATCGTGCCAACTGGTCAGCGCGGCCGCCTGGTCTGCGCCCATGATCAGGAACAATTCGGCCCCGGGTTCCGCGGCTGCAATGTGTCGCAAAGTGTCCACGGTATAGCTTGGGCCGCGGCGCGCGATTTCCTGGGTATCGACATGAATGTGCGGCACATCGTCAAACGCCAGCTGCACCATGGCCAGGCGATGCGCGGCGGCGCTCAAGCGCCGTGGTTTGTGCCAGGCATCACCCGTGGGCACCACGCGCAGTACATCGAGCTTGAGCTCGGCCAGCGCCGCCTCCAGCAAGGCCCGATGCGCCAGGTGCGGCGGGTCGAAGGCACCGCCAAACACGCCGATGCGTCGGCGTTGGGGAGCGTCCCGGTTCAAACCCAATCCCGGCGCACCAAAAATTGGCTGTACAGCTCGGCCTCGGGCGTGCCGGGGGCCGGCACCTGCTGGTAGGCCCAACTCACCAGCGGCGGCATGGAGAGCAATATCGACTCGCTGCGGCCACCCGACTGCAAGCCAAAGTGCGTGCCCCGGTCCCACACCAGGTTGAACTCCACATAACGGCCGCGCCGGTAAAGCTGGAAAGCCCGCTCGCGCTCGCCATAGGGCGTGTTTTGGCGGCGCGCCACGATGGGCAGGTAGGCGCTCAAAAATGCGTTGCCCACCGCTTGCATCATGGCCAGGCTTTGCTCGGCGCCGAGCTCGGAGAAGTCGTCAAAAAACACACCACCCACGCCGCGCGGCTCATTGCGGTGCTTCAGGAAAAAATAGTCGTCGCACCAGGTTTTGAAACGCGGGTATTTGTCGTCGCCAAAGGGCTGCAAGGCCGCTCTGCAGGTCTGGTGAAAATGCACTGCATCTTCTTCAAAACCATAGTAGGGCGTCAGGTCCATGCCGCCGCCAAACCAGCACGCCTCGGCACCATCAGGGGCCTCGGCCGAGATCATGCGCACGTTCATGTGCACCGTGGGCACGTAAGGGTTGCGCGGATGGAACACCAGCGACACGCCCATGGCTTCGAACGGCGCGCCCGAGAGCTCCGGGCGATGCTGGGTGGCCGACGGCGGCAGCCTGGGGCCGCTCACGTGCGAAAAGCCACAACCGGCGCGCTCAAAAATGGCCCCGCCTTCCAGAATTTTCGTGATGCCCTGCCCTTGCAATATCTCGCCAGCGGGTTTTTGCCAGGCATCGGTCAAGAACGCGGAACCATCCAGTTCGGAAATGGCATCAGTAATACTGGCCTGCAGACCGCGCAAGTAGTCACCGACCACCTCGGTCGGCAAGCGGGTGCTTGTCATGCGGGTGTTCCCTTGATGGCGCGGTGGCCAATGTCATGGCGGTATTGCATGCCGTCAAATCGAATGCCCATGATGACCTCGTAGGCGCGCTGCTGGGCCTGGCGCACGCTGTCGGCAAGCACGGTCACACACAGCACCCGGCCACCGGAAGTCAGTAATTGCCCATCCTGCACCTTGGTGCCGGCATGGAACACGCAGGCATCTTCTGCCTCGGGTGGCATGCCGCTGATGGCATCGCCTTTGCGCGGACTCGCTGGGTAGCCATGCGCTGCCAGCACCACGCCAAGCGCGGTGCGCCGATCCCATTCCAGCTCAACCTGATCGAGCTTGCCGTGCGGCCCCGGCTCGGTCGCCGCCATCATCACATCGACCAGATCGGTTTTCAGACGCATCATGATCGGCTGAGTCTCGGGGTCGCCCATGCGGCAATTGAACTCAAGCGTTTTGGGCTGCCCCTGGGCGTCGATCATCAGGCCGGCGTACAGGAAACCGGTAAAGGGAATACCGTCTTTCTCCATGCCACGCACTGTTGGCAAAATGATGTCGCGCATGGCGCGGGCGTGCACGTCGGGCGTCACCACCGGCGCTGGTGAATAAGCGCCCATGCCGCCGGTGTTGGGACCCTGGTCGCCATCAAGCAGGCGTTTGTGGTCCTGGCTGGTGGCCAGCGGCAACACATTTTTACCGTCCACCATCACAATAAAGCTGGCTTCTTCGCCTTGCAAGAATTCTTCGATGACCACCCGCGGCACAGCAGCCCCGTCAGCACCGGCGTTGTGCAGCACACCCAATGTGTTGCCGAGCAGCATGAAGTCAACCGCCTCGTGCGCTTCGGCCAGGGTCATGGCCACCACCACGCCTTTGCCAGCCGCCAGACCATCGGCCTTGACCACAATCGGTGCGCCTTTCTGGTCGATGTAGGCATGCGCCGCTGCTGCGTCGGTAAAGGTGTCGAACTCGGCGGTGGGAATGTTGTGGCGCTGCATGAAGGCTTTGGAAAACGCCTTGGAGCTTTCCAGTTGAGCAGCAGCCTGTGTGGGCCCAAAAATGCGCAGACCGTTTTTGCGAAAAATATCCACCACGCCGGCAGCCAGCGGCACTTCAGGCCCCACTACCGTCAGCACGATTTTTTGCGCCAGCGCCCATGCGCACAACGCATTCACGTCGGTGATCGGCACGTTCTCAAAACGGTCGTCTTGCGCCGTGCCGCCGTTGCCGGGCGCGAGGTAAATCTTGTGGGCTTTAGGCGACTGCAGCAGTCGCCAGGCCAGTGCATGCTCGCGGCCACCGCCACCTATGACCAGAATCTTCATTCGGTGTCCAGTTCGGCGTTGTGATAGACCTCTTGCACGTCGTCCAGGTCTTCAAGAGCATCCAGCAGTTTTTGCATGCGAATGGCCTCGTCGCCGGTGAGTTCGATCGGGTTTTCAGCGCGCATCGTCACCTCGGCATCATCGGGCGTCAGGCCAGCGGCTTCCAGTGCATTCTTGACGGCTTCAAAATCGGCCACAGAGGTAATCACCTCGATGGCGCCGTCGTCATCGCTGATGACATCTTCGGCGCCCGAGTCCAGCGCCACTTCCATCACCTTGTCTTCAGATGTGCCCGGCGCAAAAATGAGCTGGCCGCAGTGCTTGAACTGGAACGCCACCGAGCCCTCGGTGCCCATGTTGCCACCGTATTTGGCAAAGGCGTGGCGCACCTCGGCCACGGTGCGCACCTTGTTGTCGGTCATGGTGTCAACAATGATGGCCGCGCCGCCGATGCCGTAGCCCTCATAGCGGATTTCCTCGTAAGTGATGCCTTCGACGCTGCCGGTGGCCTTGTCGATGTTGTACTTCACGCGGTCGGCGGGCATGTTGGCCGCCTTGGCCCGGTCCACTGCCAGGCGCAAGCGCGGGTTGGTGCCCAGGTCGGCGCCACCGGAGCGGGCAGCCACCGTGATCTCACGGATGATGCGGGTCCAGATCTTGCCGCGTTTCTCGTCCTGGCGGCCTTTGCGGTGCTGAATATTGGCCCATTTACTGTGTCCTGCCACGTGAAATCCTTCAAAAGTTCGTTACGCTATCGGCTCGATTGTACTTTTGGAGCCAGACATGCCCGAACCCATATTGATCGCCCAGCACGGTCAGACCCAATGTTTGCTGCAACCCGACAAGGCCAACCGCCACGGCCTCATCACCGGCGCCACCGGCACCGGCAAAACCATTACGCTGCAAACCCTGGCCGAAGGCTTTTCCAAGCTCGGTGTGCCGGTCTTCATGGCCGACGTCAAAGGTGACCTGACCGGCATTTCACAACCCGGCTCGGCCACCCCCAAGCTGGCCAAGGTCATTGCCGAGCGTGGTCTGGAAACACCCGAATTTGCCGCCTTCCCCACCACCTTGTGGGACGTGTTTGGCGAGCAGGGCCACCCGGTGCGCGCCACCGTGAGCGACCTCGGGCCGCTGCTGCTGGGGCGAATGCTCAACCTCAACGAAACCCAGGCCGGCGTGCTGCAACTGGTTTTCAAGATTGCCGACGACCAAGGTCTGATGCTGCTTGACATGAAAGACCTGCGTGCCATGTGCCAGTTTGTCGGTGACAACGCTCGCAACTTCACCACCGAATACGGCAACATCAGCGCCGCCAGCATTGGCGCCATCCAGCGCGGCCTGATGCAGGTCGAGGCCCAGGGCGGCGACCAGTTCTTTGGCGAGCCCATGCTCAACATCGACGATTTCATGCAAACAGATGGCGCAGGCCGCGGCATGATCAACATCCTGGCCGCCGACCGGCTGATGAATTCGCCGCGCCTGTACAGCACCTTTTTGCTCTGGATGCTCAGCGAACTCTTTGAGAACCTGCCCGAAGTGGGTGACCTGGACAAGCCCAAGCTGGTGTTTTTCTTCGACGAGGCGCACCTGCTGTTCAACGGCGCGCCCAAGGTGCTGATCGAGCGCATCGAACTGGTGGTGCGCCTGGTGCGCTCCAAAGGCGTGGGTGTTTATTTTGTGACGCAAAACCCGCTCGACATTCCCGACAGCGTGCTGGCTCAACTGGGCAACCGGGTGCAGCACGCGCTGCGCGCCTTCACGCCGCGCGACCAAAAAGCCGTCAAATCGGCGGCAGACACCATGCGCCCCAACGCCGGGCTGGACATTGGCGCGGCCATCACCGAACTGGGTGTGGGCGAGGCGCTGGTGAGCTTTCTGGATACAAAAGGCCGCCCCTGCCCCACTGAGCGCGTCTTTGTGCTGCCACCGGCCAGCCAGATCGGGCCCATCACGCCAGCGCAACGACAAACCCTGCTCACCGAATCCATCGTCGCCGGGGTCTATGAAAAGACGCTCGACCGGGAGTCGGCCTATGAAAAGCTCAAGGGCCACGCCGCGGCGCGCGCCGCGCAGGAAGAAAACAAAGCGACCAGCGCCAACGAAGCACCGGCAGCCCAGGGTGGCGGCATGTTCGACAGCATCGGCGCCGGACTGGGCAGCCTGCTCGGCGGTGGCAGCGGTGGCCGACGCACCTCGGCGGGCGAACAGTTCTTTAAAAGCGCCGCCAGTTCCATCGGCAGTGCCGTGGGCCGCCAGATCGTTCGCGGCGTGCTCGGCGGCATTTTTGGCGGTGCCAAGCGCTAAACCCAAACTCAAAGAAAGAAATTCCATGACCAATCCCCAAGACCCGATGGTTCACGTTATCGACCACCCGCTGGTGCAGCACAAGCTCACCTTGATGCGCCGCAAAGACGCCAGCACCACCAGCTTTCGCACCCTGCTCAACGAGCTGTCAATGCTGATGGCCTACGAGGTCACGCGCGACATGCCGATGCAGGACGTGCAGATCGAGACCCCGCTCGAAACCATGACCGCAAAGGTGATTGACGGCAAAAAACTGGCGCTGGTGTCAATCTTGCGCGCCGGCACAGGTATTCTGGACGGCTTTTTGAGCGTGGTGCCGGGTGCGCGCGTGGGCCACATCGGCCTGTACCGTGACCCGGCCACACTGAAGGCTGTCGAGTACTACTTCAAGATGCCCAAGGAAATGCCCGAGCGCGACGTGGTGGTGGTGGACCCGATGCTGGCCACCGGCCACTCGGCCATTGCCGCCATCGCGCGCATCAAGGTGCTGCAACCTAAATCGATCAAGTTCGTCTGCCTGCTGACCTGCCCCGAAGGTGTCAAGGCGCTGCGCGAGGCGCACCCTGATGTGCAAATCTTCACCGCCGCCATCGACCGCCAACTCAACAGCCACGGCTACATCCTGCCGGGTTTGGGTGATGCGGGGGACCGGATTTTTGGGACGCAGTAATGTTTTACGCTAGTTCAGGCTGGCTCATGAGCGTCCCCTATCAATGGCAGGATGGGCTGCGACAAAACCCGGTTGACGAACGAGTCTGGCTCGGCGCGGCGGCGCTCAAACTCTTGAGGGGAATAAATGCTCGGGTTGATTTTTCGGCCAAGTTGGGCCTCGGCGGGTTCCAGGGCGGCCAAGACCTGGCTGAGCAGCAAGTCATTGCCGACCAGCATCACGTCGATGTCGCTGCGGGCGGTGTCGGTTTGTTTGGCGACCGAGCCATAGACCCAAGCAGACTGCAGATGAGGCTGCAAGGGCAGCAAGGCATTGCGCAACACTGGCACCGTGCCCAGCGTCTTGCGCGTCAAGGCAACCAATTCGGCGTAAACAGGCGATTGGGGATTGGCCTGAAAGCGGCGCAAGTTGCCCACCGCTTGCGCAATAACCAAGCCCGCCGTAGCCAGGCGGTTCAGCTCGCGCTGCAAAGAGGCACTGCCCAGGCCGGTGAACCGGCGCAACTCATTCAGGTGATAAGCCCGCTCGGGCTGGCCAAAGAGCCATACATACAGCCGCGCCTGGCTGTCGGTAAAAAGTGCAGCACTGATAGACATGCCAAATATTAGCATGAATAAGCTATAAATTGGCACAACTTCAAGTGCCACCACGCTTTGCACCGCCGCCAACGACCGCCACCTCAATCGCCACGGCTACATCCTGCCCGGGCTCTGTGATGCGGATGGCCTGATTTTTGGCACGCCGTGAACATTCCGGTGCAAAGTTCATGTCGGGCAAGTAGCGCATTTACGATGCATGTTCCAGTGGGCTATAGTTAGCGCCAAATGAAACGTCGAAGAAGTGAACACGGCTTTGACCAGATTTCGCAAGTAAAAGCGACGAGTTATAAAGGGATGGACATGACTTTGATTTCTCGTGAAATGGGCTACGAACGCTGGCGCAATGCGGCTTGCCACTTGAAGGGGCTTCGAGGCCGGCGGCTTAAATTCGGGTACGCGTCGCTACTTTCACCACTATGCACATGACCACACTCCCCACATATGACGATTTGATGAATCCACTGTTGGAGTCGCTACGGAAGCTTGGAGGCTCTGGTTCGATTGAAGAGATTTACGCCAAAACCGTGGAGATCACCGGATTGTCAGAAGAAATTCTGGCTCAGCTTCACGACCCCGAAAAGAGCAGCCAAACCGAAGTGGGGTATCGCCTAGCTTGGGCACGAACATATCTCAAAAAGTACGGATTACTTGAGAACTCAAGTCGTGGAGTCTGGTCGCTGACAGAGAAAGCAAGGACACTTGAAACCGTAGATTCCACTGAGGTTGTTCGCTTTGTTCGCGCCCTCGACAAAATAGATGCCCCAAAAAAGCGACCGACTGACGAAATAGCGCGGGAATTATCCGAAGAGGAAGGATGGAAAGACAAACTTTCTGCAGTGCTCACCCAAAAACTAGATCCCGCAGGTTTTGAACGGTTGGTTCAGCGCATCTTGCGCGAATCTGGGTTTATTCATGTTGAAGTGACAGGCCGCACTGGAGATGGCGGCATTGATGGGAAAGGCATTGCGCGTATCAACGGCTTCATGAGCTTTCACGTTCTCTTCCAATGCAAGCGTTACAAAGGTTCCGTTGCGGCCGGCGAGGTTCGTGACTTTCGCGGCGCGATGGTTGGCCGTGCTGACAAGGGCTTGTTTATTACAACGGGTTCGTTTACGCCCGCTGCTGTGAAGGAAGCCACAAGAGACGGTGCGCCACCCATCGATCTTGTCGACGGCGACGAACTTGCAGAGAAACTGAAAGAGTTGGCGCTAGGAGTAAAAACTGAACTGGTCGAGCGCGTCAGTATTGATTCAGCATGGTTCGAGAGTCTATGACGTGAACCCCGGCAGTACACACGGGCTCCTTTCCATGAACAGATTCGTCATTGCGAACAAGGTGAAGCAATCCATGGCCCCGGACTGCATGGATCGCCACGGCCTGCGGCCTCGCGATGACGGAGATGTTGTTCAAGGACCATGTGCGGTGTCGGGCCGGATACGGCTGGCTCGCGTTAAAGCCACCGAGTGCCGATTAGCTCTAAGTTAAACCCTTCAGAGATTTCGCATGTTCAAGTTCGAATGGGATGATCAAAAAGCTGAAAGCAATTTGCTGAAACACGGTGTATCGTTCGATGAAGCGGTCAGCGTTTTTGGCGATGCTCGGGCACTGACATTTTCTGACACCGATCACAGCAAAATCGAGGATCGAAGTCGAACTTATGGAATTTCAAACAAAATTCGGCTTTTGGTGGTAGTCCACACTGAACGCCGCAACGGCATTCGCATCATCAGCGCGAGAAAGGCAACACGATATGAAAAAGGCATCTACGAACATGGCTGATCAGGAAATTCCTGAATTAAAGCGCGATCAACTTGGCAAGGGTGTCCGTGGCAAATACCTGAAACAATTCGTCCAAGGCAGCAATGTCGTGGTGTTACAGCCCGAAATTCAAAAGGCTTTCCCTACCTCTGAAGCAGTCAACAAGGCGCTGGCAAGCATGTTGGCCTTTGCGGAAGAAACACAGGGTTTGGCAGGTCGCGCAGGTAGGACACCGCGCAAGCGCGTGGCCGCATAGCTTTGAAAACCGCTTGGCTTGATCGTTAGATTGCGGTCGTAGCCCGGATAAAGCAAAGCGGAATCCGGGGAAAGCACCAACCGACAGCGCGTACACAAAAGCCCCCCCGGATTGGCATCCGGGCTACCATTCATTTCTCGCTCACACCTCCAGCCACTCCCTGCGAATGGCATCGGCCTGGCGCAAATCTTCCGGCGTGCCTTCAAACACCACGCTGCCATGGCCCATCACGTAGCAGCGGTCGGACACGTCCAGGGCAATCGTGAGCTTTTGCTCGATCAGCAGCACCGCGATGCCGCGCGCCTTGAGTTGCTTCAGGAATTGCCCCACGCCTTCGACCAGCCTGGGGGCCAGGCCTTCGGTGGGCTCGTCGATGATGATCAGGTCGGGGTCGCCCATCAGCGTGCGGCACAGTGTCAGCATTTGCTGCTCGCCGCCTGACAGCACGCCGGCCTCGGTGTGCTGGCGCGCTTGTAATTGCGGGAACAAACGGTACATGTCGTCCTGCGACCAGCGGCCCGCCTGGCGGCTGTGTTTTTGACCCAGCCACAGGTTTTGTGCCACCGTTAATGTGGGGAAGATGTCGCGGCTCTCGGGCACGTAGCCCAGACCGGACTGGGCGATCTCAAAAGTCTTTTTGCCCAGCAGCTGCCGCCCCTGCCAAAGCAACGAACCCTGTGCCTCGACCAGCCCCATGATGGCTTTCGCCGTGGTGGAACGCCCCGAGCCGTTGCGCCCCAGCAGCGCCACAATTTCGCCCGTACCCACCTGCATCGCCACACCGTGCAGCACATGGCTTTTGCCGTACCAGGCATGTAACTGGTCGATTTTCAGCATGGCACTTGCCCCGCCTGCGCCGCCTGCGCTGTCACCGCGCCCAAATAAGCCTCTTGCACCCGGACGTCGGCACGCACCGCGTCGGGCGTGTCGAAGGCCAGCAATTCGCCCTGTGCCAGCACCGCGATTTTGTCGGCCAGGTCAAACACCACACCCATGTCGTGCTCCACCATCAGCAGCGTTTTGCCTTCGGTGGCTTGCCTGATCAGCGGGATGAAGCGGCGTGTCTCGGACTGGCTCATGCCGGCGGTGGGCTCGTCGAGCAGGATCACGCTGGCGCCACCGGCAATGGTGATGCCCACTTCCAGCGCGCGCTGCTCGGCATAGCTCAGGTGCATGGCCAGGGTGTCGCGCTGCCGGTCAAGATGCAGCATCTCAAGCAAGCTTTCAACCCGGTCATTGGCATCAGTCAGACCCGCCAGAAATCTCAAGAACGTGTACTTGTAACCCAGGCTCCAGAGCACGCCGCAGCGCAGGTTCTCAAACACGCTGAGCTTGGGAAAAATATTGCTCACCTGAAAACTGCGCGCCAGGCCTAGGCGGTTGACCTCGTACGGCTTTTTCCCTTCAATGCGACAACCGTTGAGCAGAATCTGCCCACCATCAGGCTCAAGCCGCCCGCTGATCAGGTTGAACAGCGTCGATTTGCCCGCCCCATTGGGGCCGATGATGCCGATGCGCTCACCGGGCGCCACATTCAGGTCGATGCCGCCAATGATGTCGGTCTTGCCAAAGCGCTTGCGCACACCCTGCAACGCCAACGCAAAAGGAGGCTGGGTGGGGTTCAAAGCAGCTCCCGGCGTTTGTTCTCAGGCGCACCGGCTTTTGGCACTTGCTCCTGGCTGTCTTGCGCCATGGCTTGCGCGATAGCGTCCCAGGCGCGCACAAACGGGCGCCGCCTGAGCTCGAACAGCCCCAGGCCGAGCAACACGACAAGCAACGCCCCAAACCAGCTGCCCGGCTTTCCGGTATCCAGGCTGATGCCCATGAAGCGCAGTTCAGGCCCCAGTGCGGCACCAAGTTGCACTTGGTAAACCATTTCCAGCAGGGCAGCAGCACCCGTCAAGGCCAGCAAGGCGCAGGCCAACAGCGTCAGATAACCCAGCCACAGCCGCCGCAAATAGCCAGCTTTTGCCAGGCGCAGGTTGGCCATGACGAGCGCGGCCACGCCGCCAGGCGCCAGCATCACCATCACAACAAAGATCAGCCCCAGATACAGCAGCCAGGCCTGGGTGAACTCTGACAGCAGCACCAGCGCCAGCACCATCAGAATGGCCCCGATGATGGGGCCAAAAAAGAACGTGGTGCCACCGACAAACGTGAACAACAGGTACAGGCCCGAGCGGGTGGTGCTAACCACCTCCGCCGTCACAATTTCAAAATTCAAGGCCGCCAGACCGCCCGAAATGCCGGCAAAAAAAGCGGCAATCACAAACGCCAGGTAGCGCACCATCTGCGGGTTGTAGCCGACAAACGCGACCCGCTCGGGGTTGTCGCGCACCGCGTTCAACAGGCGCCCCAAGGGCGTTCGTGTAAAGGCATACATCAGCGCGGTGCAGACAAAAGTGTAGAGCGCGATCAGGTAATACAGCTCGATCTGCGGGCCAAAAGTGATGCCCAGCACCGGGCTACCCACCACCCGGTTGCCTGACAGCCCGGCCTCGCCGCCAAAAAACCCCGGGAACATCAGCGCCATGGCCCATACCAGTTCACCCATGCCGAGCGTGATCATGGCAAACGGCATGGCCGATTTTTTGGTGGTGACCCAGCCCAGCAGCAGCGCCAGCAGCAGGCTGGCAAAGCCACCCACCAGAGGGATCAGACTCACCGGCAATGCCAGCCCGCCGCTCACCAGGTTGAGTGTGTGGATGGCCAAAAACGCGCCCATGCCCGAATACACCGCGTGGCCAAAACTGAGCATACCGCCTTGGCCCAGCAGCATGTTGTAGCTCAGGCAGACGATGATGGCGATACCCATCTGGCTCAGCAGGGTCTGGCTCAGGCTGCTGCTGAAAACCAGCGGCGCCAGCGCCAACACCAGCGCGTACAGACCCCACACCAGCACGCGGCGCATCAGTCGCCCCGCGCGCCAGCCAGGCCGCGGGGCCGCAAGATGAGCACCAGCACCATCAACACGTAGGGCAGGATCGGCGCCACCGACACATTCAGGCCCACGGCAAAAGTCTGCAGCAAACCAATCAGGAGCGAGGCCATGAAAGCCCCGCCCAGCGAGCCGATACCGCCCACCACCACCACCACAAACACTATGCCGCCCAAGGCCATCGCCATGCCGGGCTCGGTGACAAACGCATTGCCACCGAGCACACCCGCCAGACCGGCCAGCGCGCAACCGCCGCCAAACACCCACATGAACACGCGCGGCACGTTGTGGCCCAGCGCCTCCACCATCGCGGGGTGCGTCAGGGCCGCCCGGATCACCAGCCCGATGCGACTGCGCGTGAGCAGCAGCCAAAGCGAGACCAAGGTCAGCACGGCCATGCCCATGATGAAAGCGCGGTACAGCGGAAACTGCATACCAAACAGCGTCAGCAGTGGGCCGTCCAGCGCCAGCGGCACGCGGTAATCAATCGCGCTGCGGCCCCAAACGAGTTGCACCCCTTCCAGGATGACGTAACTCATGCCGAAGGTGATCAACAGCTCGGCCAGATGGCCAAACCTGTGCACGCGGCGCAACAAAAAGCGCTCAAACAGGGCACCGAAGCCGCCGACGATGAGCGGCGCCAGCACCAAGGCCGGCCAGAAGCCCAGCCAGTCGGTCACTTGGAAGCCAAAGTAGGCACCCAGCATGTAGAAAGAGGCATGAGCGAAATTAAGAACACCCATCATGCTGAAAATCAGCGTCAGCCCGGCGCTGAGCATGAACAGCAGCAGGCCGTAGCTGAGGCCGTTGAGCAAAGAGAGCGTGAAAAATGCCATGCAGAATCTAAAGGGGCGTCATTGCGAACGAAGTGAAGTAATCCATGTATTCAAACGCACACGGCCTGGACTGCCGCGCTGCGCTTTCCATGAACATCCCCGTCATTGCGAGCGAAGCGCGGCAATCCATGACTTCCGGACTGCATGGATCGCCACGGCCTGCGGCCTCGCGATGACGGAGTTTCTGTTCAAGGTCCGTGTGCGGTATCGGGCCGGATTCGGCCGGATTCGGCGGGCTCGCAGTGACGAAGTCTCTGTTCAAAGTCCGTGCGCGGTATCGGGCCGGATTCGGACGGCTCGCAATGACGGCAGGTTCAGTCAACGCAAATCAGGCAGCTGGTAGTCTTTCAACACCTCGCGCAGCTTGCTTTTTTGCATCTTGCCGGTGGCGCCCATCGGGATGGCATCCAGAAACACCACGTCGTCGGGAATCTGCCACTTGGCGGCCTTGCCCTGGTAGAAGGCCAGCAATTCCTCGCGCGACACCTCCGCGCCCGGTTTCTTCACCACCGCCACAATCGGCCGCTCGTCCCACTTGGGGTGCGCCATGCCAATGCAGGCCGCCATGGCGATGGCCGGGTGCGCCATCGCGATGTTTTCGATGTCGATCGAGCTGATCCACTCGCCGCCCGACTTGATCACGTCCTTGCTGCGGTCGGTGATCTGCATGTAGCCGTCGGCATCGATGGTGGCCACGTCGCCAGTGGGAAACCAGCCATCGACGAGCGGCATCACCGCGTGCGTGTCGCCCACGCCCTGGAAGTACTCGCGCAGCACCCACGGGCCTTTCACCAGCAGGTCGCCGTAGGTTTTGCCATCCCACGGCAGCTCTTTGCCTTCGGCGTTGACGATCTTCATGTCGATGCCAAAAATGGCGCGGCCCTGTTTCAGGCGTACCTTCATCTTGTCATCTTCCGACATCGCAAGGTGCTTGTTTTTGAGCGTGCACACGGTGCCCAGCGGGCTCATTTCGGTCATGCCCCAGGCGTGCAGCACTTCCACGCCGTATTTGTCATTGAAGGCGGTAATCATGGCCGGCGGGCAGGCCGAGCCGCCGATCACCGTGCGTTTCAGGCTGGAAAAACGCAGGCCGTTGGGCTCCATGTGGCTCAGCAGCATCTGCCAGATGGTGGGCACGCCGGCCGCGTAGCTGACCTGCTCGAGTTCGATCAGGTCATAGATCGACTTGCCGTCCATACCGGGCCCCGGAAACACCAGCTTGGCCCCGGTGAGCGCCGCCGAATACGGAATACCCCAGGCGTTGACGTGAAACATCGGCACCACGGGCAGGATCGAATCGCGCGCCGAGATACCCATCACATCGGGCAAGGCTGCAGCGTAGGCGTGCAGCACCGTGGAGCGATGGCTGTACAGCGCGGCCTTGGGGTTGCCCGTGGTGCCGCTGGTGTAGCACATCGAGGACGCGGTGTTTTCATCGAGCTCGGGCCAGCGGTAGTTGCCGCTTTGCGCGGCCAGCAAGGCCTCGTAACTCAGCAGATTGGCAATGCCGGTATCGGGCGGCAGCTTGTCGGCATCGCACAGCGCCACCCAATGCTTGACGCTGGGGCACTTGCCGTGAATGGCTTTGACTATCGGCAAAAACGTCATGTCAAAACACACCATCTGGTCCTGCGCGTGGGCCATCACCCAGGCGATTTGCTCGGGGTGCATGCGCGGGTTGATGGTGTGCAGCACCCGCCCGGAGCCGCTCACACCGAAATACATCTCCAGGTGGCGGTAGCCGTTCCAGGCAATAGAGGCCACGCGCTCGCCCTGCTCCAAGCCCAACGCATCGAGTGCGCCCGCCAACTGGCGCGAGCGCTGCGCCGCCTCCTTGTAGGTGTAGCGGTGGATGTCGCCCTCGGTCCGGCGCGACACGATCTGCCCCTCGCCGTGGTGGCGCTCTGCAAAGTCGATCAGCGATGAAATCGACAGTTGTTGGTTTTGCATCAGTCCCAGCATGGATGTTCCTCTTTCGGTTTTTTCAGGAAAAGTGATGGTACCGCCAAATGCATCCGGGATGCCCCTGCAAACCCAGGGTTTGAACGCCGCACGACACAATTCAACCATGAACGCCGTCAGCGAACCTTTTCAAATCCACCACACCGGCCTGGCGTGGAACAACCAGTTTCACCGGCTGGGGCCTGACTTTTACACGCCGCTCGCGCCGCAGGCGCTGCCGCAGCCCTATTGGGTGGGCCGCTCGCTGGCCGTGGCTGACCTGCTGGGGCTGCCACAAGATCAACTCCAGTCTGACAGCCTCTTGAATGCACTGGCGGGCAACCAGCCCATCAGCGGCACACAGCCGCTGGCCAGTGTCTATAGCGGCCACCAGTTCGGCCACTGGGCCGGGCAACTCGGCGACGGCCGGGCCTGTCTGCTGGGCGAAGCCAACGGGTTTGAGGTGCAGCTCAAGGGCTCCGGCCTGACACCCTACTCGCGCATGGGTGACGGCCGCGCCGTGCTGCGCAGCAGCATTCGCGAATTTTTGTGCAGCGAGGCCATGCACGGCCTGGGCATCCCGACCACGCGCGCCCTGTGCGTGGTGGGCTCTGATGAAGAAGTGGCGCGCGAGCACCTGGAAACTGCCGCCGTGGTGACGCGCGTGGCGCCCAGTTTTATCCGCTTTGGCCATTTTGAGCACTTTGCCGCGCGCAACCAGTTGGCGCAGCTCACCACGCTGGCCAACTATGTGATCGAGCGCTACTACCCGGCTTGCCAAACGGCCAGCACCCTGGATGCCAACCGCTACGCCAATCTGCTGCTGGAGGTGACCGAGCGCACTGCCGTCATGGTGGCGCACTGGCAGGCGGTGGGCTTTTGCCATGGCGTCATGAACACCGACAACATGAGCATTCTGGGCCTGACCATCGACTTCGGGCCGTTCCAGTTTCTTGATGCCTATGACCCTGACCACATCTGCAACCACACCGACCGCGGCGGCCGCTACGCATTTGCCCGCCAGCCCGACATTGCCCACTGGAACCTGTACGCGCTGGCGCAAGCGCTGATGCCGCTGATCGAAGACCAGGCGCTGGCCTTGCAGGCTTTGGACACCTTCAAGCCCGTGTTTGAGCGCAGATGGCAACAACTGATGCGCGCCAAACTGGGTTTGACCGAGGCAGCGGGCACAGCGTTTGACCAGACCAGCCAGCGCGAACAAGACCACACCCTGATCGCCGACCTGCTCAAGCTGCTGGCGCAAGACCGGGTGGACTACCCCATCTTCTGGCGGCGCCTGAGCCATGGCGTTGCCAACCAGAACTTTGCGCCAGTGCGCGACCTGTTTCTGGATCGCCCGGCCTTTGATGCCTGGCACATGCGTTACGCAGAGCGGCTGTCAACCGTGGCACCGCATCAGGCCGCCACCCTGATGCGCAAAACCAACCCCAAATACGTGCTGCGCAACTACCTGGGCGAGCTCGCCATCGAAGCCGCCAAGGCCAAGGACTTCTCGGGCGTTGCCAGTCTGTTGACGCTGCTGGAGCAGCCCTTTGACGAACACCCTGAACACGAAACCAAAGCCGCTTTCCCACCCGACTGGGCCAGCCAGATAGAAATCAGCTGCAGCTCATGAACATCCCCAAAGGAAATCACACCATGACTTACCCCGTGCAAAAAACCGACGCCGAATGGCAAGCCATTTTGCAAGCCAAGGGCGCTGAAGCCGTGGCCTACCAGGTGACGCGCCACGCCGCCACCGAGCGCCCATTTACAGGCAAATATGAAGCCCACAAAGCTGACGGCAGCTACCACTGCATCTGCTGCGATGCCAAACTGTTCGACTCGAACACCAAGTTCAATGCGCACTGCGGCTGGCCCAGTTTTTCACAAGCGGTGCCGGGTTCTATTTCCGAGATCACCGACCGCAGCCTCGGCATGACCCGGGTCGAAACCGTTTGCTCGCAGTGCGGCGCGCACCTCGGTCATGTGTTCGACGACGGCCCCGCGCCCACCGGCTTGCGCTACTGCATGAACTCGGCTTCGTTAAACTTCAGCCCTTCATGAAAATACTGATCGACTTTTTCCCCATCCTGCTGTTCTTTGGCACCTACAAGCTGTACGACATCTACATTGGCACTGGCGTGCTGATGGCTGCCACCGTGCTGCAAATGGCGATCATTTATGGCATTGACCGCAAACTGCAGGCCATGCACAAAATCACGCTGGCTCTGGTGCTGGTGTTTGGCACGCTCACGCTGGTGCTGCAAGACGACCGCTTCATCAAATGGAAACCCACCGTGCTTTACGCCGCGATGGCGATTGCGCTGGCCGTGGCGGTCTGGCTCTACAAAAAGAATTTTCTGAAAATGCTGCTGGGCAGCCAGCTCACGCTGCCCGAGCCGGTGTGGCTGCGCCTGAACGTGATGTGGATCGGCTACAGCGCTTTCATGGCCCTGCTCAACGCCTATGTGGCGGCCTATTACAGCACCGAGGCCTGGGTCAACTTCAAGCTCTGGGGCTACGCCTTTCCGTTGGTCTTCATCGTCGGCCAGGGTTTTTACATTTCACGCTACCTGGTGGCTGACGACACCAAGAAAACCACGCCATGAAGCAAGCCCCCACCGCCGCGCAACTCCAGCAACGTCTGCAACAGGTGTTGCAACCCAACCAGCTCGAAGTGCTCGACGAAAGCCACCAGCACCACGGCCATGCGGGCGCCAACGGCACCGGCTTTGGTACCCACTTCAGGGTGCGCATCACGGCCGGGGCTTTTGTCGGCAAGTCCGCCGTGGCGCGGCATCGGCTTGTGTATGATGCGCTCCAAGATTTCATCGACCAGGGCTTGCACGCGCTGGCCATTGAAGCCCGAACACCCCAGGCCTGACGGCCCGGAGCCAATATTCCACTTTTCCAATTCAATCATTTGCAGGAATTTGCATGAAAAACAAACTGGTATCGGGCCTTGCCCTGGCCGCCTTTCTGGGTGGCATGTCGGTCGCAGCTGTGGCGCAAAACGTGGCCATCGTCAACGGCAAAGCCGTCCCGCTAACCCGTGTCGAGGCCTTGAGCCAGCAGGTGGAGCGCTCCGGCCGCCCGGTCACGCCAGAGATGCAGCAGCAAATCAGGGAAGAAGTTATCGCCCGCGAAGTCTTCATGCAGGAAGCCCAAAAACAAGGCCTTGACACTACGGCCGACTTCAAGAACCAGATGGAACTGGCGCGCCAGGCCATCCTGATCCGTGAACTTTTCGCCAACTACGAAAAAACCAGCCCGGTCACCGACGCCGAAATCCAGGCCGAATACGACAAGTTTGTCGCCGCCAACGCCGGCAAGGAATACCGCGCCAGCCACATTCTGGTGGAAAAAGAAACAGAAGCCCAGGCCATCATCGCTCAGCTCAAGAAGGGCGCAAAATTTGCAGAAATTGCCAAGCAATCCAGCAAGGACCCAGGCTCTGGCGCCCGCGGCGGCGACCTCGATTGGGCACCCGCAGACAGCTATGTGGCCGAATTTGCCAGCGCGCTGACCGCCTTGAGCAAAGGCCAGCTGACCGACACCCCGGTCAAATCCCAGTTTGGTTACCACGTCATCCGCCTCGATGATGTGCGCGCTACCGAGCTGCCCAAGCTTGAAGATGTCAAGCCGCAAGTGGCCCAGCAGCTCAGGCAGCAAAAGCTCGTTAAATACCAGGAAGCGCTGCGCGCCAAAGCCAAAATTGAATAAAACCGGGGACTGACCCCTAGCTTGCATGCATCCGCTGCGACACCCCAAATCATGAAAGAGCACCGTCATCGCGAGCCCCCCGTACCTAGCCCGATACCGCACACGGACCTTGAACCGTCATCGCGAGCGAAGCGTGGCGATCCATGACTTCCGACTGCATAGATTGCTTCACTGCGTTCGCAATGACGGCCATTTGTGCAACGACGGGACTGTTCATGGAAAGCGCAGCGTGGCGATCCATGTCTTCGGCAGCCATGGATTGCGTCACTTCTTTCGCAACGACGACGTTCTTTCACGTTGAGCCTGAAAGCCGGACTTGTTCCGGCTTTTTTATTTCAGAAGCAAACTCAGACCGCCCGCCAGCGCAATCAGCACCGGCTGGTGCAGCAGGTAGTAACTCAGGCTGTGGCGGCCCAAGCCCGCCAGAACCTGCGCCGAAGCGGGCAAGGTCTGCGCCAGCCAACGCTGCCGCTGCTGCTGCACCCAAGCGCCAAGC
>NZ_JACUUE010000164.1 GCF_014859475.1 Rhodoferax sp.
GGCAGTCCATGCAGTCCGGGGACATGGATTGCGTCACTTCGTTCGCAATGACGACGTTCTTTCACGTTAAAACCGCTCGCCTTCGTGCAGGTAGCGCCACTGGCCTTCGGGCAGGCCTGACAAAGCCACCCGGCCCACGCGCTGGCGCTTGATGCTCTGGATGTGCAGGCCGACGCGCTCGCACAGGTAGGCGATCAAGCCGGGGTGTGCGCCCTTCAAGGCAAAGCGCAGCCGGGTGGACGTGTCTGACGTGCTGTTGATGCTGACCCTGACCGGCGGCAGCGGCTGGCCGTCGCTGCTCAGGCCCGCGTTCAGGCGCTGCAAAATGTCTGGCGCCACTTCGCCCGCCACTTCCACCACCAGCTCGTGCTCCATGAAGGCCGCGTCCTCGGTGAGCTTGCGCAGCACGCGCCAGTCTTGTGTGAACACCACCAGGCCGCTGGCCGCAAGCTCCAAAGGCACGCAGGCGCTGAGCTTGGCAAAGTGGTGTTTCAGCAGCCGCACACCGGCCGGGTCTTGTGGCCAGTGGTTGGCGGGCAGCAGCAGCTGGTGCGCGGGTTTGACGCGCTTGTTCGCCTCACCAAGTGCCGCCATGGTCTCGAAGCCGGGCGGCTTGTGCAGCAGCAGCGTGACATCAAGCTGTGCCATCAGGCTGGCGTGCGGGTCCACCACCACGCTCTGGTCGGTCACGCGCGCCATGGGCTCTTCGACCACACGGCCGTTCACGCTGACCCAGCCGCCCTCGATGTACTGCTCGGCCTCGCGGCGCGAGCAGCGCATCAGGTGCGCCACGCGTTTGGACAGGCGCTCGCCGTCCTGGGTGAGTGGCTTGGGCGGTGGCGCGGTTTTGTGAGGTTTGATCATTGGCCGCAATGGTAACCAATGGTGTGTCAGCTACCAGCTCAGCGGGTCCAGCTGGTAAAACTGGCTTAGCTCCCGGTACAGCGCCGGGTGCTCCTGGGCCATGGCCTCGGGCTGTTCAAAAAACACCTCGGAAATCACGGCAAAAAATTCACCTGGGTCGGTGGCCCCATAATCGCAAAACAGCGACGGCGCGCCGCGCGTCACGCGCGCTTGCAGGGTGGCAAATTCGCTGCCGAGCACGCTCGACCAGCGTTGCTGCGAGTGCTGCCCGAGCATGGGCGCGCCGTTGGCGCTGCCGCTTTCCTGGTCGAGCTGGTGGGCAAATTCATGAATGGCCACGTTTTGCCCGTCGTCCACCACCGCCGCGCCGGCCAGCGTGTCTTGCCACGACAAAATGACCTGCCCCTCTGACCACGACTCTCCCGCCAGCACTTCGCGCGAGCGACGCGTCAGGCCGATGTGGTCCACCTGGTCGCGCTGCACCACAAAACTGTCGGGGTAAACCAGAATCTGCCGCAGATTGGGGTAGTAGCCGCTGGGGCGGTTCAGGATCAACAGGCAGGCGTGGGCGGCAATGGTGACGCGAATCTCGTCGCTGATCTCAAGCCCGTTGCAGCCGATGAACGCCTTCTCGGCCAGGAACACCTGCATGTGCTGCTTGAGCTGCAATTGCAGGTCGGCGGGCAGCCGGCGCACGTAGGGCACGCGCTGCTGCAGCACCGCGCGCCAGGGCGCCGGAAACGGCCGGGCACGAAGGCGCCGACGCTTGCGCTCAAGCAGCCAGGGCGCGCCCACCAGCCACAGCACCAGCAGCAGCCCGAGGCAGGCAATGATGACAGCGGGCATCGCTGTGCGTGGCCTATGGCATCAGGGCGGTGATGCGCGCCACATGCGCCATCAGCGAGCGTTTGGCCACCGGCCACATGCGCTGCGGCACATCGGCATACACCTGCGTCAGCCAGTCGTCGAGCGTGCCGTCGGGCTGCGCCTGCATGGCGGCCATCACCTTGGCTTCGCGCTGCAGGCGGTGGGCCTTGAGCCGGGCTATTGCCGCTTGTGCCTCGTCGTCCGGCCCGCCGATCGCATAGCCATGCGCGGGCAGGATGAACTTGAGCCGGTGCGTGGTGCAGGCGTCGTGCAGCAAGTCCAGCGAGTTCAGGTAGTCGCACATGTCGCCATCGGGTGGGTCCACCACCGTGGTGCTGCCGTTCAGAATGTGGTCGCCGCTGAACAGCAAGCCGTCTTCGAGCAGCAGCAAACACAGGTGGTTGGCGGCGTGGCCGGGGGTGTGAATGACCTGCAAGGTGTGCGTGGTGTCAGACATCCTTCGCGCCCCGAATGCCCCGCTACCCTGTAGGAGCGGCGCCCCCGCCGCGAAGGCTGTCCTGCCAAGTACCAACAACTCGCCATCCTGCAACACCCTGTCCGGCACAAAAGCGCTGTGGGCGCGCGCCGTGGCCGCACTCGGCAGCCCCAGAATCGGCGGCTTGTTGGCGCACATGGCCTGCAGTGGTTTGGCGCCGGGCGCGTGGTCGGGGTGCGAGTGCGTGCAAACGATCATGCGAATGTCGCCACCCGCCGCGCGCCACAGTTTTTCCAGGTGCTCCTCATCCGCCGGGCCGGGGTCGATGGCGATAAAGCCGGTGCCGGGGTCGCCCACCAGGTAGCTGTTGGTGCCGGGGCCGGTCATGGCGCCGGGGTTGGGCGCGGTGAGGCGTTGCAGGTTTTTGAGCAAGGGCACGGCCTGCTCGTATTGCCAGTCAAGCGGGTGGGCAATCTGCCCGTGCGGGCACACCAGCGCCAGTTCGCCATAGGCCGACTCGTGTTCCATATAGCGCGCCTCGCGCCCGGCCAGCAGCCCGGTGCGCGGGCAACTGCACCACAGCGGTTCTTCGGACACAGCGCAGGCTTGCAGCACGGCATCGACCGTGGCCAGCCCGTGCAGGCGCTCCAGCGTGACGATGGTCGGGTAGATCATGAAAAAGCTGCCTGCCTGGTGCCGCGCCAGCGCATCGTTTGGCCGCACCCAGACCGGCTCGAACTGCTCGGTCTGGTCGGCCACCGGCGTTTGCCCGGGCGGCACGCCCGCCACCAGAAACGTCGCATCGAAACGCTTGGGCAGGTCGAGGCCGGTGATCCAGCGCGCCAGCACATGCATGTCGCTGGCGGCCAGCGTCAGGCCACGCGCCGCGCACTGGGCACCAAAGTTGCCTTGGCGGTCCAGCGCGTCCACCTCGGCCTGCGTGGCCCAGCTGCCATCGGCATGGCGCGCCAACAGCACGCCCAGTTCTTCAAAACTCTCGCGAATGGCGGCAATGGCCTGCGTTAATGCCGGGGCGCTTTGCGTGGCGCGGCGCTGCGCCAGCGCGTGACAGCAGCCGTCTGCCGCATCGATGCAGCCGCCCGGAAACACATAGGCGCCGGGCACAAAACTGGCCGTGTTGGAGCGTCGCGTCATCAGCACCTCCAGCCCGTCAGGCGTGTCGCGCAGCAGCAGCACGGTGGCGGCAGCGCGAGTGGCAACGGGCGCTCGGGCGGGGTGCAGCAGCTGGGATGGGCGGGGCATGGGCAGCGAATCAGGCAAACGGATTGACGATGCGAACCCCGGTCATGGTTTTACCCGCATTCATGCCCTCGCTGAACAGCACGCTGCAACCCGCCAGTTGGGCGCTGGCCATGATGAGGGCATCATAAAAAGCCACGCTGCGCGTCTGGTGCAGATCCAGCCCGGCACGAATCACGGCCGGCGTGACCTGAACCACTTCAAACTGCTCATACAAGTCAAGCTGCGCGCGAACGTGCTGGGCAGGCAGCTTGAGCCTTTTAAGCGCAACGTTGCAATATTCCTGCAGTACCTGCGTGGACAAAACACCCTCGGTGCTTTCAAAAAGTTGTTTAAGCAGCGTCAGCGCCGCACGCTGCTTTGCCGGTGCATCGCTGACTTCGGCATAGATCAGCACATTGGTGTCGATGAAACTTCTTGCCGCCATCAGCTTAGCGCGCGTTGGCTTCATCACGATCGAACTGCCAGCCATCGAGTTTGGCGTTCGACTGCAAACAGCGCTGTTCAAATTGGTCCCAGCTTTGGCTGCGGCGGGCACTGCCTGCCAACTGCTCAAGATAGTCGCGCACCACCTGATTGAGACTCTTGCCCAGCTTTTTTGCAGCCTCGCGTGCCCGGGCTGCGACTTGCTCGTCAACAGAAAGTGTGATGTTCATGGTGCCCCTGTGCAAATTGTGTGCACGTATTATGTGTTGATTTGCGGAACCCGTCAAAAATCCTCGACCGCGAACATCCACTGCGGAATGTCCCGCGCGCCATGCAGCACGGGCCAAACATCGATGTGATCTGGCCGCTCAACGTAAAACACAAGGTGCGGGTAGCGAGCCAGTGGCCAAAAGCGCAGACCAGGCAGGTTCAAATCGTGTGCATAACGCGGTGAACCTGTCGCAGGATGGCGACCAATGTGGGCGTAGGCTAGTGTAATGTTTCATTCTGTTTAGAACTTAATCGAGAGTTTGCTCGGATGACCTTCTGCAATATATCGCGAGCGCTTTTGGTCCAGATAAATGGCTTGGGGTCTTTGTTGTGATGGGCGACGTATTCATTGATTGCAGCCTCCAATTCGGGCACGCTTGTGAAAACGCCTCGGCGCAACCGCTCCGTGGTGATGTCACGAAAGAACCCACGGTAAATTTGTTCTCGCCGAAACACTCATGCGCCAGCATGTCCAGTGGTGTTTTTCGTCATGCGCAGGTAATCAAAGACCAAGCGGGTGTTGCGGTTGAGCTTGGCCATTTTTTCAGCGATGCTGGCTTTCTTGTCGCCAATGAGGTTGAGTACACCCACGGCAAAGCGGCGTAGCCGTGTGACGTTCTCCGGACCGTAGCCTGTTCGAATGCGGCTGCGATCTTCATCAAAGTTCCAATCGATCATATAGTGACAGGATTTGCCGTTTGACCTGGTCGATGCTTCGGTCGCTGAAGCAGCGTCCCGCCATCAAATTCGTCATGTGTTGACGATCGACTCTGACTTTGATGTTTATCGGGACAGGCAAGGCCGACTGCTGCGGCATGTTTTGCGCGACGGCTGGTGATGTGCTTCGCCAGAAATCAAGCTGCTGACGCAAGGCCCGCAACTCAGTGCGGCAGAGCGGCGAGCCATGGCCGAAGATTTGGGCGCAGTGCGGGCCAGCCTTCAGCCTGAACCGCAGGGCATCGGCGGCGCATCCAGCATCAGCTCAGCGCAGCCAGCGCCGTTTCAGGTGCCCTGTCCAGCACCTTGAGCCACAGCAGGCCGCGTTGGCTGCACAACATGAATCCAGCCATGAGCCCTCTGAAGTGATCGTCGCAAGTGCACTGCGCACTGCCCTGCCGGCATTTTTGGCGGTTCCCGCTTTCGCCCCGAATCTGACGAAAATAATGGCCAAATGTCATCGCCATGTTCCGCCCTATGAGGTAGAACGGACGGCGGCGTGAGCACCACTGGGAAACTTGGCACTGTCAAGTTGATTCCCACATACGGACAACACCGCAAGTGCACGTCACAATCAACACGAAGTAGCGCATGTGACGTGCACTTGCGGTGTTCTCAAGCAAAATGTGGCGAACCAATCGCGCACTGTTCCGTGACGGTCTTTAATAAAAACAAAATTTCTAAGAAAAACGCAAAAAAGGCGTGCTAGAATGCAAGGCTTCGCTGA
>NZ_JACUUE010000165.1 GCF_014859475.1 Rhodoferax sp.
GCGATCCATGACTTCCGGGGGCATGGATTGCGTCACTTCGTTCGCAATGACGGGGGTGTTCCTGGAAAGCGCAGCGCGGCAGTCCAAGTAGTCCGGCAGTCATGGATTGCTTCACTTCGTTCGCAATGACGATCGGCTCCGGGGAGGCGAGGCCGTGGTCCGGCAATCCAGCCAATGGCGCAAAGGCCTTCCTGACTTGCACCAGGTCCGAGAAAGGCAGGCGCTGGCCCGCGATGTCCTGATAGTCCTCATGGCCCTTGCCGGCCAGCAGCACCACATCAGCGGGCGCGGCCTGCGCCAGGGTTTGCGCAATGGCGCAGGCCCGGTCGGGCTCCACCTGCACGTCGGCCACGCCCGTCAGGCCGAGCAGTATCTGGCTGATGATGGCATCCATGGCTTCAAGGCGCGGGTTGTCGCTGGTGACCACCACACGGTCGGCGTGCGCTGCGGCCACCGCGCCCATCAGCGGGCGCTTGCTCGTGTCACGGTTGCCGCCACAGCCAAATATGCACCACAACTTGCCGCCACGCGCCTGGGCCAGCGGCCGCAGCGCGTCGAGCGCCTGGGCCAACGCATCGGGCGTATGGGCGTAATCGACCGCCACCAGCGGCTGCTGCGGCGCGCTGACGCATTCCATGCGGCCCGGCACCGGTGACAAATGCGCACAGGCCTGCACGGCTGCGGCCAGCGGTATGCCCAGCGTGCGCAGGGTGGCGATCACGCCCAACACGTTGCTCACGTTGAAGGCACCGATGAGCTGCGTGGTCAGGCGCAGCTTTTGCCGGCCCTCGACCACGTTGAAGGCCACGCCCTGGGGTTCATAGCAGATATCCTGCGCCTGCATGCGGGCGTGATTGGCAGCGCCCGGGGTGATCGACAGCGTCCAGACATCAAGCGCGCCATCAGCCAACTGGTCGGCCAGCACGGCGCCGTAGGGGTCGTCAACATTGATCACGACAGCTCGCAAACCGGGCCAGGCGAACAGGCCGGCCTTGGCCTGCCAGTAGCGGTCCATGTCGCCGTGGTAGTCCAGGTGGTCTTGCGTCACGTTGGTCAGCACCGCTGTGTGAATTCGGGTGCCGGCCAGGCGCTGCTCTTCGATGCCGATCGAGGACGCCTCGATGGCGCAGGCACGCAGGCCTTGCTTGACAAAGTCAGCCAGCGCCGCCTGCAAGGCCACCGGGTCGGGCGTGGTCAGGCCGGTGCTCACAAGGTTCGGCGGCACGCCAACGCCGAGTGTTCCGATGACACCGCAGGGCATAGCTTCGGCCGTTGGCAGATTCGACAAGGCCTGCGCCAGCCACCAGGCCGTTGAGGTCTTGCCGTTGGTGCCGGTGACAGCCAGCACCGCCAGGCTTTGGCTCGGTGCGCCAAACCAGGCATCGGCCACGAGACCACTGGCAGATTTCAAACCTTGGTAAGTGGCGATCCGGGTATCGGAAAAACCGAAGGCCTGCACGCCTTCATGCTCCACCAGACAGGCCTGCGCGCCCGCCGCCAGCGCGCCGGCCACATGGGCGCGGGCATCTGCCGCGGCGCCGGGCCAGGCCAGCAAGCCATCGCCGGGCTGCAGCTGGCGGCTGTCGGTGCGCAGCGTGCCGGTGACGCGCGCGCGCAGCCAGGCGGCGGCTTCTTGCGGGCTGTGGCGTTGCTGCAGCATCAGAAACTCTCCTCCACCGCGTCGGTGATGACCTGTGGCACCACCGACATGTCGGGTGCGACACCGAGCACCTTGAGGGTTTGCTGCACGGTCTGACTGAACACCGGGGCGGCCGTATCGCCGCCGTAGTACTTGTCGTTGTTGGGCTCGTCGATCATCACCGCCACGGCAATGCGCGGCGCGTCGATGGGTGCCAAGCCGGCAAAGATGCCGCGGTACTTTTTGCTGGCGTATCCCTTGCCCTCGACCTTGCGCGCGGTGCCAGTCTTGCCGCCCACCGAGTAGCCCATGGCCTGCGCCTTTTGCGCCGTGCCGCCGGGCAGCGTCACCAGATGCAGCATGTGGCGCACGGCGCGGGCATGGCGCGCCTCGATCACCGGCACGCCCATGGCAGGCTCGGTCGTCTTGAACATGGTCACCGGCACCAGGTCGCCGTCGCGACCGAAGATGGTGTAAGCGTGCGCCAGCTGCAACAGGCTCACCGACACGCCATAGCCGTAGCTCATGGTGGCCTGCTCGATCGGGCGCCAACTCTTGTAGGGACGCAGGCGCCCGCTCACAGCACCCGGGAACGGCAGCACGGGTTTTTGGCCAAAGCCAACCTGGCTGAACATCTCCCACATTTTGCGGGGTGCCATTTGCATGGCGATCTTGACGGTGCCAACGTTGCTCGACTTCTGGATCACGCCGGTCACGCTGAGCAGGCCTTGCGGGTGCGAGTCGCTGATGGTGGCGCTGCCAATCGTCATGCGCCCGGGGGCAGTTTGAATTTGCGTCTCGGGCGTCAGCATGCCCATATTCAGCGCCTGCGCAATCACAAAGGGCTTCATGGCCGAGCCGGGCTCAAAGGTGTCGGTCAGGGCCCGATTGCGCAACTGCGCACCGCTCAGGTTGCGGCGCTTGTCAGGCACAAAACTGGGGTAGTTGGCCAGCGCCAGAACCTCGCCGCTTTGCACATCGAGCACCACCACGCTGCCGGCCTTGGCCTTGTGCAGCAGCACCGCCTGCTTGAGCGACTGGTAGGCAAAGAACTGCACCTTGCTGTCGATGCTGAGCTGCAGGTCGCGGCCATCGACCGGCGCAATTTGCTCGCCCACGTCTTCCACCACCCGACCCATGCGGTCCTTGATGACACGGCGCGAGCCATTGCGCCCGCTAAGCGCCTTGTTGAAAGCCAACTCCATGCCCTCCTGGCCCTGGTCCTCAACGTTGGTAAAACCCACCACGTGCGCCGCCGCCTCGCCCTCGGGGTACTGGCGCTTGTACTCCTTGCGCTGGTAAATTCCCTTGAGGCCCAGCGCGGCGATTTCCTTGCCCACCGAGGCATCGACCTGGCGCTTGAGCCAGACAAAAGTTTTATCTTCGTCTTCGAGCTTTTTATTCAGGGCTGCCAGCGGCATGCCGAGCAGCCTGGCCAGCTTTTTCAGCGCCTCGGGCGAACGCGGCACGTCTTCCGGGATGGCCCAGATGCTGGGCACCGGAATGCTCGACGCCAGCACCACACCGTTACGGTCGAGAATGCGGCCGCGGTTGGCCGGCAGCGCCAGCGTGCGGGCAAAGCGCACTTCACCCTGCTTCTGAAAGAATGCGTTCTCGATCACCTGAATATAGACCGCGCGCGCAATCAGACCGGCAAAAGCCAGCGCGATGGTGGCCACAATGAACTTGCTGCGCCACACCGGCGTCGGGCTGGCCAGCAAGGGGCTTGAGGTGTAGGTGATGCCGCGGCTCATGGCTGGCTTCCACTGGCCGCACGGGTCGCTACCGCCGCGGCGTTGCCAGGTTCTGCCGCAGCGGCCTGGCTGGCATAGGTCACATAGACGGTGACCGCAGGCGTGGCTGCGCGCATCTGTAACTTCGACTTGGCCAACCTCTCGACGCGCACCGAGGTCGCCTGGGCGCGTTTTTCAACCTGCAGGGCTTCGTTTTCCGCTGCCAATCGGTGCGCCTGCGTCTGCGCCCGATAAAGCTCCGAATACACGCGCCGCGACGCATACTGCACATTGACCAGGTACAGGGCACTGAGCAGCACGCCCAGCAGCAGCACAAGGTTAAGCCGCGTCATGCCTGCTGCTCCGGTGCGGCGCTGCCGATTCGCTCGGCCACCCGCATGATGGCGCTGCGCGCGCGCGGGTTGGCGGCCACCTCGGCAGCGCCGGGCTTGACGCGCGCGAGCACCTTGAACTGCATCACCTGCGGCGGCGCAAACGGCGCCCGGCGGTCAAACACCTCGCGCGAATGTTTTGCCAAAAACTGTTTGGCAATACGGTCTTCGAGCGAATGGAAACTGATCACCACCAGCCGCCCGCCGGGCTGCAGCACCTTGAGCGCGGCGGCTAGCGCCTGTTGCAGCTCTTCAAGCTCGGCATTGATGAAAATCCGAAAAGCCTGAAATGTGCGCGTTGCAGGGTCCTTGCCCGGCTCACGGGTTTTGACCGCGTCAGCCACGATACTGGCCAGTTCAGTGGTGGTTGAAATGGGGCCCCGAGCCTGTCGGCGCGCAACAATCGCCTTTGCAATGGGGCCAGCAAACCGTTCTTCGCCATAGTCACGTATGACCTCCGTAATTTTGTCCACATCGGCATCCGCCAGCCACTCGGCCACACTTTGCCCCCTTGTGGTGTCCATGCGCATGTCGAGCGGGCCTTGCCCCCTGAAACTGAAACCGCGCGCCGGGTTGTCCACCTGGGGCGAGCTGATGCCCAGGTCAAACAGCACGCCCGCCACGCTGGCATCGGGGAGTTCGCCCAAGTGGCTGAAGCCCTGATGGCGAATGGAAAAGCGCGCATCGTCAATGGTGGCCGCTTCAGCGAGCGCCTCGGTGTCCTTGTCGAAGGCGATCAGGCGCGCGTCAGTTGGCAGCCGCGACAAGATCAGGCGGCTGTGGCCGCCGCGGCCAAAGGTGGCATCGACAAACACCGGTGCCGCACCGGCCGCATCGGATGCGCCAAGCAAAGCATCAACAGCTTCGCTCAACAAGACGGTGGTGTGTGTCCATGGAGTTTGCACCGCCGACCTTCAGAAAGAGAAGTCCTTGAAGACATCGGGCATGTCACCCTGCATGGCTTTGGCTTCCTGGGCATCGTAGGTGCTCTTGTCCCACAACTCAAAGAAGTTGCCCATGCCCAGCAACACCGACTCCTTGCTGATGCCGGCAGCCGCGCGCAGCTCGGGCGAAACCAGCACGCGCCCGGTGGCGTCGATTTCGACGTCCATGGCATTGCCCAGAAAGATGCGCTTCCACCACTGCGCCGACATCGGCAAGGCGCCAATGCGTTCGCGGAACTTTTCCCATTCGGGGCGCGGGAAAATCATCAGGCAACCGTGCGGGTGTTTGGTGATGGTGAGTTGGCCAGCTGCGGTAGCGCTCAAGACGTCGCGATGCCGGGTAGGCACCGAGAGCCGACCCTTTGCGTCCAGACTTAATGCGGAAGCCCCTTGAAACACGATTGCTGACCTTTGATTTTCAGAACGAAGTGGAATACGGTGGGAAAAAAGCACAATTCCCCACTAAATTGCACTTTTTTGCACTGTAGCAGCAAAATCGGTGCATGCAAACCCGTTTGCAACAAATTTTTAACAATGAAATCAAAGACTTAGAAGTGATTTAAAGCCTTAATTAAGGCAAAAATCGTTCTAAATGAAGCACTTAGCATGCTAAGTGAATGTGATGCGTGAGAACCGTGCGTGTTGGGAGAGTGTGACATCCGACAAAGTGTTGGGGTCAGAGCACGTCGCTGCGCGAGTGGTCTGACCC
>NZ_JACUUE010000014.1 GCF_014859475.1 Rhodoferax sp.
ACGACCACCGCATCATCGACGGCCGCGAAGCCGTGCTGGGCCTGGTGGCGATGAAAGAAGCGCTGGAAGATCCGGCGCGCTTGTTGTTTGATATTTAAGCCGCAAGAACCCGGATCTACTCACAAACCGTGAAAGAAGATCGTCACTGCGAGGAGCGTCAGCGACGCGGCAGTCCATGTCTTTTGGATTCATGGATTGCTTCACTTCGTTCGCAATGATGATGTGCGTTTGCAATGACGATGTGCATTCGCCCTGATCCGACCCACCTGAGTCGCTGCAAGAAAGATTCTTGTGGTTGGTGGTTTTTTTTAAGTATTTTCAGGATTTCCTATGAGCAAACAATTTGATGTGATCGTGATTGGTGGCGGCCCCGGTGGCTACATTGCCGCCATTCGCGCTGCCCAGTTGGGCAAAAACGTGGCCTGTGTCGATGAGTGGAAGAATGCCAAGGGCGGCCCGGCACCGGGTGGCACCTGCACCAATGTGGGCTGCATTCCAAGCAAGGCGCTGCTGCAGTCGAGCGAGCATTTCGAACAGGCAAGTCACCACTTTGCCGACCATGGCATCGCGGTCAAGGGCCTGAGCATGGATGCCGCCAAAATGGTGGCGCGCAAGGATGCCGTGGTCAAGCAAAACAACGACGGCATCCTGTACCTGTTCAAGAAAAACAAGGTCAGCTTCTTCCATGGTCGCGCCTCGTTTGCCAAAGCCGTGGACGGTGGTTACGAGATCAAGGTGGCCGGTACCGCTGAAGAAACCCTGGTGGGGCAGCAAATCATTGTGGCCACCGGCTCCAATGCGCGCGCGCTGCCGGGCGCGGCGTTTGACGAGTCCATGGTGCTGTCCAACGAAGGCGCGCTGGCGCTGACCGAGGTGCCCAAGAAACTGGGCTTGATTGGCTCGGGCGTGATCGGCCTGGAGATGGGCTCAGTCTGGCGTCGCCTGGGTTCCGAAGTCACCATTCTGGAAGGTTTGCCAGATTTTCTGGGCGCGGTGGACCAGCAGATCGCCAAGGAAGCGCACAAGGCCTTTGTCAAGCAGGGCCTCAAGATCGAACTCGGTGTCAAGGTCGGCGACATCAAGGTCGGAAAAAAAGGCGTGAGCGTGGCATGGACCAACGCCAAGGGTGAAGCGCAAACGCTTGATGTCGATAAGTTGATTGTGTCGATTGGCCGGGTGCCCAACACCATCGGTTTGAATGCCGAAGCGGTCGGCTTGCAGCTCGACGAGCGCGGTGCGATTGTGGTCGATGGCGACTGCAAGACCAACCTGCCAGGCGTTTGGGCGGTGGGCGACGTGGTGCGCGGCCCGATGCTGGCGCACAAGGCCGAGGAAGAGGGCGTGGCGGTGGCTGAGCGCATTGCCGGTCAGCACGGCCATGTCGATTTCAACACCATCCCCTGGGTCATTTACACCAGCCCCGAGATTGCCTGGGTCGGCCGTACCGAGCAGCAGCTCAAAAAAGACGGCGTGGCTTATAAGGCGGGCACGTTCCCGTTCCTGGCCAACGGCCGCGCGCGCGCGCTGGGCGACACCACCGGCATGGTGAAGATGCTGGCCGACGCGACCAGCGACGAAATTCTGGGCGTGCACATCGTTGGGCCCATGGCCAGCGAGCTGATTGCCGAATGCGTTTTGGCCATGGCGTTTCGCGCCAGCAGCGAAGACATTGCGCGCGTTTGCCATGCCCACCCGACGCTGAGCGAGTCCACCAAGGAAGCGGCGCTGGCGGTTGACAAGCGAACCCTGAACTTCTGATTCGGCATGGCGATGACTGCCCGGGCTTGACACGCAAGTTCGGGCAGCCATTTTTTCTGCGATCGGTCCCACGTGACAGTCAAAAAGATATACCAAGCCGAGTTGCTGGCGCGCGGCTATACCTCAGACCCGGCGCAGTTGCGCGCTGTGCAGGTGCTTGAAACCTGTTCGCGCGAATGGGGCAAGTACCGGGTGCAGCGCTCCAACGCACTTAAAAAACTGATCAACCATCCGCCCATTCCGCGTGGTATTTACATGTACGGCGGCGTGGGGCGCGGCAAGAGCTTTTTGATGGATTGCTTCTACAACGCCGTTCCACTCAAACGCAAGACCCGGCTGCATTTTCACGAATTCATGCGAGAGGTGCACCGGGAACTGGCCAACATGCAGGGCACGGTGAATCCGCTCAATCTGCTGGCCAAGCGCATGGCCGAAAAATTCCGCCTGATCTGCTTTGATGAGTTCCATGTGTCGGATGTCACCGATGCCATGATTCTGCACCGCTTGCTGACGGCCCTTTTCGCGCAAGGCGTGGGCTTTGTCACCACCTCCAACTTCAAGCCGGATGACTTGTATCCCAATGGCCTGCACCGCGACCGCATTTTGCCGGCCATTGCCCTGCTCAATGCGCGTCTGAACGTGATCGACGTCGATAACGGCACCGACTACCGGGGCCAGACCATGTCCCAGCTTGCGCTTTATCACGCGCCACTGGGCGCTGCGGCAGAGGCAAAAATGCGCGATGCCTTTGAGCGCCTGTCCGAATCCCAGGACGAGGACCCTGTGTTGCAGATCGAAGCACGCAAGATTTATGCGCGACGCAAGGCGGGCGGTCTGGTCTGGTTTGATTTCAAGACCCTGTGCGGCGGTCCGCGCTCACAAAACGACTACCTTGAAATTGCCAGTCAGTTCCATACCGTGTTGCTCAGCGATGTGCCGCAGATGCAGCCCCGCATGTCTTCCGAGGCGCGGCGCTTTACCTGGCTCATTGATGTCTTGTACGACCGGCGCGTCAAACTGATCATGTCGGCAGACGTCCCGGCGGATGAACTCTATACCGAAGGCTTGATGAGCAACGAATTCATGCGCACCGTGTCACGACTCCAGGAGATGCAGTCAGCCGAATTCTTGGCCTTGAGCCGCCGTGATGTGGATACCTGTCTGACCTGAGTCCTGAGGTGATTTGGGTTCAGGTGTTGGCGGGCTCAAATTTGACAATCGCCAGCGACATGTTGTCGCCACCGCCGTGCGCTCGGGCCCTGGCTTTTTCTATCAGGAATTCGGTGGCTTCCCGGGGCGCGAGCGAATCCAGCACATTGCCCAATTCTTCATCGCTGAAATAGTGCCAGACACCGTCGCTGCATGCCATCAGGGTATCGCCCACAGACACCTTTGGGATGTGATGAAACGTCATGGACAGATCGCTGGCCAAGCCCAGACAACCCGTCAAAATATTCGACTTGGGATGGCTTTGGGCCATTTCTTCGGTGAGTTCGCCGCAGTCCACCAGCATTTGGACATAGGAGTGGTCCCGCGTGCGCTGGACCAGGTCTTTTCCGTGAAACAGGTAGATGCGCGAATCACCGGCATGGACCCAGTGGCAGTCGCCTGCCGGGTTAAGCAAAAAAGCGGCAGCCGTGCTGTGGGGCTCTTCTTCTGCTGAAATGGCGATCAATTTGATCACTGTATGGGCCTCGCTGAGCAATTGCTCCAGCGTGGCTTTGGGGTCATCGGTGGCCGGGTCATAGCGTTCAAAAAGTTGACGCGCTGTCAGCATGACCTGGTCTGCGGCCTTGCGTCCACCACTGCGCCCGCCCATACCATCAGCCAAAACCGCCAGCAAGCAACCTTTGGCTCTGGGGTGGCTGAGCAAAACCACCTGGTCTTGCTGGTAGTCGCGATCGCCCTTGTGGATGCCGGTCGAAGCGGTAAGCCGGTAAGCTGGGGCGTTCATGCGCTTACCAGAACTTCCACCATGGGTCATTGCCGGATTTGAAGCCTTGCACCAGATATGGGGTATGCGGGTAATTCTTTTCCAGCACGCGCTGTGTGTCGTTGCGCAAGGCAGTCATGCCCAGGGCATCGTAAGACTTGACCATGATGAACAGGGCCTCTTCGAGCGCTGGGACACCCTGGTAGTCAACAATGGCGGTCTGAGCACGGTTGATCGCCGCCAGATAAGCGCCTCGCTCATAATAGTAGCGCGCCACATACACTTCAGATTGCGCCAGCGAGTTCACGATGTAGTTCATGCGCTGGCTCGCCTCGGGGGTGTAGCGCGAATCGGGAAAGCGGCTGACAAGTTCCTTGAACGACTCGAACGAGTCCTTGGCAGCTTTTTGATCGCGCTCTGCCAGATCCTGCCGGGTCAGGCCCGAAAAAAGCCCCAGATCATCGTTGAAATTAACGACCCCCTTGAGGTACAAGGCGTAATCAAGGGCTGGGCTGGAAGGATGCAATTTGATGAAACGGTCGAGCGCGGCGATGGCCAGCACAGGCTCGCCGGCCTTGTAATGGGCATAGGCCTTGTCGAGTTGCGCTTGTTGTGCCAAAGGCGTGCCGGCAGCGCGCCCCTCGAGTTTTTCCAGCAGCACGACGGCTTTGTCATAAGCCCCGCTGCTCATTTCGTCCTTGGCCTCTGCATAAATTTTGTTGGGGCTCCACTCGGCGGTTGGGTCCGTCGGGGTGCTCGAGCAAGCGCTCAGCAAAACGACGCTGCCAGCCAACATCCAGGCACAAACGGCAGATAATTTGGCAAGAGACATAGCGAAAGACTTTCTTGAAAAAAACAGAGTTAATTATATCGGGCACCCTCTGCCTGGATGAGCTGGAAGGGGGCGGGCAGGTCGAGCCGGAAGTTGAGCAACGCACGCTGGTTTTCACCGCTGAGCACCATGGTATGCGATTAGACCGGGCCCTGGTTGACCTGGTGCCTGAATTTTCCCGCAATTACTTGCAGCAATTGATCGACCTGGGCGGTGTCAGCCTCAATGGCCAGGTGCAGAACAAGGCTGCCCACAAGGTCAGAGCCTCGGATGGCGGCATGATCGAACTGCGGCCAACGCCGCAAAGCCAGGCCTTCAAGGCAGAAGCCATGGCGCTTGACGTGGTTTATGTCGATGCGCATTTGCTGGTCATCAACAAACCCGCCGGGCTGGTGGTGCATCCCGCCCCCGGCAACTGGGCGGGCACCCTGATGAACGGGCTGCTGGCTTATGACGCCAAAGCTTTCGATTTGCCGCGGGCCGGCATCGTCCATCGTCTTGACAAAGACACCAGCGGCCTGATGGTGGTGGCGCGCACCCGCGGCGTGATGGATGCGCTGGTGCGTGCCATTGCCGCACGCGAGGTCAAGCGTCAGTACCTGGCCATCGGCCAGGGGCCGTGGTCCGGTGCCACCCGTTGCATGGTCGATGCGGCCATTGGTCGCGACCCGGCCAACCGGCTGCGCATGGCGGCCGTCGATCTGTCGATTCATCCGGGAAAACCGGCCAGGACCGACTTCGAATTGCGCGCCAATGCGGCCCAGGCCTGTCTGGTGCAATGCACCCTGCACACCGGAAGAACCCACCAAATCAGGGTCCACATGGCCAAATTGATGCATCCGCTGGCAGGCGATGCGCTTTATGGCGGCTCGATGGCGCTTGGCATTCAAAGGCAGGCCTTGCACGCCTATCGGCTTGCTTTTGAGCACCCGGTCAGCCACGAACCAATGTCCTTTTCTGCCGAGTTGCCCGCCGATTTTTCACAAGCGCTCACGACGCTGGGGCTCACGTACAATCAAGCCATCTTTTGATTTGTTGTGCCACTGCGCAACAGATGCGTCACCGAACACTTTGTCGGTTTGTCACGCCCCTTCCACTCTTTGTTTTGATGTCTGTTTCGGCATCCCTTTTCACTGTTGCGACACCATGAAAACTTTGGATGCCAAGTGCATTCTTGAGGCTGCCTTGATGTGCGCCCAACAGCCCATGTCGATGCATGACATGCAGTTGCTTTTCGGGCAGGAGCTCAGCTTGTCCGACGTGCGTCTGTTGTTGAACGACTTGCAGCAGGACTGGTCGCAGCGCGGGGTGGAACTGGTGCAACTGGCGAGCGGCTGGCGGTTCCAGAGCCGTGCCGAAATGCGGCCTTACCTGGATCGCCTGTATCCGGAGAAACCGCCGCGCTATGCCCGTGCCACGCTGGAGACGCTGGCCATCATTGCCTACCGTCAGCCTGTCACCCGGGGCGATATCGAGGACATTCGCGGCGTGACCGTGAATTCGCTGACGATCAAGCAACTCGAAGACCGGGGCTGGATCGAGGCGATCGGGCATCGCGATACCGTCGGGCGGCCAGCGCTGTTGGCCACCACGCGGCAATTTCTGGACGATCTGGGGCTGGCCTCGCTGGACCAGCTGCCCTTGCTGGGCGACTCGGTTACCGCCATGGATGGCCTGGACCGGGCGATGGCTTCGACCCCTGAGTTAAATTGGTCTGAAACTGCAGTTTCTGTTGAAGTGGAAATAGCGGTATCGAACATGGAGTCAAAGGAATCAACATGAAGCAAGAACAAGCAGATAGCCAGGCGTCCCTGGCGATCCGGTTCGAAGATGTCGTCTCGGGTCAGTTTGATGCCGAAGACACACAGGTCTCAGCCCCGCTCAAAAGGGTGCTGGCGCCGCAGCCGGAGTCGCCCAAACTGCACAAGGTTTTGGCACAGGCCGGCATGGGCTCGCGGCTGGAGATGGAGCAGTTGATCATGGAGGGCCGCATCACCGTCAACAACGAACCGGCGCACATTGGCCAGCGGGTTCAATTTGGCGACCACGTCAAGGTCAACGGCAAACCGATTCGTTTCAGGATCGAGCCACCGCCAGCGCGCGTCATCGCCTATCACAAGCCGGCAGGCGAAGTGGTGTCCAACGACGATCCGCAAAACCGACCCACCGTTTTTCGCAAGCTGCCCAAGCTGTTCCAGGGCAAGTGGCAGGCCGTGGGCCGGCTGGACCTGAACACCGAGGGCTTGCTGCTGTTCACCAGTTCCGGTGAACTGGCCAACAACCTGATGCATCCGCGCTTTGGTCTGGAGCGCGAATACGCGGTGCGGGTGCTGGGCGCCTTGAATCCTGAAGAAAAACAGCGCTTGCTCGATGGTGTCAAGCTCGACGACGGCCTGGCCAATTTCGGTGCCATCGAACCCGGCGGTGGCGAGGGCGCCAACTGCTGGTACCGGGTCACGATTTCCGAGGGTCGCAACCGCGAAGTGCGGCGCATGTTCGAGGCCGTTGGCCATGCCGTGAGCCGTCTGATCCGCATCCGCTACGGCGCCATGGTGTTGCCGCGCGGCCTCAAACGCGGTGCCTGGATGGAGCTTGACGCGGCCGACATCAATGCGTTGACGCAAAAAGCCAGAAACGCAGCCGCGCCAGCCGCCGCTGAAGCGCTACGGTCTGAGGCGCAAGAAGGTCAGAGTCGTGCGCGAGTGCCGCGTTCGCCCTTGCGTGGTCGCCGCCCGGCGGGTGGGCGCAACCAGGCCGGGCGCAACAACAAGCCCGGTGCCAATGCTGGCGCTGCTGCTGGCAACGCGCAGCCTGATCCGTTGAAAACCAGTTTTGGCTATATCGGCGCCGACAGTTTCAACCGGCAAAGACAGGAGCAGGGCAGCAAGCGCGGCGCGGGTTCCGGATCATCCGGCGGCAGGCGCCTCGGCAAAAGCCGTTGAACTGTGGATTTGGCTTGGTTCACGGGGCAAATCCGGGCAGATCAGGTTAACATCCAAGGTTTTGACAAACGCGTCGAAATCATCACCCATCACAACATTTATCAGGAAAAATCATGACCATTGAACGTACCCTTTCCATCATCAAGCCCGATGCCGTCGCCAAAAACGTGATCGGCCAAATTTACGCCCGATTTGAAGCCGCGGGCCTGAAAATTGTCGCCGCCAAAATGGCTCACCTGTCTCGCGGCGAGGCCGAGGCTTTCTACGCCGTGCACAAAGCCCGTCCGTTTTTCAAGGATCTGGTCGATTTCATGGTTTCCAGCCCGGTCATGATCCAGGTGCTCGAAGGCGAAAATGCCGTGTTGAAACACCGTGACCTGATGGGTGCAACCGACCCGAAAAAAGCGGCACCCGGCACCATCCGCGCTGATTTCGCTGACAGCATCGATGCCAACGCCGTGCATGGCTCCGACGCTGCGGAAACCGCCGCCGTCGAGATCGCGTTTTTCTTTGCCGGCATGAACGTTTACTCGCGTTAATACCAGGCATGACGGTTAACCTGCTCGATCTCGATCTTGAGGGCTTGACCGTCTTTTGCGAGCGGTTGGGCGAAAAGCGCTTTCGCGCGGTGCAACTGTTCCGCTGGATTCACCAGAAGGGCGCGCGTCAATTCGACGAGATGACCGATCTGGCCAAATCCTTGCGCGAAAAGCTCAAGACCAGCGCCCGGATCGAGCCGCTGGCGGTCGTCTCGCAGCATATTTCATCGGACGGCACCATCAAATGGCTGTTCGATGTGGGTGGTGGCAACGCCATTGAAACCGTGTTCATCCCCGAAGAAGACCGTGGCACTTTGTGCATTTCGTCCCAGGCTGGCTGTGCCGTTGGTTGCCGGTTTTGTTCAACCGGGCACCAGGGCTTCAGCCGCAACCTCACGACCGGTGAAATCGTGGCCCAGCTCTGGTTTGCCGAGCATTTCTTGCGCCGTCACCTGCAGCGCGATGAACGCGTCATCTCCAATGTGGTCATGATGGGCATGGGTGAGCCGCTGCAAAATTATGGTGAACTGGTGCCCGCCTTGCGCGTGATGCTCGACGACCATGGCTACGGCCTCTCAAGGCGCCGGGTGACGGTGTCAACCTCGGGCATCGTGCCCATGATCGACCGTTTGGCGCAAGACTGCCCGGTGGCGCTGGCGGTGTCGCTGCACGCGCCCAACGATGCGCTGCGCGACACTTTGGTGCCGCTGAACCTGAAGTACCCGCTGGCGCAACTGGTTGCGGCGTGCCATCGCTACCTGGCTTTCGCGCCGCGCGATTTCATTACCTTTGAATACTGCATGCTCGATGGCGTCAACGACACCGATGCCTGCGCGCGTCAGCTTGCTGAGCGGGTCAAAGCCCATCCGGGAGCCTGGTGCAAATTCAATTTGATCCCATTCAATCCCTTTCCGGCCTCCGGCTTGTTGCGCTCCAAACCCGAACGTGTACAGGCCTTTGCCAGAATCCTCAATGACGCGGGCATCACCACCACGGTTCGCAAAACCCGCGGTGACGACATCGATGCGGCCTGCGGCCAGTTGGCCGGCGATGTCAAGGATCGCACCAAGGTGATGGTGCGGATGGAGCGCAACAGAACTCTGCGGCCGCATGCATTGCAGGTTTCGGCCAACACCGACACGGGAGTTTCAGCATGAGCACCAAAGTGACCGATCTCCAACGCGGCTGGGGGGTGTTGCTATTGGCCTTGACTTTGTTTGGCGGGTCTCTGTTGACGGGCTGTGCCAGTACTTCCGGGCCGGGCGCCAACAGCCGCGCGGATCTTGTGACGGATTCAGACGAATCCAGCGACAGGAAAAGAGCGCGCATCCGGGTTGAATTGGCGGTGGGCTACCTTGGGCAAGGCAAAACCACCATTGCGCTCGATGAAGTCAAGTTGGCGCTGGCCGCCGATCCCGAGTTTGCCGATGCCTACAGTTTGCGCGGGCTGATTTACATGCGTCTCAATGAGTTTTCGCTGGCACAGGACAGCTTCATGAAAGCGCTCTCGATACGTCCCGGCGATGCCAATATTTTGCATAATCTGGGGTGGTTGCGGTGCCAGCAGGCACGCTACCCCGAGGCCCTGGCTGATTTTTCCAGGGCATTGTCAGACCCCGCCTACGGCGAACGCGCCAAAACCTACATGGCCCAGGGGCTCTGCCAGATCAGGGCCGGGCAGCGGCGCGAAGCGGAACAGAGCCTGCTCAAATCGTATGAGTTGGATGCGGCCAATCCTGTCACCGGCTACAACCTTGCCAATTTGCTGTTTCAAAATGCCGATTTTGCCAGGGCCCAGTTCTATATCCGACGCATCAACAACAGCGAATGGGCCAACGCCGAGTCGCTTTGGCTCGGCATCAAGGTGGAAAACCGGATGGCCGACCGGGTCGCGCTGCTGCAGTTGGCCAATCAGTTAGAAAAGCGCTTTGCGCAGTCCAGGCAAGCGGACGCTTACCGGCGAGGTGCCTTTGATGAGTGAGCCGAGCCAGAATGATCAGTCTCAGCCTGCGGCCGATTCGGTGGCTGGCGGCGCTACAGCCGGGGCCTTGTTAAAAGTCGCGCGCGAGGCGCAGGGTCTGCATGTCGGCATTTTGGCGGTCATGCTCAAAGTTCCCGTGCACAAGCTCGAAGCCCTGGAAGCTGACCGCTACGATGAGCTGCTCGATGTCGTCTTTACGCGTGCGTTGGCAGCCAGCATGTGTCGGGTACTCAAGATTGACCCCACGGCTGTTATGGCGGCGCTGCCTCAAAGCGAAGTTCGCCGCGTCAAGACCAGCCTTTCGGGCCTCAACACGCCCATCAAAACAGGTCGGTTCACCCTGGGAGAGCAGCTCGGAAGCCGCTTGACCAGTCCCCTGGGTTTGGCTGTTGGTCTGCTGGTGCTGGGGATCGTTGCGATTCTCTTATGGCCCGAACTCCAGCGTCCTGATGTTGTGGCCGAGGAGATAGCGCGCAGCTCTGAAGCCCAGACCAGTCAAATCACCACGCCGCTGATTCCCGCCTTGACGGCATCGGCGCAGCTGCCAGCCGATGCCACTGCGCTTGCGCCAGTCTCGCCAGATCAAGCCGCTGTAGTTCAAGAGCCCGAAGCAAACCCCGGCGCTGCCTCAGCGGCGGCCCAGGCCATCTTGACCTTGCAAGCCCGTGGCGCATGCTGGGTCGAGATCATCGACGGCGCTGGCATCGTGCAATTGCGCAAGATCATGGAGCCAGGTGAATTGGTTCAGCTTGGCGGGGCCTTGCCCTTGTCGGTGGTCTTGGGGCGTGCTGACGAAGTGGAAGTAAGCGTGCGCGGTCAGCGGCTCGATGTGACGTCGATGAGCAAAGCCAACGTGGCCCGATTCGAGGTGAAGTAATGCAAAACAGCCAGCCCGTTCCCATGTCCAGTGCGGCGCCGCGCAATTCACGCCAAGCCCGGATTGTCTGGGGCAAACACACCGTGACCGTGGGCGGCGATGCGCCGGTGCGGGTGCAGTCCATGACCAATACTGACACCGCTGACGTGATCGGCACCGCGATCCAGGTCAAGGAACTGGCGCTGGCCGGGTCAGAGTTGGTGCGCCTGACGGTCAACACGCCCGAAGCCGCGCAAGCGGTGGCGCCCATTCGTGCGCAACTCGACCGTATGGGCATCGACGTGCCTCTGATTGGCGATTTCCATTACAACGGCCACCGTTTGCTGACCGATTACCCCGAGTGCGCGCAGGCGCTGTCCAAGTACCGCATCAACCCCGGCAACGTGGGCAAGGGCGACAAGCACGACCGCCAGTTTGGCATCATGATCGAAGCGGCGATACGCTATAACAAAGCGGTGCGCATTGGTGTCAACTGGGGCAGCCTGGACCAAGAATTACTGGCCGACCTGATGGACCAGAACAGCCGGCGCAACCCGCCCTGGGGTGCCAAGCCGGTGATGTACGAAGCCTTGATCACCTCGGCGCTGGACTCGGCGCAGCAGGCGGTTGACTTGGGGCTGGAGCCGAACCAGATCATTTTGTCGTGCAAGGTCAGCGGCGTACAGGACCTGATTTCAGTCTATCGCGAATTGGCCCGGCGCGGCAACTACGCCCTGCACTTGGGCCTGACCGAAGCCGGCATGGGCACCAAAGGGGCGGTGGCATCAGCCGCGGCCCTGTCGATCCTGTTGCAGGAAGGCATTGGCGACACCATCCGCGTGTCGCTCACGCCGCAACCGGGCGAATCGCGCACGCAAGAGGTGGTGATTGCCTCCGAAATTTTGCAATCTCTGGAACTGCGCTCCTTTGTGCCCAGCGTGACTGCCTGCCCGGGCTGCGGCCGCACCACCAGCACCACGTTCCAGGAGCTCACCCAGCAAATTGAAGGTTTTCTGCGTGCCCAGATGCCGGTTTGGCGCAGCCAGTACCCGGGCGTTGAAAAAATGAAAGTGGCGGTGATGGGTTGCATCGTCAACGGCCCTGGCGAAAGCAAGCAGGCCGACATCGGCATCAGCCTGCCCGGCACCGGCGAGGCTCCCGCCGCCCCGGTCTTCATCGACGGCGAAAAACGCATGACCCTGCGCGGCGAGTCAATCGCCCAGGAGTTCCAGGCAATTGTGGAAGATTACGTGCAAAAGCGCTTTGGCGTGCCAACTGCTTTGATTTGAATGGCCATGACTGAAACCATCCCCCAAAAAATAGAAAAACTCACCGCCGTCAAAGGCATGAACGACGTGTTGCCGCCCGACTCGGCGGCTGTTGAGTGGCTCGAAGCCAAAGTGCGCGCCCTGATGGCGCGTTACGCCTACCGCAACATCCGCACGCCCATCGTCGAGCGCACGCCGCTGTTCATTCGCGGCTTGGGCGAGGTGACCGACATTGTCGAAAAGGAAATGTACTGTTTTGAGGACCGTCTCAATGGCGACCCGCTGACGCTGCGCCCCGAGGCCACCGCCGGCGTGGTACGCGCGGCGCTGGAGCACAACCTGTTGTACGACGGCGGCAAGCGCCTGTATTACATGGGGCCGATGTTTCGCCACGAGCGTCCGCAAAAAGGCCGCTACCGTCAGTTTGACCAGATCGGCGCCGAGGCACTGGGCTTTGCCGGCGCGGAGGTCGATGCCGAACTGATTCTGATGGCGCAGGCGCTGTGGCAGGAAATCGGCCTCACTGACGTGCGCCTGGAACTCAACAGCCTGGGACAACCGCAGGAGCGACTGGAGCACCGCAAGGCGCTCATCGCCCACTTTGAACACCACGCCGAGGAGCTCGATGAGGACGCAAAACGTCGTCTTTACAGCAATCCGTTGCGCATCCTCGACAGCAAAAATCCGCACATGCAGGCGCTGGTTGAAAGCGCGCCCAAGCTGCTCGACTTTTTGGGCGCTGAATCGCTGGCGCATTTCAAGGCCTTGACCGACATTCTGCAAGCCAATGGCGTGGCTTACAGCGTCAACCCGCGCCTGGTGCGCGGCATGGACTATTACAACCTGACGGTTTTCGAGTTCGTTACCGACCGCCTGGGCGCGCAGGGCACGGTGTGCGCGGGCGGCCGTTACGACTATCTGTTTGAGCAGTTGGGCGGCAAACCGGCACCCGCCGTGGGCTGGGCGCTGGGCGTTGACCGCGTGCTCGCCCTGGCCAAAGGCGCGGGCCTGCCCGAAGTGAGTCCGCCGCTGGATGCCTACGCCATCGTGACCGATGTCGCGGCCTTGCCACTGGTTTTGTCCACCTTGCAGGCCTTGCGTGCGGCAGGTACCAGCGTGCAGATGCATGCCGGCAGCGGCACCGCCATGGGCAGCATGAAGAGCCAGTTCAAACGCGCCGATGCCAGTGGCGCACGCTTTGCCCTGATTTTTGGCCCCGATGAAATCCAGGCCGGCCAAGTCACGGTCAAACCCCTGCGCGATGCCAGCGCCGCTCAGCAAGTGCATGCGCTGGCCGACGTGGCGAGTTGGGCTGCCACCCTACAATCAGCCGCTTAACCGGAACCCCCCATGGCCAAACAATTAGACCTCGAAGAACAAGAACAACTCGACCAGATCAAACATTTCTGGAAGCAGTACGGCAATGCCATCACTTGGGCGCTCATCGTCGTTTTAGGAGCCTTTGCCAGCTGGAATTTTTACAATTACTGGCAACGCAGCCAGGCCCAGCAGGCGGCCGCTTTGTTTGACGAGGTTGACCGTGCTGTGCAGGCGGGCGATGCAGCGCGCATTGACCGTGTGTTTGGCGATATGAAAGACAAATTTGCCGGCACCGCCTATGCGCAGCAGTCGGGCTTGCTGGTGGCCAGGCAGTACATCAATTTGAACCAGCTCGACGCCGCCAAGGCTGCGCTGACTTGGGTGGCCGAAAAGTCTTCGGATGCGGGCTATCAGGCGCTGGCGCGGTTACGCCTGGCCGCCATCGCCATGGAAAGCAAGAATCATGAGGAAGCGCTGGGCCTTTTGAACAGCGCTTATCCGCCCGGTTTCGAAGCACTGGTGGCCGATCGCAAAGGCGATGTCTTTGCCCTGCAGGGCGACAAAGCCAAGGCGGTCGCCGAATACGAAAAGGCCTATCGCCTGTTTGACCCGCGCACCGATTACCGTCGTCTGGTTGAGGTCAAGCTCAACGCCTTGGGCGTTGAGCTCGCAGCGCAAGTGGCCACTGCGGCCGGAAAGTAGTTGATCATGGCAAATCATTTCTCTGTCGCCTCTTGGCGTTCTCTGCTGGCAGCCGTGCTGGTCGCAGCGCTGGCGGCTTGCGCCAGTGGGCCGGACCAGCTCAAGCCGGCCGATTTGGGCGCCAACCCTGGGCTGCTTGGCGTGCGCACGGTCTGGAACAACAAAATCGCACCGCTTGATTTTCCCTTGCAGGTCAAGGTGGACGGCTCTGCGGTGACGCTCGCCGGCGCGGATGGCGTGGTGCAGTCGTTTGATGCGCACAGCGGCGCGTCAATTTGGCGCGCCGAGGTGGGTGCTCCCATTTCTGCCGGGGTGGGCAGCGACGGCCTGTTTGCCGCTGTGGTGACGCGCGCCAATGAGCTGGTGGTGCTGGAGGCTGGCCAAGTGCTTTGGCGCGCGCGTTTGACGGCGCAGGTTTTCACCGCCCCGCTGGTGGCCGGCGAGCGCGTCTTTGTGCTGGCGGCCGACCGTGGCGTGGCAGCCTTTGACGCCCGCAGCGGGCGCAAGCTCTGGCAACAGCAGCGCCCCGGCGAAGCGCTGGTGTTGCGCCAGGCTGGCATCCTGATGCCGATAGGCAACACCTTGGTGGCCGGGTTGGCCGGGCATCTGGTCGGCATGAACCCGCTTAATGGCAATGTGGTCTGGGACGCGCCACTGGCAACGCCGCGCGGCACCAATGATATTGAACGCCTGGTGGACTTGGTGGGCGGCGTTAGCCGTCAGGGCAACGAGGTGTGCGCGCGCGCTTTCCAGAGCACCGTGGCTTGTGTCGATACGCTGCGTGGTTCGGTCATCTGGAAGCGCGCGGCGGTTGGCACCGTGGGTTTGCACGGCGACGCAAGCCAGGTGGTTGGTGTCGAAAGTGATGGCACTTTGCTGGCTTGGCGCCGCAGCAACGGCGAACCGGTCTGGACTGCGCAGCAACTGCGTTACCGCAAGCTGAGCGCGCCGCTGGTGCTGGGACGCTCGGTGGTGGTGGGCGATGCCACCGGACTGGTGCACTTCTTGTCACGCACCGACGGCACCCCGTTGACCCGTCTGTCAACCGACGGCTCGGCCATTGCCGTGACGCCGGTGGTGGCCGCAGACACCTTGGTGGTGGTCACGCGCAACGGCGGTGTTTACGGTTTTCGGCCCGAATAACATGCACACTTTCACGGAATCCAAGGCATGAAGCCGGTCCTGGCATTGGTCGGACGCCCCAACGTCGGCAAATCGACCCTGTTCAACCGCCTGACCAAATCGCGCGATGCCATCGTCGCAGATTACGCCGGTTTGACGCGCGACCGCCACTACGGCAACGGCAAACAGGGCAAACACGAGTACATCGTGATCGACACCGGCGGTTTCGAGCCCGATGCTGATGCCGGCATTTACAAGGAAATGGCCAAGCAAACGCGCCAGGCCGTGGCCGAGGCCGACGTGGTGATTTTTATGGTCGATGCCCGCGCCGGTGTCTCGGCGCAGGACCACGACATTGCCAATTACCTGCGGCGTCTGGGCAAGCCTTGCCTGCTGGTTGCCAACAAAGCCGAAGGCCTGCTGGCCAGCGGCCAACTGGTCGAGTTTTATGAACTGGGGCTGGGTGAAGTGCATGCGGTATCTGCCGCGCATAACCAGGGCGTTCGCCCCCTCCTTGATCTGGCTTTGCAAACGATTCAGCACGCCGAAGAAGAGGCAGAAGAAGCAGAACAAATCGGTGTCATCAAGCTGGCGATTGCTGGCCGGCCCAATGTCGGCAAATCCACGCTGATCAATGTCTGGCTGGGCGAAGAACGCCTGGTGGCGTTCGACCTGCCCGGCACCACGCGCGATGCGATTTCGGTGCCGTTCGAGCGCAACGGGCAAAAGTTCGAACTGATCGACACGGCAGGTTTGCGCAGGCGCGGCAAAGTGTTCGAGGCCATCGAAAAGTTTTCAGTGGTCAAAACCCTGCAAGCCATCGAGTCGGCCCACGTCGTGCTGCTGCTCATTGATGCCACCCAGGGCGTGACCGACCAGGACGCGCACATTGCCGGCTACATTCTGGAAAACGGCCGTGCCGTGGTGCTTGCGGTCAACAAATGGGATGCGGTGGACGACTACCAGCGCGAGCTGGTCAAGCGCTCCATCGAGACCCGCCTGCCTTTCCTGAAGTTTGCCAATCTGCATTTCATCTCGGCGCAAAAGCGCCAGGGCCTGGGGCCTTTGTGGGCTTCCATTGCGCAGGCCTACAAGGCGGCGAACTGCAAAATGTCAACCCCGGTGCTGACGCGCTTGCTGCTCGAGGCCGTGCAATTCCAGAGCCCAAAGCGCGGCGGTATGTTCCGGCCCAAACTGCGCTATGCGCACCAGGGTGGCATGAATCCGCCGGTCATCGTCATTCATGGCAATTCGCTCGAGCACGTGACTGATGCCTACAAGCGTTTCCTCGAGGGGCGGTTCCGCCAGGCCTTTGATCTGGTGGGAACGCCGCTGCGCATCGAGTTCAAAACCTCGAGCAATCCTTTTGCCGACAAAGTCGCGTAATCGGCATTGGTTTCTGCGGCCTGTCAATTTCTTGAGGATTTAGCCGCCGGCCGTCGCGATTGCGGATATCACTGTGGTATCGTCACCCCTTCTTAAAATTCACAACACGGAGAATATCGTGAATAACAAAGGCCAACTCTTGCAAGATCCCTTTCTGAACACATTGCGTCGGGAACATGTGCCCGTGTCAATTTATTTGGTCAATGGCATCAAGCTGCAAGGTCAAATCGAGTCGTTCGATCAGTATGTCGTGCTGTTGCGCAACACCGTGACGCAAATGGTTTACAAACACGCCATTTCGACCATCGTTCCCGGACGCGCCGTCAATTTCTCAGTAGCAGCCGAGGGTGACCAGCCTGCAGCAGCCTGAGCGCTCCGTCACCCCCGCCTTGCTGGTGGGGGTCGATTTGGGCTTTCCCTTTTTTGATGCCGAACTCGAAGAGCTGGGGCTGCTGGCGCAAACCGCCGGGCTCACACCCGTTGCGCGTCTGACCTGCAAGCGCAAGGCACCAGATGCGGCCCTGTTCATCGGCAGCGGCAAGGCGGACGAAATCAAACAGCTCGCCAGCCAACTGGGCGTGCAGGAAATCCTTTTCGACCAAAGCCTTAGTCCGGCGCAGCAGCGCAACCTGGAGCGTCACCTGGAGTTGCCGGTCAATGACCGCACCCTGTTGATCCTGCAAATTTTTGCCCAGCGTGCGCGCAGCCACGAAGGCAAGCTGCAGGTCGAACTGGCCCGCTTGCAGTACCTGAGCACCCGTCTGGTGCGGCGCTGGTCGCACCTGGAGCGCCAAAGTGGCGGCATCGGCATGCGCGGCGGGCCGGGTGAGTCGCAGATCGAGCTCGACCGGCGCATGATCAGCGACAACATCAAGCGCATCAAGGAGCGCCTCGTCAAGGTCAAGCGCCAGCGCGCCACCCAGCGTCGCCAGCGCTCGCGCCGCGATGCCTTCAACATCTCGCTGGTGGGCTACACCAACGCCGGCAAGTCAACGCTCTTCAATGCGCTGGTCAAGGCACGGGTCTATGCCGCCGACCAATTGTTTGCCACGCTCGACACCACCACCCGGCAGTTGTACCTGGGCGAACTCGGGCGCGTCATTTCCTTGTCGGACACGGTCGGTTTCATCCGCGACCTGCCGCACGGGCTGGTCAATGCGTTTCAGGCCACCTTGCAGGAAGCCGTGGATGCCGACCTGCTGCTGCATGTGGTTGATTTTTCCGGTCCGAGCCACGTCGAGCAAATCGCCGAGGTGCAGCGCGTTCTGGCCGAAATCGGTGCCGCCGACATTCCCCAAGTACTGATTTTCAACAAGCTCGATCAGGTCGCGCCCGAGCTGCGCCCCACGGTGCTGCAAGACATGTACGATCTCGCGGGGGTGGCCACGCCACGCGTGTTTTTGAGCGCGCAAACCAGTGAGGGCTTGCCCTTGCTGCGTCAATTGCTGGTAGAGAAAATTCGAGGCGATACGCAGGAGCCTTCGTCGCCAGATTTCCATGCAAGTCATGAGGCTGACGCCAGTTTCGGCACAATGGCATCAAAACAAAACTGAGTGATCCGATGAAACTTCAACGACCGACTTTTAGCCAGGCTTTATTCCCGTCCCGGCTGCGGGGCATGTTCAACCTGAATGACCCGCGCTGGGGACGCCCGGACGACAAGTCCGAGGCACCTGATGCGCAGGGCAACGAGCCGCCGCAGCAGACCCCCGACGACGACACGCCGCCGCACCAGACCCCGCAGGGGCCCAGGCGCGGTGCCAACCAGGGGCCGCCCGATCTCGACGAGTTGTGGCGTGACTTCAACCGCAAGCTCGGTGGTCTGTTTGGCAACGCCAAGGGTGGTGGCGGACGCGGCGCCACGCCCATTCGTGGCGGCGGCGGTGGTGGCGTGGGCGGAGGCGGTAGTTTTCAGCCCGACATGAAAAGTGCCGGCATCGGCATGGGCCTGGTGGCCGCGGTTGCGGTGTTGATCTGGCTTGGTACCGGCTTCTTCATCGTGCAGGAAGGTCAGCAGGCCGTGATCACCCAGTTCGGCAAATACCACTCTACCGTAGGGGCTGGTTTCAACTGGCGCCTGCCGTACCCGATCCAGCGCAGTGAGCTGGTTTTTGTTACGCAAATCCGCTCGGTCGATGTCGGGCGCGACGTGGTCATCAAGGCCACCGGCTTGCGTGAATCGGCCATGCTGACCGAAGACGAAAACATTGTCGAGATCAAGTTCGCCGTGCAATACCGGCTCAACGATGCGCGCGCCTTTTTGTTCGAGAGCAAGAACCCGACTGATGCCGTGGTGCAGGCCGCCGAGACGGCGGTGCGCGAAGTGGTCGGCAAAATGAAGATGGACAGTGCGCTCTCAGAGGAGCGCGACCAGATCGCGCCGCGTGTGCGCGCCATGATGCAAACCATTCTGGACCGCTACAAAGTGGGTGTCGAGGTGGTCGGCATCAACCTGCAACAAGGCGGCGTGCGTCCGCCCGAGCAGGTGCAGGCGGCTTTTGACGATGTGCTCAAGGCCGGCCAGGAGCGCGAGCGCGCCAAAAACGAAGCCCAGGCCTATGCCAATGACGTTGTGCCGCGTGCCGTCGGTGCGGCTTCGCGCCTGAAGGAAGAGGCCGATGCTTACAAGGCGCGCATCGTGGCGCAGGCGCAAGGTGATTCGCAGCGTTTCAAGTCGGTGCTGGCCGAGTACCAAAGGGCACCCCAGGTTACGCGTGACCGCATGTACATCGATGCCATGCAGGGCATCTACAGCAACGTGACCAAAATCATGATTGATTCCAAACAGGGCTCTAACCTGTTGTATTTGCCGCTCGACAAGCTCATGCAAGTGACCGCCCAAACGCCTGAAGGCACCTCTAGCGTGCCCTTGTCGAACTCGCCCAGTCCAGCCAATGCCGCTGCTGCCATTTCGGATGCGCGTGCCCGCGATGCGACGCGCGACCGTTCCCGTGAAACCCGTTAGGAGCCAGGCATGAACCGCTTAGGATTTATTTTTTCAAGCATTATTTTTGTGCTGGCCATTCTCAGCTCGATGCTCTTCGTGGTCGATCAGCGCCAGTTTGGCGTGGTGCTGGCGCTGGGCCAGATCAAGGAAGTGATCACCGAGCCGGGGCTTAATTTCAAATTGCCGCCGCCGTTTCAAAACGTGTCTTACATCGACAAGCGTCTGCTCACGCTCGACAGCACCGACAACGAGCCGGTGCTGACTGCTGAAAAGCAGCGCGTCGTGATCGATTGGTATGTGCGCTGGCGCATCTCCGAGCCGACCGAGTACATCCGCAACGTCGGCACCACCGAGGCGGCCGGCGCCAGCCAGCTCAACCGCGTGGTGCGCAATGCCTTCCAGGAAGAAGTCAACAAGCGCACCGTGAAAGAGCTGTTGTCTGCCAAGCGCGAAGAAGTCATGGAAGACGTCAAGGCCGAGGTACTGAGCCAGGTGCGCGGCGCCAAGCCCTGGGGCGTTGATGTGATCGACGTTCGCATCACCCGGGTCGATTATGTGGATGCCATCACCGAATCGGTTTATCGCCGCATGGAAGCCGAACGCAAGCGCGTGGCCAACGAGTTGCGTTCCACCGGTTTCGCCGAAGGCGAAAAAATCCGCGCCGATGCGGATCGGCAACGTGAAATCACAGTGGCCAATGCCTACCGCGATGCGCAAAAGTTCAAGGGCGAGGGCGACGCTGAGGCAGCACGCCTGTACGCCGAAGCCTTTGGCCGCGACCCCCAGTTTGCCCAGTTCTACCGCAGCCTCGATGCCTACAAGGCGTCGTTCGCCAGTAAAAACGACGTCATGGTGCTGGACCCGTCAAGCTCCGAATTTTTCAAGTCCATGCGCGGCGGCGTCAGCGCCAGCCCCAAAAAATAAATCCGGCGGCTGGATTGGACAGCACCACCTTTTGGCTGGCCATGGCGCTGGTGCTGGTGATCGAGGGCTTCATGCCCTTTGTTTCGCCCGGCACCTGGCGCCAAACCTTTGTCCAGATTCTCAAACTTAGCGATGGCCAGCTGCGATTTTTTGGTTTGTGCAGCCTGCTGTTCGGTGTGGCGCTGATTTGGTGGCTGGCCTGACCGATTGCCGAATTTTTGCCCGGTAAAATCACGCTTTTAATAGCCTGAAAAAATTCACATGTCCGCTTGGGTTCTGCCGGATCACATTGCCGATGTCTTGCCTTCCGAGGCTCGCCACATCGAAGAACTTCGCCGCGATTTGCTCGACACTGCCCGTAGCTATGGTTACGAGTTGGTCATGCCGCCTTTGCTTGAACACCTCGAATCTCTGCTCACTGGTGCTGGCGAGGCGCTCGACCTGCAAACCTTCAAATTGGTCGATCAGCTTTCCGGTCGCATGATGGGCCTGCGCGCCGACTGCACGCCGCAAGTGGCACGCATCGACGCCCACCTGCTCAATCGCGCCGGCGTTACCCGTCTGTGCTACTGCGGGCCGGTGCTGCACACGCGTTCGGGCGCACCCCATGCCACGCGCGAACCGCTGCAATTTGGCGCCGAAATCTACGGTCACGCCGGGCTGGAAGCCGACATTGAAATCCTGACACTGGCCTTTGACTGCCTCAAGGCCGCCCAGGTGCAGTTCCCCAGCATTGACCTGGCTGATGCCCGACTGGTCAAGGCGCTGCTCGCCGATGTGCCGCTGAACGCCAGTCAGCTGGCTGCCCTGCACGCGGCGCTGGCGGTCAAAGACAGCGCCGAACTCAATGTGCTGGCCCGAGATTTGCCAGACCCGGTGCGCCAGGGCTTGCTGGCGCTGGTGCAGCTCTACGGCGATGAACGCGTGTTGGCTGAAGCCGAAAAGGCCTTGCCACCATTGCCTGCAGTGCGTGAAGCGTTGCTGGGTCTGAAACAATTGGCGCAGCACTTGCCCTCTGCCAGCGTCACCTTCGATCTGGCAGATTTGCGCGGCTACGCCTACTACACCGGCGCCCGTTTTGCCATTTATGCACCTGGTGCCAGCGATGCCCTTGTGCGCGGTGGCCGCTACGATGCAGTGGGGGCCGTGTTTGGCCGCAACCGGCCCGCGGCAGGCTTCAGCCTTGACCTGAAAGCGTTGGTGGCGGTGGTGGCGCCGCGTGCCTTGCAAGCCGCCATACGTGCGCCCTGGCGCGATGACGCCAGTCTGAATGCGACCATAGTCGCCCTGCGCGCACGCGGCGAGATCGTGGTGTGTGTGCTGCCGGGCCACGAAAGCGAAGTCGATGAGTTCCATTGCGACCGAGAGCTCATCGAAGCTGCCGGGCAATGGGTTGTTAAAGCGATGAATTGAAACAGAAAAGCGAAATAAAAATGACAGCTATCAAAGGACGTAACGTGGTCGTCGTTGGCACCCAATGGGGCGACGAGGGCAAAGGCAAGCTGGTTGACTGGTTGACCGAAAGCGCGCAGGGCGTGGTGCGCTTCCAGGGCGGCCACAATGCCGGCCACACCATTGTGGTTAACGGTGTCAAAACCGCGCTGCACCTGATTCCCAGTGGCATCCTGCGCCCAGGGGTCAAGTGCTACATCGGCAACGGCGTGGTGTTGTCGGCGGCCAAGCTGTTCGAGGAAATCGGCAACCTGGAAAAAGCCGGCGTTGAGGTGCGCTCGCGGCTGCGCATCAGCGAGGCCTGCCCGCTGATCCTGCCGTTTCATGCGGCGCTCGACGTGGCGCGCGAAGCCGCGCGCGAGCAGGGCGGCAGCGAAAAAATTGGCACCACCGGGCGCGGCATCGGCCCGGCCTACGAAGACAAAATCGCCCGGCGTGCGCTGCGCGTGCAAGACCTCAAGTTCCCTGAGCGTTTTGCCGCCAAGCTGCGCGTGCTGCTGAACCTGCACAACTATGTGCTGACCACGTTTTTGGGCTCGCAAGCGTTCGACTTCGGCCCCATGCTGGCGCCCTACATGAAAGACGGCGAAGTGCTTTTTGACGCGGTCTATGACGAGGCCATGCGCCACGCCGAGTTGCTCAAACCGATGATGGCCGACGTCTCGCGCGAGCTCAACGACGCCCATTTGAAGGGCGAAAACCTGTTGTTCGAGGGTGCCCAAGGTACCCTGCTTGATGTCGATCACGGCACCTATCCGTTTGTCACCTCCAGCAACTGCGTGGCGGGCAATGCGGCCGCCGGCGCCGGTGTCGGCCCCGGCCTGCTGCACTATATTTTGGGCATCACCAAGGCCTATTGCACCCGCGTGGGCGGCGGTCCGTTCCCGACCGAACTGGCCTGGGAAGAAGAAGGCACACCCGGCTGGCACATGAGCACCGTGGGCGCCGAAAAAGGCGTGACCACCGGGCGCAGCCGCCGCTGCGGCTGGTTCGATGCGGCCCTGCTCAAGCGCTCGGCCCAGGTCAATGGCTTGAGCGGCTTGTGCATCACCAAGCTCGACGTGCTCGATGGCTTGAAGGAGCTCAAGCTCTGCACCGGTTACCAGCTCGACGGCGAACTGACCGACATTTTGCCGATGGGCGCTGACGACATCGCCCGCTGCGTGCCCATTTACGAAACCCTTGATGGTTGGAGCGACAGCACCGTGGGCGTGACGCAGTACGACGATTTGCCGATGGCGGCGCGCCTGTACTTGCAGCGCATCGAGCAGGTCACCGGCGTGCCGGTGCACATCATCTCGACCAGCCCGGACCGCAACCACACCATCATGATGCGCCATCCCTTTTTGGCCGATTGAGCCTGAACCAGTTTTCGATTTTCATTCGATCTGCACCAACAACAACTATTTGAGGGGCAACCATGTTGACCGAAGACGGCAGGCACCTGTACGTGAGTTACGACGAATACCACGGCTTGATCGAAAAACTGGCCATCAAGATATTTCAGTCAGACTGGGAGTTTGACACCATCTTGTGTCTGGCACGCGGCGGCATGCGACCGGGCGATATTTTGTCGCGCGTGTTTGACAAGCCGCTGGCCATCATGTCCACCAGTTCCTACCGTGCTGGCGCGGGCACCGAGCAGGGCAATCTTGACATTGCGCACTACATCACTACCCCCAAGGGCGAGATTGCCGGCAAAGTCTTGTTGGTGGACGACCTGGCGGATTCCGGTCTCACGATGCATGCCGTGATTGATCAGCTCAGAAACAATTACAAAGCCATTACCGAGCTGCGCAGCGCCGTCATCTGGACCAAGTCCTTGTCCAAATTCACACCCGACTACTCGGTTGAGTATTTGCCCACCAACCCCTGGATTCACCAGCCCTTTGAAGGCTACGACAGCTTGCGTCCGGAGCACCTGATCAAAAAGTGGAGCGTGTGATGCGCCCTTGTTACTGCCATGGCTAGCCTGACCACCACCCTGATCCACCACCCCTACCAGCCCCCGCCTGGGTTTGCCGCACCTCAGCCCGGCATTTTCAAGGCTTCCACGGTGTTTTTTCCGAACGTGGCCGCCATGCGTGACTTCGACTGGAAAGACAAGTCCGCCTACACCTACGGACTGCATGGCACGCCGACCACTTATACGCTCGAAGAACGTCTTTGCACGCTCGAAGGCGGTGCCCAATGCCTGCTGGTGCCCAGCGGTCTGGCGGCCATCGCCACGGTAGCGCTGGCCTTGCTCAAGCGTGGCGACGAGGTGCTCATTCCCGACAACGCCTACGGCCCGTCCAAAGCCCTGGCCGAGGGCGAGTTGGCGCACTGGGGCATCACGCACCGTTACTTTGACCCGATGGACCCAGCCGACCTGGCTGGCAAAATTTCACCGCAAACCAGGTTGGTTTGGCTGGAAGCGGCGGGTTCGGTCACGCTGGAATTTCCTGACCTGTGCGCGCAGGTGCGCCTGTGCAAGGCGGCAGGCGTGCTCTGTGCGCTGGACAACACCTGGGGTGCCGGTGTGGCCTTCAAGCCGTTCGACCTCGCACCGGGTGAGCAACCTGCATTGGCTGTCGATATTTCCATCCATGCGCTCACCAAGTACCCCAGCGGTGGCGGCGATGTGCTGATGGGCAGTGTCATCACCACCGATGAGCGCCTGCACATGCGGCTCAAGCTGTGCCACATGCGCCTGGGGCTCGGCGTGGGCGCCAATGATGCCGAGGCTGTGTTGCGGGCCTTGCCCAGCATGGCCCTGCGCTACCGCCAGCATGACGAAACCACCCGTGCTTTGGCGCAATGGTGCCTGCAGCGTGACGAGTTTGCCCAGGTGCTGCATCCGGCATTGGCCGACTCACCCGGCCATGCGCAGTGGCAGGGCTTGTGCGGGAACGCTTTGGGGGCGGCTGCCGGTTTGCTCAGCGTGATCTTCAAACCCACCTACACCCAGCGTCAGGTCGATGCGTTTTGCGATGCCATGCAATTGTTCAAAATTGGCTACAGTTGGGGTGGCCCCATGAGTCTGGTCATGCCTTACCAACTGGAAACCATGCGTTCAAGCTGGCCGGTTCATCTGCAGACCGGGATAATAGTTCGCTTTTCCATCGGTCTGGAGTCGGCCCCTGATTTGCAGGCTGACCTGCTGCAAGCCTTGGCCCAGCTAAAATCAACCAACTAACTTGAAAGTACAACTTGGCAACACCTAATTACGGCTACGAAAAACGTCAGAAAGAACTGGCGAAAAAGAAGAAAAAAGAAGAAAAACTCAAGGAAAAAGCCCAGCGCAAAGCGAGTGAGACTGGCCCTGAAGAAGTCAGGGACGACGAGCCAAATCAACCTCCCGAAGGCACTGCCGCCTGAATCCCGCTTGGGTCGTCAGGAAGGCGCCTGTGTCAGGCTGGTTCCGGCTTGCCTGACACCAATTGGTGCGCCAACTTGGCCATGGCAGCTGCTGACCGGTCTGCCGGCTTCAGATGCTCCGCTTGGCCAAATTGCACAAAGTTGCGCTGCATCGATTGCAGGTAGGCCGGGTCGTAATGCTGCTGCAGCAATTCCAGCACCACCTCGGCAAATTCTCCCGCCCGGGCCTGCGCCTGCCAGTGTTCCACCACGGCACGGCCCCTGAGCACCACCAAGGCAGACAAACGGTCGCAAAAATAAGCCACATCGCGCGTCAGGTAGTCATAGTCTTCCAGCAACAGCGCCACGCGCTCGGCGTTGGTCAGTTGCAGGTTCAGGCAGGGGCTGGCGCGCATGGCCTCGATCAAGGCCGTGGGCACCGACAAATTGCCCACTTTTTTGCTTTCACTCTCGACGAAAACCGGCCGTGCAGCATCAAAGCTGCGCAGGCGCTCCCAGATCAGCGTGTCAAAGCGTTTTTGCGTCGGTTGCGCCAGTCCGGGCATGGCACCCAGCACCGAGCTGCGATGGTTGGCCAGCGCTTCCAGGTCGAGCACCTGCGCGCCTTGTGCCGCCAGCGCCTGCAGCAGCCGCGTTTTGCCGCTGCCGGTGGGGCCGCAGATCACCCGGAATGACAGGCCGGAAACCCGCGCAACGATGTCTTGCACCAGCGCCGCCCGAAAGGCCTTGTAGCCGCCTTCCACCAGCGTCACCCGAAAACCGATCTGGCTCAGGATCAGGGCCAGCGAGCCGCTGCGCTGGCCGCCGCGCCAGCAGTAGGCCAGTGGTTGCCAGCCGCGCGGCTTGTCGATCACCTCGCGCTCGATGTGCGCGGCAATGTTGCGCGCGGCTTTTGCCGCGCCGCGTTTGCGGGCTTCGAAGGGGTTGACCTGCTTGTACAAGGTGCCGATTTCAATGCGCTCGGCATTGTTCAGGGTTGGCCAGTTGATGGCGCCGGGCAGGTGGTCTTCCAGGTATTCTGCTTCGCTGCGGGCATCGATGATGGCATCAAAGTCGGCCAGCCGGGCGATGACCTCGGCCGCACCAAGCGGTGTCAGACTCATTGCAGGCCTTTCTTGAGGGTCGGCCAGACGTTGGCCAGCATACGCGGCTGGGCCTCTTCTTTGGGGTGGATGCGGTCAGCCTGAAACCAGGCCATGCTGTCGGGCGCGTCGGCGATGCCCGCAAGCAAGAAAGGCACCAGCGCTGCTTGCGTGGTTTTGGCCACCTCGGCATACATGTCGGCAAAGCGCTGGCTGTACTCGCGGCCATAGTTGGGCGGCATCTGCATGCCCAGCAGCAGCACGCGGGCACCCGTTTGCTGCGCCTGGCGCGTCATGGCCAGCAGGTTGCCGCGGGTCAGCGCCAGTGGCAGGCCGCGCAGTGCGTCATTGGCGCCGAGTTCGACCACCAGCAACGTGGGGCGGTGCTGCATCAGCAAGGCCCCCAGACGGGCGCGCCCGCCCGAAGTGGTGTCGCCGCTGATGCTGGCGTTGACCACCCTGGCGTTGATTTTTTCAGCCTGCAGTTGCTGCGCCAGCAGCGCCACCCAGCCGCTGCCACGCTTGAGGCCGTATTCAGCGCTCAAGGAGTCACCCAGCACCAGAATGGTGTTGACGGGGTGCGCCGGCGGGTTGACAACGGCCAGCGCGCTGCTACAAATCCCGCTGCCAGCGAGGATTGCCGCGAGCGCGATACAGTGGCGTCGGTTCAAATGGTTTTGTTGCAAAGAAAAGTTCATGTCTGATGTCATTATCTCGGTAGAGCACGTATTCAAGTCGGTGACCGATGCCACCGGCACTCTGGAGATTTTGCAGGACATCGATTTTGCCCTGCAGTCGCGTGAAACAGTGGCTATTGTCGGTGCTTCGGGTTCGGGCAAGAGCACGCTGCTGTCGATCATTGCCGGCCTGGACACGCCCAGCCGCGGCACCGTGCGGTTGGCGGGCCAAGACCTGTTTGCCATGAGCGAGGACGACCGCGCCGCGCTGCGTGCCGAAAAGCTCGGTTTTGTGTTCCAGAGTTTTCAGTTGCTGGGCAATCTGACGGCGCTGGAAAACGTCATGCTGCCACTGGAGTTGGCGGGGCGTCGGCAGGCGCGCAAACTGGCCACCGAGATGCTGGCGCGTGTGGGCCTGGCCGAGCGCTTGGGGCATTACCCCAAGGTACTTTCGGGTGGTGAGCAGCAACGCGTGGCGCTGGCGCGGGCTTTTGTGGTGCAACCGGCGGTGTTGCTGGCCGACGAGCCTACTGGCAGCCTGGACTTTGCCACCGGCGAAAAGGTGATGGGCCTGATGTTCGAGCTCAACCGCGAGCTTGGCACCACGCTGCTGCTGGTCACCCATGACCGCGCCATGGCAGAACGCTGCGCGCGCAGCATCACGATCGAAGCGGGCAGGGTGGTGGCAAGCCCGGCTTGAACCTTGGCGGCGGCGCTGTAAGCCAAAACAGGCATGCGTGGAGGCAGAATGGCGGCATGAAAAATAGTTCAACCGCCATCCCGAACCAATTTTTTTTTGCTGCTTGGTCTGGCCTGCCTGCTGGGCGCGCCTGCGGGATGGGCGCAGAGCACCACGGGTGTTTCCGAAAAAGATTTTCTTGATGACATGCCGATCGTGCTGTCGGTGTCGCGCATGCCGCAGCGCCTCGATGAAACACCGGGTGCGGTCACCATCCTCGACCGCGACTTTATTCGCAGCTCCGGTGCCCGCGATGTGCCCGATCTGCTGCGCCTGGTGCCCGGTTTTCAAACCAGCATGTCGTTTGAAGCCGATGCGCCGCAGGCCAGCTACCACGGTGTTTTTGGCCACTACTCCGGGCGTATTCAGGTGCTGGTGGACGGCCGCTCGGTTTATTCGACCTATGTGGCCGGCAGTGTCGCACCCGGCCTGATGTCGGTGGCGCTGGAAGACATCGAGCGCATCGAGGTGCTGCGCGGCGCCAATTCGGTGGCTTACGGCGCGCGCGCCATGCTCGGCGTGGTCAACATCGTGACCCGGCATAGCGCCGCTACCCTGGGGGTAAACGTCAGGGTCAACCAGGGCGAAAACGGTATCAAGGACACCCAACTGGGGCTGGGTTGGCGCCTTGAAAACAGCAGCATGCGCCTTGGTATCGACCAGCAGGGAGACGACGGCTTGACCGGTGCCAACGGCCACAACCGGGTCAGGCGGGTGAATTTCAGATCGGACTGGCGCGTGTCGGGCAACACCGACGTGCAGTTGCGCGCTGGCTGGATGGACATTGCTGCCGGGCGTGGCTTTGCCAACAATCCGTTAGAACCCTTGCGCGACACCTTTTATGATTCCAGTTTTGTGCAAGTGGATTGGAACAAGGTGCTCAGCCCCGAGCAGGACCTGGCGCTGGTGTTTGCGCACAATCAGGAAACCTACCGCGATGTAGCGCCTTTTCTGCTGGCCCCAAAAGTCGATTTTGATTTCAGCGGCACCGCCAGCAACGATTCCCTGACGGCGCAGCACACGCTGCGCCTGGGTCAGGTTGTGCGCATGGTCTGGGGAGCAGAACTGCGCCGCGAATCGGTGAAATCGCTGCCGGTGTACAACACGTCCGAGCCGCTGGTGACCGATTTCTCGCGCCTGTTCGCCCATGCTGAATGGCGCATCCACCCCGAGCTGTTGCTCAATGCTGGCGTGATGGCCGAGCACAGCAGTGCCAGCGGTTCCAGCCTGGCACCCCGGCTGATGCTGAACTGGCACGTTGCCCGCGGCCAGACGCTGCGCGCCGGCATGGCCAGGTCGTTCCGGCCCCCCAGTGAGTTCGAAACAAGTAGCGATGTGCGCTACTCGGCCAACGGTAAAGTGTTCGGTATCCTCTATTTGGCGCGTGGCAATGTGGTGCCCGAGTCCGTGCTCACCCGCGAGCTGGGCTACTACGGCAACTATGCCTGGTTGAACTCAAGCCTTGATGTGCGCCTTTTTGATGAGTCGATGAGCGGCTTGATTCAGGCCACGAGATACGATGCGCAGATTGACGGCAAACCCTTTACCGGGCTGCGTGATTACGTCAATGGCGACAGTCTGACGTTGCGCGGCATCGAGCTGCAATGGACGGGCCGCCCATGGCGAGGTGCCCAACTGGGGGTTAACCAGTCGTTTACCAAATTGGCTTTTCCGAGCCCGCCGACCAAGCAAGACTTGCGCAACACGATGCCCGAGGCTGCCAGCAATGTGTTTTTCTCGCAACAATTTCCCAACGGCTGGGGTTTTTCCATCAGTCATCAAAACAGCAACCCGTTCAGACTGCAAAGAACAGGCGAATACAAACAATTCATCACGCGAACCGATTGGCGCTTGAGCAAGACGCTTCATTTCGGCCGTCGGGCGGGTGAAATCGCACTCACGGTGCAAAACCAGGGGGCGGCACAGGCCGACTTCTACAAGTCGTTTGCCTTCGAGCGGCGCGCCTATGTCACCCTGCGGCTCGATAACTGAGCGTTGACCCCTGCATGATCCTGCGCTGGCATGTGTTGCTTATCGGGCTCGCCCTGAGCCTGTTGCCCTGGCGGGCGCAGGCGCACGCACCCGCACCCGGGGTCAGGG